>JACQUW010000207.1 GCA_016210115.1 Deltaproteobacteria bacterium | reverse complement strand
TGATGCCGCCGGGCTGAAGAGAGATCTGCGATGGATCGGTTATCTGCTCGCGGCGAAAACCGACGTGTTACCGTCCATTCTCGCCTACACCGAAGAAGAGTGGGAAAAACGAAGGCGAAGTGGATCAACTTTCCGTAAAGCGGTTGAGCGCGACGGGGTGCGCGTCGCATGAACCCGAGCAGCCGCAGAGCAGAAAACAGGTGAGCGCAGATTAAGGCGATGAGAGCGGGACCTATCGTGATGGCGAGCCGCAGTTCCGAAGGGTACAATCAATACAAGCTCCCAAACGCGTGAAACTATGGATACGAATGCACTTTTGGACAAGAAAGAAGAGATCCTTAAAATCGCCGCCAAGCATGGAGCGCGTAACATTCGGATTTTTGGCTCCGTAGCTCGGGGCGAAGCCCGGCCGGACAGCGATGTGGACTTTCTCGTGGATATGGAGCCAGGCCGCACACTATTCGACATGGGCGGCCTGCTGATGGATTTGCGTGATTTGCTCGGGCTGCAAGTGGATGTCGTGACCGAGCAGGGGCTTAAGCCGCGGATCCGGGATCGCGTCCTAAAAGAGGCTGAGCTGTTATGAGGGACCCCAAGGAACGCCTCCGCGATATTCTCGACGCCATAGCGAATATCGAACGGTACGCGGTGCGTGGCAGACAAGCGTTTGAGACTGATGAGCTCATCCAGAATTGGTTCGTGCGTCATCTTCAGATCATCGGTGAAGCGGCATATGGACTCCCCAAAGAGCTACGCGATCAGAGGTCGGACATCCCATGGACTGATATCATAGGCATGCGCCATATCCTTGTTCACGACTACTTTGTGGTCGATGTCAATATTGTTTGGGATGCGATTGAACGAGATCTGCCGGATTTGAAGAGTAAGATCGAAGGGATGTTGCGCGCGCTGGAAACAAAGTCGTGAGCGACGTTCCAGGGATTTCTGATCATTGAAATCAAAGCACCGGCGGAAATTGGAAGAGTTCGTGAAATATTTTGACTACGAGTCCGTAGCGCGTGAGGCGAGCATTCCTGACAAAAAGCTGCGGCAACTTGTTAAGTTGGTCCGGCAGGAGTTTCCACATGACGCGATGATGGTTGAGCTCCACGTATTGCGGGCTTGCCCGGCTTGCCTGGCCGTACGCGACCGCCATGTTCAGATAGATGACGCCCTGGGGATTACAAAAAGCTAGGACTTTGCGGTCTCTGCGTTCTTTTGTGGTTAAGTTTCTATCGTTGACGCTTGCAGGGTTGCTGACTCAGTTCGGAGTAACTGCGTAGCGGGTCCGGCGGGTGGGTCCTCGCCGTTATCCATTCACAGGACGCTTTAAAAAAAGCGCGGTCCGCTCTACTTCGACCACTACGGTGCCGTCCTGCTTCCGGCCGATGTGTTTGAATCGTATAAGACCTCGTTCCGGATTGGAGCGACTCTCGCGTTTCTCCAGGACTTCCGTCTCGACGGTGATCGTGTCGCCATGGAAGACCGGATTCGGGTGGGCGACTTTATCATACCCGAGATTAGCGACGATCGTTCCTTCGGAGAGATCCGCTACCGTCAGCCCCACGACCAGCGACATGGTGTAGAGCCCGTTGACGATGCGTTGCCCGAATTGCGTTCGGGCGGCGAATTCTTCGTTGAGATGCAGCGGCTGCGTATTCATCGTCAAGGCGCAGAAAAGCACATTGTCCATCTCCGTCACGGTGCGGCCGTTGGCGTGTTGAAAACGCTGTCCAACCTCGAGCTCCTCGTAAAATTTACCGGGCATACCGCAACCTCAAAAGCTTCTCCCGCCAATCCACCGAACCAAAAATACGGGTTCGTCACTCACTTTAGGTGCTCAACCGTTGCATTGTCAAGAATTTGAGACACCCCTACCCCCCATAATCATGGATTCGGAACGGCATCATCTACTGTCGAATTGACCCTGAAGGAACAGGCGGGTGGGCGGGCCCCCAAGCCGAAGCGAGCGCGCGGCTTCAATGACTTCTTCGGCGCTCGGCTGGCTTAGGGAAATGGGTGGGTCCGGAAGAGGCCCGATGCCGGGCGAACTGGTGAACCTCCACGGGTGCTCTTGTGATCTATTTGCCTATGGCGAGACTTAGCTCCGGCTCAAACTCATGACTCGATAGTTTGGTTCTCTGCCGGGCGAAGAATTCCACTGTTTTGACGATTCCTTCCTCAAATGCGACCCGCGGCCGGTAACCGAGTAGGCGTTTTGCCACTGAAATGTCTGCCAGGCTGCGGCGTATGTCCCCCGCCCTCGCGTTCTTGTAAATCCATTGCACTTCCCTGTTTAAGATCCGCCCCAACAAGTCGACCAGATCCAAAAGGGTATGCTCTTTGCCCTGCGCTACATTGATCACCGCGCCAACAGCTTCGGGGCTTCGCGCCGCGAACAAATTCGCATCTATGACATTTTCAACATACGTGAAATCCCGAGACTGTAATCCGTCTCCATGGATCTCCAGAGGCTCGCCGGCCAGGGCCCAGCAAATGAAACGCGGAATGACCGCAGCATATTGCGAGTTTGGATCTTGCCTGGGACCAAAAACATTAAAATAACGCAGGCTGACGGTTTCAAGGCCGTACAAAGCCCTAAAAACCTTGCAGTAATGCTCGCCAGCGAGCTTCGAGACAGCGTAAGGAGAAAGCGGCCTGGGGATGAATTTTTCTTTCTTTGGCGTTACATCCGTGTCTCCATAAACTGAGGAGGAGGAGGCGTAGACGACCCGCCGGACCCCGGCATCTCGCGCCGCCAGGAGAACATCGAGCGTTCCGTCCACATTCACCTGATTCACGACCCCGGGATTATCCACGGAAAAAGGGACCGACCGAAGAGCCGCCTGATGAAAGACGACCTCAATTCCTTCCATCGCTTTGCGCAACGCGGACGCGTCGAGAACGTCGCCGCGGATGATCTCGATTTTATCGCGCACCGAATGAATGTTATCGTTGGTACCGAAGCTAAAATTATCCAGCACCCGAACCGCTTCCCCCATGCTGACCAGTCGCTCCACGAGGTGAGAGCCGATAAAACCTGCGCCGCCTGTGACAAGATGCATGGAATTCTCCTCCCTCCAATTCAAAGCGTCGTATGCTCCAGAGTGTTTGAAACGCGCCGTTTCCAGCCCTCTTCAGCCGGTTGTTTATGAAACCGTAACGGATTTCGCCAATGAGCGTGGCCGGTCGATGTTACGTCCCAGAACCAATGCGGTTTCGTAGGCCAGCACCTGCCCTGCGACAAGGTGAAGGAGCGGCGCAAGCCAAACCGAGGCCTTCGGCAAAATCACCTCCTCGTCAAACTTTCCGCCTCCGCTCTCGAAAGCGAAGGCAATCACCTTCCCGCGCCGCGCGCGCACCTCCGCCACGCTTCCCATGGTCAAGTCGTAAAGGTCCTTCGCCTCCTTGGGCGGAATCAGAAAAACACAGGGTGTCTCCTCATCAATGAGCGAGAGGGTGCCGTGCTTGAGAAAACCCGCCGCCATGCCCTCGGCGTGCAGGTAAGTTACCTCCTTCATCTTTAGGGCTGATTCCAGGGCGATAGGCGTGTAGAGGCCGCGGCCCAAGTAGAACCAGTTGCGCCTGTTGGAAAACCGATGCGCCAGATCGCGGATCTGGAGTTGCTGGTTCCGCAGCATTGTCTCGACCAGATCTGGCAACTCCATAATCTCTCTTAACAGATCGAGATTCTCCATCGCGGGGGGGTGTTGCCTTAGATAACCCAACTCGAGAGCCATGCGCATTAAAAGGAGCATCTGCGCCATGGCTGCCTTGGTGCTGATGACGCAGATCTCAGGTCCTGAGTTCTGATGGATGACGATTTCTGCCTCTCTTGTCATGGAAGAGCCCGGAACGTTTACGATTGCCGCGGTTCGAGCCCCGTCGGCTTTCGCCTGGCGAATCGTCTGGAGCGTGTCAAAGGTTTCACCGGACTGAGAAATTGCAAGGAGAAGAGTCTCCCGGTCCATCATCAGCAGCTCTCCCGATTCATCGGAACTGAAGGCCGGGGAAAACTCTCCCGCAAGGCCGGCGAACAGATACTGGCCGAAAAGCGATACGTAGTATGTGGTTCCCACTCCGACCAAAACGTTTCTTTTTGCCGCGCGCATGAGTCGCGCCACTGCAACGATCTCTTTCTGGGACACCTCCATAGCCCGCCTGATCACGTCCGGCTGTTCCCAAATCTCTTTTTCCATGTAGTGCCGGTATCCCGCCTTCTCCGTCTCTCCTAAACTCCAATTGATTTCCATAATCGGCTTGCTGCGGGTCCTCCCGTCTGCGATCGCACGGACAAAATAGCCGTCGCGGGAAAGCACCGCGTACTCCCCGTCTTCAAGGACCACGGCTCGTCGCGTAAAATGCAAGAAAGCATTTACGTCCGAGCCGACGAAAAAGTGTCTCCCGGAATCGATTCCGAGCACAAGCGGACTTCTCTGCCGGGCGCAGTAGATTTTTTCCGGATCTCGGGAGGAAATCATAGCGATGGCGAAACTCCCCTCAAGGCGCCGCAGTGCGCGAACAAACGCCTCTTCCACAGAGATCCCACTACGATGGATTTCTTCCACGATGTGGGGAAAAACCTCCGTGTCGGTTTCCGAAGAAAACCGATGACCCAGCCCCCGAAGCTCCCTTCTCAGGATTTCATGATTCGAGATGATGCCGTTATGGGCTACGGCAAAGGTGCCGTCACAACTCAGGTGAGGGTGCGCATTCTCCCGGGTGACTCCGCCGTGGGTTGCCCAGCGCGTATGGGCGATGCCTAACCCCCCATGGGCCGAAGCAAACTTCTGCCGGTAAGCCACCTCTTGCACGAAACCGACATCTTTTCTAACTTCGACGCCGACCGAATTCAGCGTCGCCACGCCGCAGGAATCGTAGCCCCGGTATTCCAGCCGGCAAAGGCTCTCCACTAGAATGGGCGCTATTTCCGTTTTGCCCACAACCCCCACGATTCCACACATAGACTTTTCCTCCTTTGCTCTACGTCAATGCCGACGAGGAAGAACCGAATTGTTTACCCTGAAGAAACCGTTCGAGGGGGTATCCATTAAGTTTTGCTCCGCCTGAACCAGGCCAAGCTACGCGAGGCGCTTTCGGACGAAATGACGATGGACAGAATTCGATCTGATATTGTAAGGAGGGGTAGCGGCGACCGGCCGGGCGCCGCCGCTGCGGGTTCGCTTATGTTTCCCGGTGAAGCCAGTCCGGATTTATGTACAGGCGATCCTCCGAAGGGGTATCTTTTTTCACTCGCTGGGTCAATCGATCGTCTTCTTCCCTCAGCAAATGGGGATTTACCAGCCCGCGCGCGATCGCCTCAAAAGAAAGGCGGGTTCTTTTCTCAAGGAATGATGCCACTCCCTGACGCGCCTCTCGTCTCCCGGGAACACCGATTTTCTCGTAGAGCCCGCTGATGATCCTTTCCACACTCTGCCGTGAAGCGCCGAGCAGCCAGCCGATGCCGTCATTCGTCAACCCAAGGCAGAGATAGATCAAGACGGTAAACTCCAGGTCGCTGAATTCTCTCGATGGGGAGTTCTTTAGGTGCTGGTTAAAGATATCGGTGAAAGAGATCTCGTAAATGAAAACCTGTTCGACGGCATTTTGCACGAGCCTCTTGGGCACGGCCCCCTTGTCGACAAACCCCCAAACTTCAGGCTTGTGGGTGGAGTCGGTAATGAATCTTTCGATCTGGCGAAGATAGCCTGCATCGCCGGCGTGGACGGTCCGAAACAGGATGCGTGTTTTTGCTTTATTTCCTGACCGGCTTTCCAGGATCTTGCGAGCAATCGCCACCCCTGAATCCCGCCCGGAGCCGAAGTCGATGTCCAAGACGAGGTTCTCGATTTCCTCGTCGATTGCTTTCCGGATCGCGTCCTCCGGCGTCAGAGCGGTGTGAATCTCCGCCTCGCACAGCTCCTCAATCCAGGAACTGATTTGATCGATGGCTCCCGGTGAATCATCCGCCACGAGAATCCGCAGTTTATTTTTTGCCCGGTCACTTTTGTTCCGCATCGCGGGAACCCTTCATTGCGTGGCCGCATTTCCGCTGGATCCGCCGGTAGTTGTCTTTGGCCGTAGATTTTTCGCCGGAGCTAAGCGAATGGTGACGGTCGTCCCTCCTCCTGGAGACGTTCTTTTGTAATCAATCTCCCCGCCGATTTCCTCGGCGCGCCGTCGCATCAGTCCAATGCCCAGATTCTCGGGGTAGGGACCGCCGTTTCCGGAGCCGTTGTCGCTCACGGCGATTTTGATTGGGTCTCGCCTTCCGCGACGAAAAGAGATTCCCAGGAAACTTCCGTTTGAATGCTTTCGCGCGTTGATAATGGCCTCCAGGACGATCCTGTAAAGCAGCACGAGGTGCGAGGGATGGACAAGATGCCGCAAGATCACTTCGTCGGTAATGTCCGCGGGACAATCAAACGCGATGGTAAATTCGGGCAAGCGCTTCTGCATTTTTGCTCTGTTGCTGTCGAGCCTCTTCTGAATAGTCGCCAGGAATCCCTCAGCTTCCAAATCTTTAGGATAAAGGTTGTTCATGATCCTGCGCAGCTCGGTGACCAGGTCTTCCAGGCGTTTCTTCGCATCCGCGCAGTCCTGCTCATCGATTGCGGTGGACAAATCACTGCACAGCGAATTCAGGACCTCGTGGTGAATCTCCTCACCCACGCGAACGGCCTGTTTTTCCATATCGTCGAGCAATTGCCTGCGGCGGATCTCAAAACGCCGCACTTCATCCTGGAGCTCGTCAACTCGATCCGCCAGGATGTCCAGAGTCATTCCCAAGGCTGTCTCAAAATCCCGCGGCGCATGCTTCTCGTTTTGCGGCGCCTGCAAGTTTTCCCGCAGGCGATTCGACAAATCCCGAATAACCGACACCGTTTTTTGGCCCCGCGAAGAGGCGACCACTTTAAAGGTTCTCATGATATCCAGCCGGACACCGTGGTGCTCATCGGCCAGGGAGGGCAGCAGCGCCGTGTAATCCTTGGCTTGAAACCACTCGGGATGCTCCCGCGCGGCCCTGAGGCAAGCCGCGGCGGCATTCCTGCGGACATAATCGTTCTTTTCGTTTAGGGCTTCCAGGAGGAAGGGGATCTTCTCCTGACTCGTGACAAGGGACGGCCCTCTGGAGGAGTCAGGTCCGTAAGGCGGCGGCGAGAGACAAGGCATCAACCATAGGTCAGCATACAATTGCGACTTTTCTGAGAGTCGAACGGATGGAGTTGCGTGACATAAAATGCGCAGAAGTGCCGCCGCCATCGCCCGCATCTTGGGCGAATGGCCCGGATCGGTCAGTGCTGATTCCAGGGATTCCGGGCTCGAAGGGCTGAGCCATCCATCCTCGACGGCCGCCGCGTTGCGCAGGTGGGGATTTCCCGCGCCCCATTCCGCCGCCGCCACTTCGAGAACCATGGCGGTTGCCTTGTCAATAATCAGGGCAAGAATGATATTTGAGCTCGGTCGCGCTGGCTGATTGCTCCCGCTGGAAGCGGCTTGCCGCGGGTCCAAAAGCGATTCGCCGCGAGGAGCCAGGTAACCTCCCCACCACCTGTTGAGCGCTTTTGCAATCGTGTACGTTCCTCTCGAACCGGCCGGAGCAGCCGGATGCCATGCCGGGACAGCCCTGGCCGTCTTCAAAATGTCCAGAACCATCCGCATGCATTTCGGCGTCGTGGCGCCCGAGGCCAACTCGAGCAAACTTTCTTGCAGCAACTGGACGATGGCCCGGTACTCCCGCACCGATGGACTGATGTGCGCAGGGTCGAACGTCCCTCGCTCTGCATCGGCCACAAGCCTGAGGATTACCTTTGATTTTTCGCCAAAGTCCCTGCAGAGGTCTTTAACCCGCCCGGCCGGCTGATTCTTTAGTTCATCGAGGGCATGATTGAAGAACCGAAGCACGCCCTCGGACTCAATTCCCCCCCAAGAACTCTGCAATTCCTCGGCCGGCCTTGTCAAAATGGTCTCGAGGACTCTTTCTCTTAACTGCAGGAGCTTTCTTTCCCTGCAAACCAGGTCCGCGAGAGCCCAGCGTAACGGCGCAACTTCACTGGACGTCAGAAACAGCATCTCAATGAGAGGGTCTTCATAATGAAGTCGCATCCCCTCGAGCAGATCCATGAACGTTTGAATTGTGAGCGCCGGGTTTGTCCGGAGGGCAGGCAAAAGAGTCTGTCTGGCCCAGCTGATCTTTCCAACGTTCTGCACCCGCCTGTCTTTCAGAATCTCACTGTTTAAGAGAACAAAAAAATCCGCCAGAACCGCCGGGCGTTTGCCTACAGTCGCCTCCTGCAGGATCTGCTCAAGCCTGTTTGGGGATAAGGGATCTTCTGTCGTTAAGTTTCCGTCGAATGTGCCTGCCATTCCTGGACCTTTCGCAAAAGCCCCCCACCTACCCGCTTTAGGGAAGCCCCTCAGCGAAAAATGTATCTCATCACGCATAAGTACTTCAAGATCCGCGCTATCGAACTTTTCCGAGCACTGGGTGTGTTCCTTGTAACCTAGCGGAAACCTTGTCTTTTTGGCCCGCGACTCCGTTCAAGGCCGCACGATTTTAGCTCTCAAGAAAGGGGCCGGCTATGAGAAAAGGGCTCTCGGAGCGGTGGATCGCCACATATTCAATCAACTTCAAGAAATTCCACACACTATTAGCGTTGTTGATAACAGCAGTACTCCCCTCTTCGGTCCTTGCCCAATTCCCCGGCGGGTTTGTTGAAAAGACGACCTCTTCGAGCACCCGGCCCAGGTTGACCGAATCGCAAATCCAGAGTTTTCTCCCGTCCACAAGGGGTCGGTTCACTTTTCCGGCTCCGTACAATACAGAGGGCATTCGCCTGACTGTTCCGAGCGACTGCGGTGGCGGAAATTGTTTGTGGTATGTGGGTTACTCCTATTGGCGCAATATCAATAACCACGAGAACAGCAATACCATGCTCATCTTCTTGAGCCTGGACAGATCGCGCGGGGGAATGGGCCCGACACTGTTCAGCTACAATAAAGTGACCGATCAGGTGGAAAACCTCGGCGCTTTATTCGATTCTTCGAGCGTTTTTAGCTGGCATTCCGGCAATGGCTGGTATTTCAGCGGCACCCAACCAACAAAACTCTACGTCTATAATGATAGCCGGCAGCTTTATCGCTATGACGTGATCACAAAGCAGTTTGAGACGGTTCTTGACATCGGCCCACAATTTGGGACTGACAAATACATCTACCAAATGCATTCCAGCGACAATGACCGGGTTCATGCCGGCACGCTCCGCTCGACAGCCAACTGGGAGATGCTGGGGTGCTTTGCCTATCAAGAAGATACCAAGCGGTTTTTCTGGTTTCCGAAGATCGGTGTCTTCGACGAATGTAATCTCGACAAGAGCGGGCGCTGGTTACTGGTCCGTGACGGTCCAGCAAGCGAGGACAATCGTATTATCGACCTGCAGACGGGCACACAGACAACAATTCTCGATCAACAGGGCGGTCTGGGCCATCTGGATATGGGTGACGGCTATGCGGTTGGAGCCGATAATTACAACCCGATGCCGAACAGTACGATTATTGTGAAGTTCCCGGTAGCCGGCACCACGCGTCCGGTGGGCCCGGTGGTTCATCATAATAGTAATTGGAACACCGTGGCAGCCAATCATGTCAGTCATCAAAATAGGAAATCGGGAGTTCCTCCCGAACAACAGTATGCGTGCGGGAGTAATCTCGACAGCGTCACTTCGCGGGAAAATGAAATCGTCTGCTTCCGTTTGGATTCATCCTACGACGTGCTCGTGGTCGCTCCGGTGATGACCAATATGAACGCTTCGGGCGGCGGTGACTCCTACAGTAAAATGCCCAAAGGGAATCTCGACGTTACGGGACGGTATTTTATCTGGACCAGCAATATGGGCGGGAGCAGGCTCGATGCCTTCATCGCAAAAGTTCCGGCAGATTTGCTCGTGTCCACCACATCGCTTCCGACTCCGTCCGCCGACACCACGCCACCCGTAATCTCCGGCGTCAATGTCCCCGTCATCACGTCCTCAGCGGCAACGATCATGTGGAGCACCAACGAGTCCAGCGACACGCAGGTGGAGTACGGTCCAACCACGGCGTACGGCGGTTTATCGGCGCTCAATACGACGAAAGTTACGTCACATTCGGCAACACTGAGCGGGGTGGCCGCAAGCACGCTTTACCACTATCGGGTCAAGTCACGAGATGCTTCCGGGAACCTGTCTGTTTCGGGCGATTTTACGTTCACCACGCTCGCTCTGACTACGGCGAGCCCTGCCGGTCCCTCGGTTGCAAACGTCGTCTGGACGAACCTCGTCAATGTCACGGCGACCGGCAACTCACTCAAAAAGACCTCCGGCTGCAACGGCTGCGCCGATGCGGGCGCCACTTCACAACAAACCATAGCGTCGGGGAACGGCTATGTGGAGTTTACCGCTGCAGAGACGTCCACGTTGCGATTTCTCGGCTTGAGCAACGGCAATGCCGGCACGACCGGGGGGGAAATAAAGTTCGCCATCCGGCTGCAGTCCGGCTGGGCTGAAGTGCGTGAGAGCGGTGTATACAAGAAAAACACAACGTTTGCTACAGGAGACGTGTTCCGGATCGCCGTCGAATCCGGCGCCGTCAAGTACTACAAAAACGGCGGCTTACTTTACACGAGCACGGTCGCGCCGACTTATCCGCTGCTGGTGGATACCTCGATTTACAATCTTAACGGAACGCTGAGCAACGCTGTAATCTCTACAGCGGCCACACAGACCACCGGCACGACGCCTGCCATCACTCCATCGTCGCCTACCACAACTGCCACAACCCCAGCGACGACGGGAACGACGGCGGCTGCCCAACCCACGACGAGCGACAGTACTCCGCCACTGATAAGCTCAATCTTTCGTCGCAGTGGTACCGGAACTACGGCAACCATTACCTGGAGGACAAACGAGCCGGCTGACTCGCAGCTGGAATACGGAACCACCAAAAGCTTTGGAACTTCGACCCCGTTGGATAGATCTTTGGTTACGAGTCATGCGCTTACTATCACCGGATTGAAGCCGAACACGTGGTATTACATCCGGGTGAAGTCGCGCGACGCCGCCGGCAATTTACGGGTTGCGGAAAACTACGCCTTCAGGACTCTCTGGCGTTAGGAGAAGCCGGGTCGCTGGATCCGGGCATGGTCAAACCTGCGCGGCGCTGTAGCCCAAAAGGGCCGCGCCATCCCCAGGCTCAAGTGCGCGAACCCGACAAAAAGACCTGCGTTCAGAACCAGGAAATAGCGCGCCGCGAAAGCGACAAACCCTAGCACAGGCAGCCTGCGGAATAGGCCGGCACTCAAGCCGAGCCCGTAGAATGATATTTGGCCAATAAAGATCATCTCGAAAACCGGGTCCCCTAGCAGCCAGAGATTCCCTCCAAAACCGAACAGCATGAGCCAGGGCCCTAGCCATCGGAGCACCTTGTGCGAAAAATAGGTCAAGGCCACCATCCCTTGCCACGGCAACAGCAAGCGCCAGGTCCAGGTCAATGCTTGAAGATCTCCCGCGCCGATCCTCACCCGGCGTTTGAATTCGTCGCGCACCCGCTCCGGGCTGGTTTCCCATGCCGTTGCCGATGGAACGAAAAACACTCTGCCACCGGAGCGCAAACGCATCAGCATCGGGATCAGGAAATCGTCGACGATGGCTTGTTGCGGAAGCGGCGCGTACTGCTCGCGCCAGAATGCGTAAATGGCTCCGTTGGCGCCAAGAACAGCGCCAAAGCGCGACTCCAGCTTTTTGATCCACGTCTCGTAACGCCAGTAGGCGCCATCGAGATTCCCCGATTTCGCTGAAGAACGCAGCTCCAAACGGCCGACCACCGCGCAGGCGGATGGAGAGAACCGGAGCGCGCGGACCAGCTCGCGAACGGCATCGGGCTGAAAAAAAGTGTTCGCGTCGGTAAGGACGACGATCTCGCCCCGAGCGGCGCGCATGAGGTCATTCAGGACGCTTGCCTTTCCCCTTCGTTTCTCGAAAGCGATGAGACGGATCTTTTCCGATTGATAGCTTTTGACTATCTGGCAGGTTCGATCGGTTGAGCCGTCGGAGCCGATCAGAATTTCGAGATACTCCTTCGGATAATCGAGGGCGAGAATATTATTGATCCGCTCTCCGATGACCCGCTCCTCGTTGTATGCGGATATCAAAATGCTGACTTCCGGCCAATCGGACAAGGCGCTTCGCTCACATTCCTCCCCGCGCTTAAACAAGCTCAGGATCCATAGGAACGCAGGATATCCCGCATAAGCGTATAACAAGAGCCCAAATGAAAGGAAAGTGATAACGAGCGGCGGAATGTCGTAAGCCATTGGTTCACCTGATTCTCTCGGCAACAATCATGACGTTATAGGAAAACCGCCCGCACGGAACGCGAAAATCCCAGTTGAGAAGTTTGTACAGACAGTGCAGCAGCTGCGTGTTGTTCCAGAGACGTCCGGCCACTGAGATGCAGGCGGCCGTAACGGGGTAAAGCAGAAGGCCTCCGCGGTATACCTCGCGTATGGCCAGATCCTGGCCCATCAGCGCAGTCAATTCCTCGAGACTGTAGTGGCGATGCCGCTCAAGGTTCTCGGTGAATTGACTGTTATCGAATCGCGCCAGACGCGCCGCCGCGGCATAAAACTTCGGCAGTCGCCGCTGGACGGCCCTCCTGAGGTTGTAGGGATCGAGAAAAGCGAACAGGCCGGCGTGGGGTGTCGATAAGATCAGTTTTCCGCCCGGCTTGAGCACGCGGGCGATCTCTGCAATGGCGGAAAAATCCGAGCCCGTGTGTTCAATGACCTCGAGCATCACAACCGTGTCAAAGGAGTCGGATGCAAAGGGGAGATGCTCCACATCACCGCACAGGACCGGGGTGGCGGGTTGCCTGTTCTTTGCGGCTCGAAGGGCGGCCGGGTTAATATCGAATCCGTACAGGTGCCGGGTCCGCCCCCGGTACTGCCGGCTCAGATATCCGCTCGAGCAACCAATTTCCAGCAGGCGCTCGCCGGGAGACATCCATTCGGATGCGAGACGGGCCTGGCCGGAGCCCAGCTGTTCCATAACTTCTTCCCCGATGATCATCTTTTTTTCCTCTGAGTCTTCGGCGTAAACTCCTGCTCCAAGCTCCCGGCTCCTGCTGCCATGCCTAGGGCCGGTACGAGCTGTGTTGGGTCAGCCTCTGAGATCTTGCTTTTATGGCCTCGGCAAGGCCGGCAAAATCAGCCCCTAAATCTTTTCCGTCGGTGCCGGCCTTTTTCGCCTGGCTGGTGTACGCCAGGCGGTAATCACCCGTCGCGCGATTCACGAACTTAACTCTTTCAAGCGAGGCGGGGAAAAAGTTGCCCTTGGGGTATTGGGCGTGTTCGCCTCCGGCAAAGACATTTTTCTGGATGATGGCGCCGGGAAAGTATCGACTGAGCGTGGGGATTCCGGTGCCGGTGCCGGTGCCCGTGATGCCGTATTGAGCGTGCGGGACAATGTTGTTGCGAAAGACAAATCCCGTGTGCGACTTCCCATCGGCCAGGATCACGTGACCATCCTGCAGCCCTGTATTATGGTCAATGATTACGTCCGATGTCCCCTCCAGCAACTGAAACAGAATCCCGCTTCCACCCCATTTCGCGCTGCTGATGTCTTCAAACAGATTGTCCTGAATCAGGATGCGCTTGGTCTGTTGGCTCGGAAAGTTATCGTCCCTGCCGAGGATGTTCACCCCGGACCCGCTGTGGCGCACGATGTTTCTGCGGAACGTCACATCCTCCACGACCGCCCACGGAGCTCCTCCGTTCTGATTACGGACGGTAAACAAAATCGCAAAGCCATTCTGTTCATGCTCCCAGTTGTGTTCTAAGACGTTGCCTTCAACCAGCACCCGGCGGGCATTCTTGAGCTCGAAGATATTCTTGACGGTCCACGGCGTCCCCGCAAAACTGGGATGGCCTTTTCTCCAAGACAGCGGCTTGTACAAATGGTTGCCCCGGCTTTCGATGTCCGACGGCACCAGCACGACAATCGCGGGATCGGCGCCGCCGCCGAACCTCAGGTTTTCCCCCGCCGCTTCCAAGTAATTGTTGACGATTTTGAATGGGCCGGGACCATTCCAGCCCAGAATCGCCTGGGCCTCTGCCCCGACCTCTTTAAAATCAGAAAGGTAAGAGTCTATGACCGCCAGGGATTTCCCGTTCAGGGCGATGCCGCGCCTGCTTCCTTTGATCGGATCGCCGTGGAGATAGCAGCGGTCGAAAACGATGTGGGACGGAAGCCGGCCCTCTGAACTATCCGCGAATCCCAGCGTGACCAGGTTATTGAGAAAAAAGCCCGGCATCGGCCGGATCTCTATTCCAATGAACCGGTAATGATGCGCTCCCGGAGCCGCGGTGATCACCGAGCCCGATGCCGCCGCGAGCTTCGGCATCGAATCTGCGAAAGACGGATGTACGCGGGTTCCCGGAGGAGGCAGGCTGCTCTCGGGCGCGCTGGTCCGGATCGTAATCCATCCGGAACCGGCTTTGCTCGGCAGCGTAAAAGGGCCAACAAATGTCACGCCGGCCTCGAGCGTAATCTCGTCCCCCGGACGCGCTCTATTCAGGGCGGCTTGGAAATCTCCGCCCGCTTGAACTGCGATAGTTCGCCCTGAAGGCCGGACGTAGGTGGTATCAAGATAGGAGCGTGGCAGTTCAGGCAGGTTGACGGCAAAGGATAAGCTGAAGACTCCCAAAAAAAGGGTCAAGCCCAAGACCTCTGGCACCAACGATATCCATACCCGCCGCGTTATTCTTAAAATCTCATAGCGTGATTTCATAAAGACTCCCGAAAAGAAAATCGGCTTTGTGATCATGGGGAACGACTTGAGAATTTTTGCCGGATCGGAGCTAACGCCGGAAACCCATTGCCGGTGAGCTATTCATTCACGGACGCTTCTGCCGTCTCAGGCCGAGGCCTGGTCACGGAACCTCCGTTTTATATGAGGAACCCACGGTCGAATGAGCGGCCGGAGGCATTGGTAACCGGCATCGGCCGTACTGGCGAGCAGGCGTAAAAGCTGAGAGTACGGCTCATGACGATAAAGGGTCAGATCAAGCGCGCGGCGGCTGGAATTCGCAAACAGGCGCTTGTACTGCGCTGACCCCCTGCCGAACTCTAACTCACGGACGGCACGGTTTTTGTGCAGATCTTCCAAAATCTTGTACAGAAGGACTTTTCCGGGATTCAGCTGTGCGAATTGCGGATCATAGCCGACGTCGTCGTACGATAAGGCGCCGCGGCGGATTCTTGCGGCGCAGTATGCAACCGGTACGTCTCGGATGAAAAGGATATAGCTGCGCATTCGACCATGTTGGGCAAAGTACAACACTTTCGCGAGCGGGACGGCGCGCAGGGTATTGAAGCCAAATTTCCACTGATAGGTCCGCTGCGCGATGCGCCGCGCATCGCGCAGAAACTCCGCCACCTGATCAGGCGAACTGTAGATCCTGGTAGCGACCTGCCCCGGCGCCGCCGCCTCGAGGAGCCGGACTTCTCGTTTGAGATTGTAACGGGTTTTCTTGTTAAAATTATTCCTGAGGTAGCTTTCAAAATCTTCTTCAATTTTCACCTGAAAGGTCTCGAACGTTTTGCACGCCAGAGACCAGTTGCGGCCAGGCTGAATCGGTAGTTGCCGGAGGTACTCAGCAAGCGGACTATGGTCCGGCAAATCAAGAATCTGCGCGACATGCCAGGTCTTATCTTCGAGGAGTGACTGAAAGAATTGATCGAGAATCAGCCCGTGATGATCGGTCTGTGTGGCATAGCCGAATAATCTAAGCTGCCGGCATGGAAGTCCTCTGCAAGCCCTGGGTCCGAACTCCAGCAAGAATCTGGTGCGGCGCACCGCGTACGTCACATAAGCAACGGGCCGGCCCTTCGAATAAGCGACGACCGCCCCGGGCTGATTCCCTTCAAAGCCTTCCGCCAGGTAATCAGGCTGCATTGCCGCGATAGACGCCGGGAGAAAACCCGCGGATCTGAGGGGGCCGACAAGAGCGCGCAAGGCTTCCTGTCCTTCATGACGGCGGACCGCAAGACTGCCCGGGAGATCGGAGACGGGTGGGATCTCGTTCCCGCAATCTCTCGTGCCCCGCGCATGTTCCGGCGGGAGCGGGGCTGGACTAAACCTTGGCTTGACCTCCTCCAACATCGACTAGCCCTCCGCCTCTGTTTTCGACACTCGCAGCACAGAACCGCGCGTGAGATCGATCACGGTGTGGCGAGACCCGGCCGCTGCCAGCGCAAGCGCCGCCTCGGGGCTGGAGTTGCCGATCACCAAGACCTCGGCGTGAGCCAGGAGCATTTCCAGGTCATCGCACATCAGCGAGGCGATATGGGGAATCTCTTCCTGTATGTAACGGCGATTCGCTCCGATCAATCGAGCAATGGAGACGTTCCGATCGTAGATTCGGACCTTTAATCCTTTTCCGATCAGGCCCTCGACCAGAGTCACAAGCGGGCTCTCCCGCAAGTCATCCGTTCCAGGCTTAAAAGAAAGACCCACCACACCCACCCGGCGCTTTCGCGTCTCAAGCACCGCCATAATCTGCCGCCGAATCTGCCCCTCGTTGGAAGGCCATATGGATGAGAGAAGCGGGACCGAAACATCCGCGGCGCGCGCCGCAGCGATCAGAGCTCGCAGATCCTTCGGCAGGCATGATCCTCCAAAAGCAAAGCCGGGACGAAGGTACGCTTCGGAAATGTTGAGTTTTCTATCCATAAAGAAAATGCGCATGACGTCCTGAGGATCAATGCCTGATGATGCGCAGATGTCGGCGATTTCGTTGGCAAAGCAGACCTTGAGCGCGTGAAAGGCATTGGCTACATACTTGACCATTTCCGCGATCCGCATCGGAGTGTGAATGAACGGGGCCTCTACGCCCTCATAAAGAGACCGCATAACCGAAGCCGTGGCGGGATCATCGCACCCGACCAGGGTAATGGGCGGGTGCGTAAAGTCTCGCACCGAACAGCCCTCGCGCAGGAATTCAGGGTTTACTGCGACGCGCGGCGTTCCCAGCTCCGGCCCTGCTCCCGCCTGCAGCGCCGGAACCAGCACTCCATGAGTCGTTCCGGGCAAAACCGTGCTGCGAAGCACAACGGTATGAGGCTCCGTCCGACCCCGCAGGGCGTACCCGATCTCCCGGCCTGCTCGATCGACGGCGGTCACATCCAACTGCCCGTTAGGCCGGCCCGGAGTCCCGACGCAGATAAGGGACATTTCAGTGTTGCTGACCGCTTCCTCGGCGTGGAGGGTTGCCCTGAGCCGCCTCGCTCCAACGACTTCGGCGAGAAGCTCCCTTAGGCCGGGCTCAACAATCGGCGCAACCGCGTCATTGACCATCGCCACCTTTTCTGGATTCACATCGACGCCGATCACTTCGTGTCCTGCCTTGGCCAGACAGGCAGCCGTGATGCACCCTACGTAACCAAGCCCAAAAACACTAACCTGCATGATGAATGACGACCTCCTGACATTTGAGTTCGAATTCGCGTGCGACCTGCGACCAGGAATACCGCTCTTCAACCAGACGTCGCCCGGCCGTACCGAGCGCCCTGCGCCGATCAGGATCGCGGAGGAGAGAGATCACCGCCAGAGCAAAACCGCCGGGATCATCCGCTTGAATAAAATGCTCGCCGGGAACGAGTGGCAGACCCTCAGCGCCGACTCCGGTCGAAACGACCGCCTTGCGCATTGCGAGCGCTTCAAAGATTTTGAGCCGCGTTCCGCCCCCGACCCTTAGCGGCACCACGTAAACAGCCCCGGCAGCGACATAGGGACGTATGTCATCGACGGTTCCGGTGACATGGACGGCGCTTTTCGCCGCAGCCGAGAGCAGGCGAGATGTAGGATTGCGTCCGACCACCGTGAGTGAGGCGTCAGGGATCTCTCTTCGAATGCGAGGTAAGACCGCGTCCATGAAGTGCAGTATGGCGTCCTCGTTCGGGTACCAATCCATAGAGCCTGTAAAGACGAGGTTCGTCGCCGACTCTCGTGTCCCGTTCGGCATAAAATACGCGGTGTCGACACCGGTCGGGATGGCCCACACTTGCGCCCCCGGAGCATTGGACGCTAACAGACCGCGATCAAGTTCGGAGACCGCTAAGGTCATGCTGGCCTGATTACAGGCCCTGGATTCAGCGCGCCGCATCTTTCTCCACTCAACCTCCAGGAGAGCCCGGCGCAGCCATCGGGATTCGATCTGGCTCAAGCGCTTCCAGATCATGTGCTCGACGTTATGATTAAAGAGAACCGACGGCACAGGGCCGTTCAGGGAAACGTTGGGCGTGGCGTAGAGAAAATCCGCCACGCAAAGGTCCACTTTGACGGTGGAAAGGAGACGTGACACCTCACTCCGAAGTGCCGGGATGCGCCACCTCCAGAGATTTACGGGAAGGGGTGAAAACCACGAGCGCAAAAGGGCAAAAGCAAAGTGAGCGCTTTCTCGCTTCGGGACCCCGAAAGGAACCGACAGGAGCTTCTCGCATTGCGGCAACTGAGCGGCGAGGCTTTTCGGATCATCTCCCGGGCCGTGAGTCGTTGCCAGGATCAACTGGTGACGGCGGGCCAATTCAGAGATGATATGAAAACTCCGTTGCCTCCCGCCCGTATTAAGTGGCCAGAGGCCGCCTACGTTCACCCAGAGAATGCGCATGGTTCGATCCCGGACAAGCAGCCTTATGTGGCCCATTCAGCCTCGACATCGGCCGCGCCGTAACCTGTCGAGGAGGCCATTCCCGCCGTTTCATCTCTGTCCACAAAAATCCGTTGCCAGATTTCAAGGTTCACCAGAAGCCAGAGGCGGTCCCCGTGTTCCCGCCTTCCGTCGCGGTGTTCGCCTGCAATCCGGCGCAGCACGGAGGGAGTAAATAGCTTGCGCTCGAGGGAGCGGGGGCCGAGCACAAACTCCTCCACGAGCGGCCAGAAAGGGCCGCGAAGCCATCGGCCGACGGGAACTGGGAAACCCATTTTGCGCCGCTTAAGGATTTGCTCCGGCACGAGACCTCGCAGCGCCTCCCGCAGTATCACCTTGGTTTTCCAGCCATCGACTTTGAACCGGCTCGGGATAGAAACCGCATGCTCGACAAATTCATGGTCCAGAAAAGGGACCCGGCTCTCGATGGACGCAGCCATGCTCATCTGATCCTGTTTCATCAGCAGTTCGTGCAGGTAGGTTTGTAGATCGGCGTGACTCATCCGCTCCATCGTGCCGCCGCTTGCTTCTCCAAAGCAGCGAAGCTCCTTGGCGTAGGGATCCCTCGCGGCTAAAAGCGCGCCGTCCGCTATGAGTTCTTGCTGCAGTCTTTCGGGAAAAGGCGCAAAGTTCTCGTAGAAAAGACCGCGCGGGCCCGGTTCCAGCGCCAGAAATGTCCGCTCGGCATAGCGTCGAACGGGCGCCGGCAGGCGCCTGACGGCGCGGCTTACCTGGCCGCGAACGGGCTTCCGAGCCAGCGCGTAATAAAGTCGTCCCAGACGCTCATTCCACGCCGTCACCCGATACCAGGGATAACCAAGAAAAAGCTCATCTGATCCTTCCCCGGTGAGCACGACCTTGACATGGTCCCGCGCCAGCTTTGAGACATAGTAAAGCGCGATGCTTGAAGGAAAGGCGATGGGCTCATCCTCATGCCAGATAAGACGAGGCAGGGCACGGAAAAACTTTCTTGGCGATACAACCACCTCTCGGTGCTCGGCCGCGATCGAGCGGGCCATAAGGCGAGCGTAAGGGAGCTCGTTCGTTCCGGGATCATCAAAGCCCACCGAAAAAGTCAGAATCGGGCCCTGGACCATTGGGGCCATAAGCGCGGCCAGGCCACTCGAGTCAAGACCGCCGGAGAGGAAAAGTCCGAGCGGAACGTCGCTCATCAGATGACTCCGGACAGCCGCCTCGAGGCGGGCCCGGACCTCGGCGACATGGTCGTTGAGATCTCTCCCGGAGTCGACGTCACGCTGCGGTATTTGCCAGTAGCGTCTTTCACGAAAACCTTCTTCTGTGGACCAGGAAATTGTCCGGCCGGGCAAGAGCTTGTTGATCCCCTGGTAAAACGTCTCCTCGTCGGAAACAAAACGGGTGGCCAGGAACTCAGGCAGGACCGACTCGTTAAACGCCGGACGAATGGAGCCGCCGGCCAGAATGGCTTTGATCTCGGAGGCAAAGAGCAGTTCCTCATCCGTTAGCGCGTAATAGAGGGGCTTGATGCCGAGCCGGTCGCGGGCGAGGAGAAGCCGCTTTCGGGTTTTATCCCATAGAGCGAACGCGAACATGCCCCGGAGCTTTTCCACGCAATTCTCGCCCTCCTCTTCATAGAGATGAACGATCGTCTCGGTGTCGCTGCGGGTTCGGTAACGGTGGCCGCGTCCCTCGAGCTGCTGCCTGAGTTCCGGGTGGTTGTAAATCTCTCCGTTGCAGACGATCCAAACGGTCTCGTCTTCATTGGCCATTGGCTGGTGACCGCCGGCCGGATCTATAATCGCCAGGCGGCGGTGCCCCAGTCCCACAGGACCTTCCATCCAGAGACCGGCGCCATCGGGGCCGCGATGGCGCAGCGTATCGCGCATCCGTTTGAGCCGATCTTCGTCTGCGAACCGTCGCGGATCCAGTTTTAAAATGCCGGCAATTCCACACATGGACGTATTTCCAATTCACCCTCCCCTCAATCCCCTCCCGTCAAGAGAGGGGAGATTTCTTAGATTCCCTCTCCCTTTGCGGAAAGGGCTTGCCCTGAGCCTGTCGAAGGGGTCAGAGTGGGGAGTATTAAAATAATTTGGCTATTATTCTCGAAGCGAAGAGCTCGAAGGGATGGGTTTTGAGCCGACTATCCGCGGCAGCGACTTGAATCGGGTGGCGGTGGTTTCGTAGACCAAAAATCTCTCGCCGAATTCCGAGTAACACGGGATCTCCCTGCGCACGGTGAGCCAATCGCATTGGCCGAGGAGATTATCAACCCAGCGCGGATACTTGAAAAGAATGGTGATCTTCCTGGGAGATTTTGCCATCGACTCGTTCAGTCTCTCGAGGACCGCAGCCAGAATTCGACCCCCGATATTAAGAAATACGACGGTCACGTCGTCGGGGACCCGATAGGTCGAGGCGTCGGCGGTTATGATCTCGATCTCGTTGCATCTCAATTTCCGGGCCGCTCGTTGTATGTTCTTGCGGGCGATGGCATTGAGCTGTTCCGAAAGCTCCACACCGATGACTCTGCGAAACGGATAGGTCGCTGCCATAACGACCACCCTCCCTTTGCCGGATCCATAGTCCAGAAAAACGTCCCTGGCGGGTGAGATGTCGAGCCCCCTCAGGGCCGTAGTAAGACTTCTATAATCTGCAGGCGCGTAGTCGACTCCGTCGATTCCAAGATCCCTCGCTTGGACGTACTCGGCCGATTCAATCCCGAGCCGCCACTCATGATAGTTCTCCGAAATCCATTCTCTCGTGTATTTCAAACTTTCGATCAGGCCATCGGATCTGATCTTCCTTATCGCCCTGCTCGCAAGCGAGATCGTGCGCCTGATCCCGAATGAGAGCCAGATCCCGGTGAACTTCCATTGGACCAGGATGGATTCGGAATCGACAAAAGCGATTTCACCGGTGATTTCGGTCATCCGATCTTCCTTCCCTGTTCCTTCCTTGTTTAGCTGCTTGTCGCAAGCCGTACTCCATCGTCATCGAAGATAACGCGTTCTTTCGTCCCGAAACTTAGTCCCACAGGGACAGAGGCATTATCGACCAACAGCGAGACGTGCGGAACGACGCCCGAAAGTTCCTCGACGGGCAGCAGCAGCGTTAAAATCCGGAGCGGCAGGGCCGCCACGGCCGAGTAGCTGAGAGCCGGAGCGGCCTCGCGCTGGCCGTAAGCCGGTGAAATCCAGCCGCTGATCGGCGCCCGGTCGCCTTTGCAGAGGCGGGCTTGGACGGGAACAGTGGCAAAAGACTTGATCCAGACTCCCCGCCCGCGGCTGCCTGAAGCACGCGCCCAATTCTCAGAATTCAATATCACTTCCACGGGTGCGAACTGGAAGCGCAGCTCGACTCGGTGTTCCGCTTTCCCCTCCAGATCATCGAGCACGATCCAATAACGGGGCTTAATGAACGCCACCCGCCTGCGATGAGTCACCGGATCGGGGAGATAATGATAAGCGTCGTGCTCGGCATCGGCAAAGTCATAGGCGTCGCAGGAGACCCAGTTGCGCAACCGCGCTCCTGGTCGCGCTTTCCATTTAAACGGGCCGGCGGGCTCGGCCTGGCTGGCGTCATCCACCACAACTGCGTTGTGGGCGGCGGTGCTGCGGAAGTAGTCTCTCCATTCGGGCTCCGAAGTGTAACAATAGGTCCCGGGATCGATGAGGATCGGTTCACCAAAAACGGAGCACTGGAGGCTGAGGAGATCAGCATGCCCGTGCCCGGCATTGAACGGGCAGCCGAGAGGCCCCACATCGAAGATCAACCGATGGCCGTTCTCTTCCCACCCGTTTTGCATAACCACGTAGCCGCCTTCGCTGAAAGTCCGCGAAGGCGAAGCCTTCGGTGGTGCGGAGTTTAGCTCCTCAAAGGCTTTCATTGCGGATGGCCCGAGCAACCAGAGGGTCTCCGGCCCGAGGCCACCGGCTGCCCACGCGTAATCGGGCCGGCGGAACCATACCGCGGCAGTGGAAAAGATTGCGCCAAAATCGTCGTGAGCGCGCGGCGCAAGCGGCAGCAACCAGCCCCCGTCCGCATCGCCGATTTGCGGGATCGAGCCATCGGGATTTCGAATCGCGAGAAGAAAATCGAGCAGCGCTTGCACTCGCTTCCCGAGCGCTTCGGGAATTGCGATTCCATTTCGCGCCGCCAGGATCAGAAAGTGGAGATAAATCTCCACCGTATACCGCTGGTAGCACGTGGACTGCTCAAAATAGACGCCGTCGGGCAAGATGTGGCGCTCGCTCTGTTCCAACAAAATCCGCACGCCAAGATCACGCCAACGGCGGCCCTGCCGCATCCCGGAGAAAAGGAGACCCGCATAGAAAAGGCCGAGAGCTTCTCCGGTCAGGTGGGTATTCGGCGCGAAATAATAGGAAAGATATTTCTGTACGTGCGCGGCGTGGAGCGACATTTGTTCGATCACCAGGCTAAAAAGCTCGGGAGAGATCGTTTTGGAATCCCGGAACAGGAAGAGGGCCCAGGACCAGGAGATGAGTCGTAGGGCCAGTTCCAGGCTGCTCGTCCAGTTAATTCCAATGCCGGGCGGGTTCGCCTCGAGCCATTCGTGGAACGAGCCGGCGAACGCCTCGGCATAACGCTCGTCGCCGGTCAAGCGGTACGCCTGTCCGAGAGGAAGGATCCACTGGTGGCGATTGAGCTCCCATATGATCTTGCTATCTCCGACAGTCTCCCAATCGAGGGGATCGATCTCACTCCAGTGAACCAACGGCGCGCGCCGGCCGGCCACCGGATCCAGGTGCCAGTCCACAGGATCGCCGAAGAAGAGGTTGCGGTAACCGAGTAAATCAAATCTTTTCCGGCAGACCGAGTTGGCAGCGGCCAGAAGCTCGTTGCGGTTTTTGGAAAACTGCTCCGCAAAAAGCGACCCCATGTGCTCGGTCACGGCCCCCTCGAAGAAGCGCTCGGAGCCCGTCCGGTGGAGCCGGTCGAAGAGCGCGCGGCGGCCCGTCCCATTAAAATCTACCGGCCTTGCGGTCGGCTGAATTCCGAACGGGGATGAATCACGGGCCGTCTCCGAAAAGAGAGTGGATAACCGAGCCTGGATTCTCTTTGTAAGCACACGATCGAGGCGTTTCGAGACCTCCTGCCGCCCGCGGTAAGCCAGTTCCGTCATTCCCATCTTCAATAACCGTTGGAAGGTCAAAGCGCTCCTCCTGAATAGACTTCCGCCCACTCCTTGCGAACCTTTGACCAGGTATAGTTTTGAACTTCCTCGCGCGCGCGCCGCGCCATCTGGAAAGCCTGATCCGGTTTCTCGAGCAAGCCCGCTATCGCGTTGGCCATGGCGGCCGGATCGCCTTGAGGAACGATGACGCCCGTTTCTCCGTCGCGCACCATGGCGCCGATATCGCCGGTTGGCGTTGTGACGACAGGTAGGCCGGAGGCGAACGCCTCCAGGACGGATAATGGCTGATTGTCAACCACGGAAGAGTTTACGAAGATATCGGCGCGATCATAAAGCTCAGGTACGCGAGGAGGCTCCACCCGCCCCACAAAGCGTATCCCGTCATTAAGAAAGGATGACGCGAGTTCTCTCAGCCGTCCTTCTTCGCTCCCGCATCCTGCCACGAGAAGCGAGGCATCCGGATAGCGTTCTTTCAGGAAGGCGAAGGCTCTGAGAGTATTGTCCACCCGATAGTACGGATCGAGATTGCGGGTCGACAGCAGCTTGGGCCGGAGCGGCATTCGCTCCCGATAACGATACTGAGAGGTCTCCACGATGTTCCGGACCACGCGCGCTTTGTGCTGATAGCGCGCAAATACTTTTTGGAGGTACTCCGAAGGAACCACAATCTCATCAGCCAGGCGCAGCCAGGGATGGACCAACATTCCCCACCGCGCCAGATGATCTTCGGCCTCACCGCTGTGGTAGTTAAGCACGACCCGCTTTTTCAAAAGGCGACCTGCAAGCATCGCCGGCAACGTGGCAAGCAGAAAAGACCAATAGGAAGCAGAAAAAACATGGACCACATCAGCAAATCGAAGCCGCGCGAGACTCGGAATGTAAAACGCCTGATTAAAGAGAGTCCGCACATAGGGAAACTGCCTGAGCCAGCGGAGCCCGGGCGGAAAGGTTGGGTTTATCGGAACAAACGCGACTTCATACCCATCGCTGCGAAGCCTCTCTACCAAAATGCGCGCCTGAACTCCCTGCCCGCCAAGGATGTCCAGGCTGGCTGCAACCAAGGCAATCCTGGGAAGCGCGTCCCGGCGGTCAAAATTCCGCACTTGTGTCAACGCAACCCTCCAGCAGGGCGCGCGAAGCGCCCATCAGAGCCACTAAATTTCATTCTCGCAATACGGCGGAAGCGATTCGGTTTTCAGGCCCACAGCATCTCCGGACAGACACCGGCGGAAGCCTGTGTAGCCGTCCATGATCATGGCCAGTGAAAGCACGTCGCTGGGGTTGGCTATCCTGAGGAAGTGCCGGCGCTCTCGTGAGGGAAAGTTGTATCCACCATAAGCCGAGTAAACGTACCGGTAGTGCCGGTTCGCGAGCGCAAAGCCTTCCCCGGTAATATTGCTCCCCCTTTGCCCCTTCGGAAACGAGAAGTGCTCGGGCAGCCGTCCGGTCACTCGATTGATCAATTCACGGCTTTCCCGAAGCACCTCGTCTGCCTTTGCCGGATCGAGTTGGCCAAAATCCTCGTGATACACGCCATGCGATCCTATGACAAAACCTTCTGCAGCGAGCCTCCCGACATCCGCCTCACCCATCGGAAGCGCTTCTTTAAATCCCTTGGAGGTGTCATGCTCAAAACCACTGCCGTCGAGGATGTGACCGATGGAGACGAAAAACGCCGCCGGCACTCCAAAGTAACGTAAGTACTCGATCGCCCAGGTGTTGTCTTTGTAGCCGTCGTCGAATGTCAACGCGACGGCAATTTCGTCGGTCTCCCCGGATTCGAGTCGTCTGACCGCGTCCTGCAGCGAAAGCACTTTGTAATAGCGGCGGAGAAATTCCATCTGCCGAACAAAGTCTTCCAGGGAAAGGCAAAGGTGATTGACCGGCCGGTTGGTGACGAGATGGTAGAAAAAGATGCAGATCGGGGCCCGCCGGTCTTCCTTGAGCCTCTTCCTGAGGCGCATGAGCCAGGGGAGCAAAATGCCGTACTGCAGCATAATGCGCATTCTCGCGGGCCAGGAGAGGCAGCCTTCCATACCCGGCATTCGCTTCGCCGCGTTCTGGCTCAGGCGTTTCTGAAGTTGCCAAACGCGAAATTCGCTTGGCGCCCGGTAGGTCTTGCCGCGCGACGTATCCTGCGGCACTCCTTCCCAAGACCCCAGAGCGCATTTTCTGATTGTCTCGTGATAGAGATTCGCGCCAAGAATGTCCGCTTTGATCTGGAGACTTTCCAGGGTGTCACACTCTTCGATGGGAATGCTCGATTCCGCCAGCACAGCCCCTGAATCCACTTTGGAGAGCGCGTAGTGAATTGTCACGCCGATAGAGGCCTCCCCCGCGAGCACCTCCCAATAACCCACCGGCCCTCCTCCACGGTAGTCCGGAACTTTTCTCTTGTGGATGTTGAGCGTGCCGTGATCGGGAATCGTAATGACCGCATCGCGAAGGATTCGGCTTCCCACGATGACCCCGAGTTTGGGCCGCAAGGATTTGATCAGAGCCAGGCTTTGTTCGTCGTGAATGTCGGGAACGCAATAGACGGGGATCCCCGTTTTCTGCTGCAGCGTCTCATAAGATTCGTCTGCGCCCACCGGCGGATGGAGCCATTCAAAAAAACGCCGAACCATCTTCCCGACCAACGCCGCCACGGCTGACCTGAGCTTAAACGCCAGCCACCCCCAGCCCTCTTCGCGCAATCCCTTGAGGACGCGAGACGGCAGCGGTTTTTTCGCTCTCTCATAGGCGTCCACGATGATGGCGCATAACTCGACCAGCGGATCCCCGGCAAGGCGCTCAAAGAAAACGCGGTTGACGGCACTCAGGGGTCCGGACGTGAACACGATCACTCTGAGACGGCTGGTCTTGAACTCATCGCGCATAATCTCTCCAGAAGCGGTTGCCAGAATCCGGCGCGTGGCGCCCGATTATCTTTTTCGAGCGGTTCCAGGCTGGAACAGACTTAAGCGGGGCAATCTTGAGCCCTCGATTCGACGACAGGCGGGCTATCCTGAGGCGCGCCGCGCACCGTACATATCGGGCTTTGGTCGAGAAATCTTCGACACCATAGCTCAAACGAGATGAGCGTCCAGATCTGAAAATCGAGATTCCGGCCTCTCTCGTGGAGCTGGAGAATCTTTTCGATGTACGGCGGGCTCAAAATTCCCCGCCGCCGGGTGGTCTCAGAGAGCAACAGCTCGCGGACGAAGCGGTCGAGTTTCCCGCGGAACCAACTGCCGAGCGGAATCGCAAAGCCTTTTTTGGGCCGATCGATAATCTCATCCGGCAATAACCCCCTCATGGCGCGCTTGAAAATGTCCTTCGTGATTCCCCTTCGCAGCTTCAGTTCCGGCGGAATGGTCGCCGCGAACTCGACGAGCTTGTGATCCAGAAGCGGAACGCGTACCTCTATGGAGTGCGCCATGCTCATCCGGTCCACCTTCGTGAGTATATCCAGCGGGAGATAGCTCTTTAGATCCAGGTATTGCAGGCCCGAAAGCCAGTTGCCGTTCATCTTCGACAACGATTCGATCTCTGAAGGCAATGAGTCCTGTTCTCTCAGCAGGCGAAATGCCTCGGGCTGAAACAACTTCTGTTTCTCTTCATGGCTAAAAAGCGTCAAACTGTCCATGTAACGCTCCGCGCCGGTATAAGAGAAATGGCGCAGGAAATTGCGTCCTTTCATGCCCTCCGGCATCATTTCGGCCATGAGCCGGAGGCCGTTCCGAACCAGGGAGGGTATCCGATAAGCCCTCTCCCTTTCTTCCACCGCGTAGCGATCATAGCCGGCGAAAAGCTCATCGCCGCCGTCCCCCGAAAGCACGACCGTGACGTGCTCGGAGGCGAGCTTCGAAACCATGTAAGTGGGAATCGCCGAGGGGTCGCCGAAGGGCTCGTCGAGGTACCAGGGCAGGTCATCGATGATTCCCAGAACGTCGGGCTCGAGAACCAGCTCATGGTGCTCCGTGCCCAGCCTTTTTGCGACGAGCCGCGCATACTCCAGTTCGTTGTAGCCGCCTTCGTTAAATCCGATCGAAAACGTTTTGACAGGCGCGCTTGATAGCCCCGCCATTGTCCTCACGATGGAGCTCGAATCGATGCCGCCGCTAAGGAAAGCGCCCAATGGCACCTCGCTGACAAGGCGGAGACGGACCGATTCCTCGATGAGCTCGCGGAGGCGCTCCACGAAATACTCCTCGCTATGGCGGTAATCGGGCTCAAACTGAACGTCCCAGTAGCTTTCGATGCGCCAGCTCTGGCCGGGCGATGCGATGAGGAGATGCCCGGGCTCGAGCTTATGGACCCCCTCAAGGATGCTTTTGGAAGCCGGCGTCGATAGGAAGCTGAAAAGATAATTCACGCTGCCCCAGTCGAGCCGCCGTTCGACATCGGGCAGTTGAAGTATGGCTTTTAGCTCGGAAGCAAAGACCAGCTTTTTGCCGGCTTGCGCGAAGTACAGGGGCTTGATGCCCAGCCTGTCGCGCGCCAGGAGCAAAGTTCTTTGCCGGCTGTCCCAAACGGCGAAGGTAAACATCCCGCGCATCCTTTGGACGCAATCCTTCCCATATTCCTCATAAAGATGGACGATGGTTTCGGTGTCGGTCCCTGTCGCAAAGAGATGGCCGCGGCGCTTCAGATCGGCGCGCAGCTCCTTGAAATTGTAAATTTCTCCGTTGAAAACCACCCAAATCGAGCCATCCTCGTTGCTGATCGGTTGATGGCCTGTTTTGAGATCGATGATGCTCAGGCGGCGCATCCCCAGGCCCACGCCTGCGCCGAAGTATAACCCCTCATCGTCGGGGCCGCGGTGAACGATCGAGTCGCACATTCGCTGCACCTGATCGCGATCGACCGGCCGGCCGTCCAGAGTTAAAATGCCCGCGATGCCGCACATGACCTTACCCCCGTTTCAAATCGCTGGCTCCGAACAGTCCCAGCGCAAACCTCTGCACGTAGTTGATCAGGCTGAGCTTCTCATCGTCGGTTAGAAGGAACCGATAGAGGATCGCAAGATATGACACGGCATAAACCACAGAGGTTGTAATCAGCAGCCCGAGCGGTGGAAGCTGGAGTTCTATTTTTACCAGCCACGCCGGCAAAGCGGCGGCGGCTGAAGCCATAAGAACAAGCACAAACGAGCGCCACGGCAAAAGCTGCGAGATAGCGGCTCTCATGAGCCCTTTCAGTCGGATCAAGCCAAGGCCCCGGTAGATGAAATCCGCAGAAATCGCCGCGAGAGCCGCCCCCGGAAGATGGAACAAGCCCAGAAAGAAATTGACGGAGACTGCGACCAGCAACAGGCGAATGAGGTTCAGCAAAAACAAGTAACGCGTCTCCGCATAAACCCGCAGCGTGCCGTCGGTCTGCAGCACTAATCCCAGAATCGATAGCGACCAGATCATGAAGACGGGGACGCTCGCACGATACGTTTCCGTGAAGAGCGAGACGATCAGCTCGCGGGCTGTGACAAGAAGCAGCGCGACAAGCGGGACAAAGATCAGGGCGAGTTTCCTGGCTATATCGTTCCAGATCGCCAGCACCGCTTCGCCCCGGCCGCTTCTGATCTCCTCGCTCATTCTCACCATCATCACGTTACCCGTTGAGGTGAATACCAGCTCAACCAGCGGGACCTGGAGGCAACCCACGGCGTAAATCGCGAAGGTCGCTGCATCAAAATGATAGGAAACCGCATATTGATGTAAATTCGCCTGCAGAATTTCCACAACCACGGCCATTTGGAACGGCAGGGCATAGGCAAGCTGGCGTTTCATCAGCCCCCGGTCAGGCTCCAGTCCCCCGTCGAACTCCCAGATCAGATACCAGGCCGTCGCACAAAGCCGGACGAAACCGAAAGCGGCGCCCCCAAGAATGACCCATTTCAGTTCACCGAACAGGAGGGCCGGAACCACGAGAAAGGCCGCCCGGACGAGATCCGAGATTCCGTAGGAAGCAGAGGCCCAGAAGTAGCGCTTCCGTGAGATCATCACGATCTCCAGGACAGCCGAGGTGATCATGAAAAGCAGGTAGAGACCTACGGTGAGGAGATCCGCCGCAAGCGCCATATTGCCGAGCCACGCGGATACTTGCTCTCGCGCCAGACCGAGTATGCCCAGGCTCGCCGCCCCGACGCCCGCCAAAATGAACAGGGCATTGGCGACGTATTTCCCTGCCTGTTCCTGAAACGATGGAAGAAAATAAAAAAGGCTTTCTGCCATCCCGAACTGGGCGATTCCGAATAGAGTCGAGTAGATCAAAAGAAGCTGCTTGTAAGTGCCGAATTCCGCCTGATCAAAGACCCTGACGAGCACCAGGGGAACCAAAAAGGTTCCGGCAAATGCCAGGAAACGTCCCGACATTAACAACAGAGCCGGTTTAAAGATTGACTCCATTTTCAAGCTGCAGCGGCGGGCCGCCCGCCGAATTCCAGTGGGTCGCCGCGCATTGTCGAGGGGCGGGGAACGCCAAACATCCGCAGGATGGTCGGCGCGATCGAAGTCAAGGAAACCTTGCCCTCATGGACACGATGGCTGTTGTCCGGAAGGCGGATCCAAAGCATCCCGTCCGGATGGTGGATTCCGCTCTTCCTTCCTTCGATCCGATAAAAGATCTCGAAAAACGGAGCTGCCCGGTCCGTGCCGGCAAGCCGGAGCGTCGCATCGGCAGGCAATTCCTCAAACACAATACAGCCGCCGAAAACATCGGTCCCCTTCTGCTCGACGTGCTGGACGCGCTGTTCGCCTACCCGCAGATCGAGCAGCCGCTGCCGGGCCTCGGTCGCCTCTCTTTCGTTTTCGAAATAGACGTGGAATTCCCCCGCCATCACCGGCTCGACTCTATGCCGCCCGTTGATTCCCGCGAAGGCGAGCAGGGCTTCAAAATCCCGCGGCCGGTAGACCACCTTTCCCCCCAGACCTTCCTCATAGATAAGACAGGGCTGTTGGCTGAGGGCGGTGCAAAAAATGATGATCGACCCGGCGCCAAAGAGCCGCCGGAAGCGGCCGATCAGCCGGTCCATTTCCCGATAACCCAAGAGGACGGCGTGCCGGAACTCCTCCTGTTCCGCGGCCGCGGGTTGTCGCTTGAAAAGCTCCGGCTCGAGATTGCGCCAGTACATATGCTGCATGTGCGCCGTGCTGTTTAGAAAGAAAGTCGAAAAATGAGGTTTCAATCTTCTATAAACGGAACGAAAAAGGTCAAACTGTAATCTGTCCATAATAAAAGCCCGCTTCCATCGATTTGCGCGCCCCCGTTCCGCCGCGATCTGCCGGAGAATAGCGAAAATCGTGCTCGGCGAGAGCCCATGGCGTGCCATGAAGCCGAGAAACTCGATATAATCCAGTGCCCCGAGCGGCGCCCGGTCGCGGGTGTGCTCTTGCACGTTTCGCTGGACGAATCTGAAATAGGGCATCAGTCCCGTGGGATGAGGTGGAGGATTCTGCGTCCACGGATCGGGCAGAACGTAGCCGTTTAACGGCAGGTCATAGCGGACGTTCATGCTTCCGCAAATCCAGACGCGAAGGCCGCGCTCGGACATAAGATCCCAAATGCGTCTTTCCTTCAGCGCAAAGCCGTCGCCCAGATGGAACACCCCATGCTCTTTATAACGCATCCCGGAGTGGACGCTTACCCACTGAATCCACGGCTCAAGATAGGGCGGTTTTTCTTCCGCGTCGGTCAGGAAAACCTGCGATTCATCATACATGATCTTGAAGTTCGGCAACTCGCCCTGGCGAATGAACCGCTGCATTAGAACCGGCGACAGCTCATTGAACTCAAGCAAAATAAGCGGGATGGGATCCATTACAAAACCTCCCGTTATCTAAGATTGAATCTCAACAAAACGGGGTCTGCGGTAATCCGCACGATTTGAGGCGTGAGGCTGCCTGCAACCGGAGGCGAAGTCGAAGACGCGATGAATTTGGCAGCTCAAAATGGCCGGCGAAAAACTCCCCGTGAAATCCATGCACGCATTTTCCCACAAAATCGTCCGCGGGACTGTGAGCAGTGGATAACGGGAGTCTCGATGCGAACAGGTCGTGTAGCCGAAGCGATAACCCGACGCCGCCACGGCGTCGATGACCGCGCTGTTAAAATGGCCGTCGGGATAGGCGATGTGTTTCACCTCGATGCCCATCCTACGCTCCAGTTCACGGCGCGAACCTTGAACTTCTTCGAGAACTGTTTGGCGGCTTTCGTTGGTCAGCAGAGCATGGCTCTTCGTATGGGACGCAATCGAGATTCCGGCTCGATGCATTTCAGCGAGCATTGCCCAATCGAGAGAGCGAAATTCGAGCCTGTCGTTCTCGGGAATGTCGACCCCGGCTTCCAAAACTTTAATCAGGCGCAAAATCTCGGCTTGAGGCAACTCGCGGACCAGCGCGGATAACGTTTTGTGCGGCTCTTTCGTTAGAGAGAGTAGCGCCGCGTCGGCCGGACGGCGAATGCCGACGGCGGCGAGGAGACGGCCCAAATCCTCCGCTCCAGAAGGGCGCCCCACGAAACGACGGAGCAACAAACCGTATAGGCGGTCATAGATCTGCATCTCGGATGTGCCGATGAAATCGGTGACGACCGATACCGCCGCCGGTATGCCTTTTCTTTTGAGGAGCGGGAAAGCATGCGTGTGAACGTCGCGGTAGCCGTCGTCAAAGATCACGGCCGCCACAGGACGGGAAATGTTTTTTTCTCCCTCCAGCCATGATCCCAACTCCTCCAGAGACACGAAACAAAACCGCCGGCCTATCCAGTCCAGCTGCCGTTCGAGAGTTCGCGTGCTGATCAGCATCGCCGGCATCGTCTTTCTTGCGCTCGCAGCAAAATCTTCCACCACCCGGTGATAACAGAGCACAAGCGGCATCGATCGAAACCCATCCATCCTGCCTATGAATTGATCGGCTCCTGATCTGTGCAACGCCCAGGCCATGGCTGTCTTGAACAGACGCCGGACCATTAAGTTCCCTCCCCGACCCCGAACGCTCTCGCCCGCGCTATCCGGTCGATCATCGTTTTGGGGAGCACCTGCCGCAGCATTCTTTTAACGCTCCGGACCCAGGCCACTGTCTCCTTGTGGAGCACTCCGTAGACGTTCGGTGGATAGATCTCAAGCCGAGCCAAATCGCGGGTCTCGCGCGACCAGAGAAACTTGTACGGCTCGCTTCCATGAAGGAGATCGTATTCCAGAGCCCCCTCCTCGATGGCGCTCCTGATCACCAGTCCCATCAGAACCATGCCGACGCTCTGTTTGCTGTAAGCGGGATCAAAACCGGACTGATAAAAGTAGAAGACGTCACGATAGCGGAAGCCGTAAATACAGGCGACCGGCTTTTCGTTCAGCCAGAGAACAAAAAGCCTCAGCCAGCCGCGCGCCAATGCCAGACAACTCAGCTCATCATGAAAAGAGAGCAGTCCAGCGCTGTGAAACGCGCTCGACCCTCCCCGCTCGTTCCATCTCCTATGATGAAGCTCAAAAACCTTTCGCAGGACGCCTCCGCGTTCGGCTTCCACGCACACCGGCTCCAAGCGCATGTCGAATCCCTTGGTCAGGTTCCGGAGCCTTCTTTGATAATTCTGTCTGTGTGCCGGGCCGAGCGTCGCGAGATAGGTTTCCCAGGTATGTCCGGTCAAATTGATGAACGGGCAGATCTCAATCTTCGACTGAACAATTTTCCAGTTCCCCTCGCGTTGCAGAGCGGCGGCGAGCCTCGCTGCCAGGCTCCCCTCCTTGAGTTGAGAAAGCTTCATGACGATTTTGCGTCCAAGGAGGTAATCCGCCAGGGCCTCCCATGCCTGCATTTCGCTTCCGCGCCGGGCGATGACATCGAGGTAGTCGGAGCCGACGCTTCCCGTTCCCAGGAATTCAACTGAACCAAAAGGCGCCAGGCGAACGAAGCTGCGGGAGCGCGCCGCCAGCGGCGCAATCGCAATGAGCTTCCCCGCGTCGCGCACGGTCAACAGGACCAGCATTCTTCGGCCCGATAAATGCTTCCACCACGTAAAAAGCCACTCCCAGGTCAAGAAAAAGCAATCCGATTCGCTGGCCGCGAGCAACGCGTCCCACTCCGGCTTAAGTCGCTCGAAGCCGGCATGATCCTGTATGAGATCGATTTTCAGCATCTGGAATTGTGCTCAGCCAAGGAACGGTGAAATTAAATTAACTCCGTCAAGCAAGTCATATAAAACCACCTCATAGATGAAGCTTTGCGCCAGCGGCAGAACCAATGCCCCGGTCCGCCGGCTTTCTCCTCGGAAATCATGAGAACTCTTCGGCCGTGAGCGCTTTCGCCGCGCCGCGCCGCCGGGTTTTCTGCGGAGCTCGTCGAAGAGTTTTTTGGCGACTCTGGGGATGACGGTTTGAACCCAGTAACGAAAAAAAGGAAGAGGATCCTTCCGGTCGAAGATTCCGTAAATCCTGGGGCCTTTAACTCGGCGCCACAACTTGCGCGCGTTCAGCCGCCGAGCGAAAATGGCTTTCAAGAGATAGTAAAACAACGCGTCTTCCGCGATCCAGGTGGCCTGCAAAATCGGCACGCGGGTCGGGTTTACCGGCTTACCGGTCAAATGACAGTATGCGGTCCAACTGACATTGACGCCGCTTGCGCTGCCCAGCCGGTGCCAGTCCCAATGGCGAGTATTGATCTCGATGAGCTTATACTCTCCGGTCCTTGGGTCCTGCCGGTATTCGACTTCTGCCATTCCCTGATAGCCTAGATCCCGCAGGAGTTTCACGGTGGGCGTCAGGATCTCAGGCAACTCAACGCTTTCCACAACGCAACCCGTGCCGAAATCGTCCGGCGACTGTACAATTTTCCGGGCGGTGAAGTAGGAAAGGGGCTCCGAACTCTCATTAAAGTATCCCCCGAGAACCACAATCCGATCAGCGTCACCGGGAATCCATTCCTGGACCAGTACCCGCGCAGAGGCCGCGGCGACCTCCGCGTATCGCGTTTCGAGTTCTTTTAGACTATCGAGCCGAAGGGCTTTGGTATCTTTTAAGGTCTCAGGAAAGTTTCCGTTTCGCCAATGAAAGGACCAAACCGGTTTAACAACGCACGGAAAGCCGATCGCCTCAGGAATTTGGGCGAGCTCCCGGTGAGAGTGAACCACAACCGTGCGCGGAACCGGCACCCCTGCCCGAATCGCTTCGCAGAAGAGGGCATATTTATCCATCACCTGGAACAGGCAGCGCCGCGGCGGGACGCTGAGTCTGTAGTGCGGCTCCAGACTCACGCGAAAGTGATCGAGGAAGAGAACGTCGAAATCGCTCGTCGGAAAAATCACGGCGCCGTTTAACTCGCCGGCCGACTGCAGCAAGAATTCAGCCAGTCGCTCCGGCTCGTCTTGCGAGCTGGGAGCAAAACGGACCTCGCAGAAGCGGGAAAAATTGCCGTAGATCTTGCGGTCCGACGACAGCCCGATCAGCCGCACTCCTCTCCCTGCCAGATCCCTGGCGATGCCGAGACCGGAATAGCTCAGATTGAGAATAATAACCGGCGGCGCCGCGTCTCGATAAATCGGGTGTGGCTTGTTCATCCTCTCCGGCGAAGAGAAGTTCTTCGCATTGGGAGTCGCGTTTCGCATGATAAATCGGAGGCAGCGCGAGGTTCGTGGGTCAGGCTGCCTTAAGGTCGAGGCGCCGCCACACGCAGAGGCGATCGCAGCCGCACGGCCCAAAACAATTCCGCTGATCCCGCTGATTGTGGTGAACTCGGTACTAAAAAGAGACTCTTCCGGGATTTTGATTTTGAAAGTACTTTCCAAAAAAGAGATCAGCTCGACCACGCCAACGGAGTCGACGTATCCCGAGTCGAACAGGTCCACAGTCTGTGAAAAGAGGGGATCCTTCACGGGCACTCGGAAGCGAGACCGTATGAATCTTTCCAATATCTCAGCTATCTCACGCTGCGAAACAGCCATGGCCTGTCTTTCCCTCCTTTGAATTTGGTCTGCGGCGTGATTATCGTTCGCAAGCTTCTCGATTCGAGGGACTGGTTCGAGCATCCTGCAGCACTTCTCCCATGGCTTCGACGCCCCGGGTGATCGCTTCCCCTCGGGCCGTCAGGGAGACTCGTAAATGGCCCGCCTCGAGGAAAACGCTTGAAGGAAGGACAAGGACCCCGCGAGCCGCAAGCCGCTCGACGAACGCGAAGTCATCAGCCATCGGGCTTTTGACATACACGAAACAGGTGGCCTCGCCATCGCAAAGCTCGAAACCAGAATCTTTGAGCTTCCGTCTGGCCTCCCGTTGCCGGCGCGCAAGCAGATCGAGCGGCGGGCGATATTCAATCAGGTCACAAATCGCGCGCTGCATGAGACTGGTCGGAGCCCCATATCCCATTATTCGCTCGCATTGCTCGAGTTGTTTCGCGAGCCGCCTGTCCTCGGGCATTTGAGGAGAAACGGCCACGTAACCGATCCTTTGTCCCTGGATAAAGAGAGCTTTGCCGAACGAATAGATAGTCAGACTCCGCGGGTAGCTCAGCAGCGGGCTGTAAACCTCCGCGCCGCTCCAGACGATATGGCGGTGCACTTCGTCGCTGACCAGATAAATCGCGGTCTGGAATCTCTGCTCTGCCTCTGTCAGGAGCTTTGCCAGCTCTGCCAGTTCATTCTTGGAGTAGACGACCCCCGTGGGGCAGCAGGGTTGACTCAACACGATTCCTCTGGTGTTGGGACCCGTGGCCAGCGCAATCGCTTCCAGGTCCAGGTGTTTGTTCTGCGCCAGGGGAACCGTGCGGATAGAAATCCCGAGATTGCTCAGGTACACAGCATAGTCATGCCAGCAGGGGGTGGGCAGAAGCACCTCCTCCCCCGGTCCGAAAAGAGTTCGAAAAACCATGTTCAGCGCCGCAGTCGCGCCCGGCGTCAGGATCACGTGCTGGTAGTTAAAGGGCAGCCCGTATTCTTCAGTCAGGCTGGTTGCAATCAGCCGCCGCGTAACGGTTCTTCCGCCGTAGGGCGTGTACTGGAGAGCTAAGATTCTGTCATCGGCGATCGCCCTTTCCAGCGCCTCGAGAACCGGCTTTCCCGGCCCCTCGTAAAAGTTAGCGTAGGAGAGATCCACGACGGCTTTGCCGAAACGCCGGAAAGCCGAGGAAAGGATCTGTTCGAAGCGTTCCTGCGGCTCGAGGCGTCGATTCAAATCGTCAGCGAGTTTCAACATATGTTTGCTTGATCCTCACGCGGTCCGGCTTGCCGGCCGATGTGAGGGGGAACTCGTTCAAAACCCAGACATCATGGGGCCGCATATATTCGGGCATTTCATTCCTGCAGTAACGATCAAAAGCTTGCCGGCCGAAGTCATCTGTCTCTTTCGGTGTAACGGCCAGTACGATATGGCTGTCGACGGGGTCTTTTGGAACAGCAAATGCGACCGCATTCGCCAGCAGTCCTGAGCCAAACGCCCAGCGCTCGATTTCCTCCGGACTTAGCCGATAGCCTCTCGTTTTGATCAATTGGTCCCTGCGGCCGACGAAATAGAGATAGCCGTCAGAATCCGTCTTCACGAGGTCGCCCGAAAACGCGACGATTTCCGCCCGGCCATTGCCGTAGTCAGTGAGTGGATGCGGCCGGAAAACCCTCGCGGTCGCTTCCGGATCTCGCCAGTAGCCCAGCGTCACCGTTGCGCCGCGATGGATGAGTTCGCCGACCTCACCCGGCCGGCACAGCCTTCCCCCCTCGTGAAGCACCAGGATCTCCACGTTCGGAATCGCTTTGCCGATTGAAGAGGGCCTGATGTCGACTTGATCGGGGGGAAGAAACGTGGAGCGGAATGCCTCCGTGAGGCCATACATTAGAAATATCTCCACCTGCGGATGAGACTTTCTGATCTGCCGGATCACGCTTTCGGGCAGAGAACCGCCCGAGTTGGTGATGTATCTCAGGTGCGGAAACGAGGTGTTCAGGAAAGGAGAATAGGCCCCGGTCAGTTGCAGCCAGAGAGTCGGCACCCCGGCAATACCGGTAATCTTATCCTTTTGCGCCGTCCGGCAAACCTCCGCCGGAAAGAGCGAGCGCTGGATTACCAGCGTTCCGCCGGTAAAGAGCGTCATCAGGAGCTGGTTCAGGCCGTAATCGAAGCTGAAGGGGAGAAGACTGATCAGGGTATCCTCCTCCGTAACCCGCAAGTAATCAGAAACGATCATGGCTCCGGAAAGGAGATTGCTGTGGCTCACCATCACGCCTTTCGGCAAGCCGGTCGAGCCCGAAGTGTAAATGAGGAGGGCCAGATCATTCCCGATCGCGCTCACAGGTGAAAATGCCGCTCGCCCGGGCACGATCTCGTCCATATTGATGATCCTTTGTCGATCAAAGCCGAGCGCGGGGACTTGCAACAGTTGTCTCGAGTCGGTGAGCATGAGCAAAGCCTCGCTGTGGGCTAAGATGTGCTCCACCTGTTTGGAGTGAAGCACGTCGGCAATAATGACGGCGACACCGCCGGCAGAATGGGTCGCAAACAGGGCGACGACCGCTTCAATCGAACGACGAAGAAAGATCCCCACCCGATCGCCTTTTTGCAGGCCCGCTTTCTTAAGAACGGCAGCGTATCCGAGGGCGAGACGAAGCAGGTCGGAATAGTCGATGCGCCGCTGCCCGTCTACAATCGCGGTTTTTTTTGCGTGTCCACTTTGCGCCTGCTGCAGCAGAAGATCGCTGACGGTATAGAGGCGATTGTTTTTTTTGGCCACGTAAACTTCAGCTATCGCCGTTTGATCCATTTGCGCGATCCTCTTTTCTGAAGCAGCCCGTCTTTCCCGGCAGGTTGACCGGCCTTAGCTTATTTGAAGCGCAGGCTCCACTCGCCGTCCAGCCGAGATACAAAAGCGTCTCCGCGATAGAAGGCTTCAAGCAATTCCGGCTTGCTGGAGTGAATCAGCGTCCAGTAACCGCGACGATGTTGAAACAGGCATTGCCGGTCGTGGAAATGATCGAGTAGTTTGGGTTCAAGGCGTCCGGAAAGCGCCACGGCGCCCTTTTGCCAGGCGTGGTAGAATAGGTGATCGAGGACGTGGCCCATCCAGCCATTTCTGGCGCCGATCTGTAAGACTTCCCCGATGCCGCCACGATTCAGCAGCGCAACGTACCAGCCGACGATTTCTCCCGCAGGGCTTCGAAGCGCGACTTTTTGGCAACTCCCGTGGCCGTTTTTTTCAGCTAAAAGTTCCAGAAGCCACTTGACCCAACCCTTGTCGTACTGCGGCCTAAGAGACCAGCAGGCGGAAAATTCGGTCATGCAGTGAAGAAGCGCCTCCGGCTCCAGCTCCTCCCCCGATAACGAAGGAGAGGCCAGCCGAAAAGGAATGCGTGGGCTATCGGCTATCACGGCGTCCAGGAGCCGGCAAAAAGGAGCCGATCCGGAAGCCATGATAGCCGGCAAGCCTGCCCTGCCCCATGAGCGCACTAACCATTCACTTAACCTTAGAGGACGCAGCCAGTACATACTGTAGAGGAGCGCCGTAGAGCCCCCGGCCGCTTCCCAGAGCTTGCGAGAGGCGTCGTTCGCCTCATCGGCGATGCACAGGTCCTGCGGTCCGGACATAAGAGTTTTTACCAGTTTCACAGCGGCCACTGCGGACCGGCCGCCGGGCTCCACGATGAACTGAGAGCTGATAACAGCCTGAATGGATTGACCCCGGAGCGACATTCGGCGCGGCGTCACGCCCATAAAACCAAGGATTTTCCCGCCGCCGTCCTCGTAAACGAGAGAAGGCAAAGCGCCGTCATACCAGGGATGACTTAAGAAAATGTTTTCAAAGTACGAGCGGTAAGACTCTTCCAGAGTTTTCGAAAGGCGATCGTCGGTCTTAAAGACCCGCCTGTGGAGGTCTGCGACCTGTGGAATGTCGTCCGCGACAAAGGCTCGAATTCTGTCCATGGGCCACCCTGGCTTCGGCCCTTCAGGGGCCGATGACAAACAGCATAAAACCTACGCAGCCAATTTTATCTTCTTAGCCGTGAATTCAGCGATGCTGGCGATGGACCGGAAATTGTCGATCTCCAGGTCCTCGACGGTAACCCGAACATCAAATTCCTGCTCCAGCCAAACGACCAGGTCGACTAACCCCAACGAATCCAGAATACTCGTCTCGAACAGGTCGGTGTCGACGGAAGGGACCTCGACACGGATCTGCTCGGAAAAAATCCTGGCGATTCGCTCATGCAGCGATCTCAGTTCTGTCATGGGAGATTTCCTTATGTTCCGAAGCCAAAAGATTCGGCGGATTCAAGGGGAAGCAGTTCCATTGTTTTTGAACTCCTCCCCAAGCTTGCTTCGGTCGACCTTCCCGTTGCCGTTTCGGGGCAGCCGTTCGAGCGCCAGCCAGCCGGAGGGCAGCATGTACGCCGGCAATAACTTGCTCAGCTCCTTTCGCAGAGTTGTCGGAGCGACTTCGCTTCCCGGCAAGGGAACATAGCCGCAACAAATTTTGTTTCCTTCAAAGCCATTGATCGCAAGAGCGACCACCGCGCATTCCTGCAGAAGGTTCATGGAACCGAGGGCCGCCTCGATCTCGCCGAGCTCGATGCGGTAGCCGCGGCTCTTGATTTGCGAATCGGCCCGCCCCACAAAATAGACCAAGCCGTCGCTTTCAATCTTCGCCAGGTCGCCGGTCTTATAGATCCGCTCCGCCGGGTCCAAGCTGCGCGGGTTGGGCAGAAAGGCGGCCCGGGTTTTCTCCGGATCTTTCCAATATCCGGGGCTTAAACCGACTCCCCGAATGTAGAGATCTCCCACCTGACCCCGAGGCACCGGCCGGAGTTTCTCATCCAGGACGAGCAGCTCTTCTCCGTGGCACGCAGTCCCGATCGGGATGGCCGCTCTTTCATCCTCCGGGCATGCAGGCACCGTGTAGTAGCTGCTGGCAATCGTGGTCTCCGTGGGGCCGTACAGGTTCGTGAATCGAACATGCGGCAGCCGCTTCATCCAGTAGATCAGCGATGGGGTAGGGAAAACCTCCCCGCACCACAGGAGGCGCTTCAATGACGGAAAGTCGCCAAACCCGACCACGTCGAATTTTGCCATGTAGTTCAGAATCGAAGGCACCGAAAACCACTGAGTGAGTTGCGATTGGCGGATAAAGCCGGCCAGTTTGTTGGGCAGCAAATTCAGCTCCTGCGGAACCAGGTGGAGCTCCGCGCCGGCCGCGAAGGTACCGAAGATATCGAAGGTAGAGAGATCGAAGTGGAGCGGCGTCTGGCCGGAAATCCGGTCAGAGCAGCTCATTTGAAAGTAGCGGGTCGCCCACTCGACGAACTCGATCACGCTCGAGTGGTTGATCACAACCCCTTTGGGCGCGCCGGTTGAGCCCGAAGTGAAAAGGATGTGGGCTGGGTCGAAACGGGTGTTGCTGTAGGCGAGCGGCCGGCGCGAAAACGCGCTGAGATCAGCCAGGGAAAAAGTGGGTTTAAAGTTTTCTCCCTGAACCGCTTCGTGATCCATCCAGCCAATCTCGATCGAGGAGCGAAGCTCGTTATCGCTCAGCAGCTCGTCGAGCAAAGAAACGACCGGTCCGGCGGCCAGGATCCGGCCGGTTTCGCAGGATTGAAGAATTTTTTTCAGGCGCGATGCCGGACCCGAGGGATCGAGCGGCACATAAATGCAATCCGCCTTTAAAATCCCCAAGATCGCAACGATCGCCGCCGGCGACTTGGGTATCAAAAAAGCCACCCGGTCGCCGCGCTCACAGCCGGTCTCCTTGAGCATCCCCGCGAGCCGGTTCGAGAGCGCGTCAAGCTCGCCATAGGTGATCTTGTTCTGGTCAAGAACCAGGGCGACAGAGTCCGGGCGCCGTTCGGCTCGTTCTGTGATCCAATTATGCAGCAGTTCTGCCATATGCCTTTATCACCGCCTTCCGAAACCCGATCTGCGTATGTTCCAGCTCTTCCTTGTCCGGTGGAATGTCCAGAATGAAGGTCCGATATCCCAGCCCGATATAGCGGCCCAACTCCTCCGCAACTCGTTCATAGCTTCCCACCAGATAAGGACAGAAAGTCTTGTAGTTCTGAAAGGGCAGCAGCCAGTAGGGGTTGTTCGCCTGGATTCCAAACTCGGAAAGTTGTCTATGCCAGACCGAATCCGACGTTTTCATGGCGAGCTGGTGCGTGATTTGGCCTTTTCGGTCCGGTGGAAAGCGCGTGCAGGCGACTTTCCATGCCTCCTCCTCGGTCGCTCGAGCGATAATCCCAACCCGGATACCGTAATCGATACCCGAATCCAATATTTCGCCCTCTTGGTTTGGCGGCTTCGGATACTTGATCGCAGTGGCCCGAATCGCCTTCGCGGATTCCACGCCCGCTTCGGAAGAACCCGATACGAAAATCCCGGGAAACAGATTGAGGGGCAAGAGAGGCGTCAATTTGAGATGTTCCACCTGGTAAAATCTCCCTCGATAAGTGACGCCGGATGGGTTCTTCAGAAGCTCCTCGATGATGATCGTGTACTCCTTCAACCGGTCGTACCGTTCGTCGTGGGGGGTCGGATCGTTGAGCGCGATCAGGTCGTTTTTAAAACCGCCCGCGACCATATTGAGATAGAGACGCCGCCGGTAAAGATGCCCCAGAGAGGCGATCATCTTTGCGACGGTATAAGGATGCATATAGACGGGCTGAACCGCCACCAATGGGCATAAACTCGATGTATTCTGAATAATGAGATGCGCGATCAGCCACGGATCCAGCAGACTGTTGTCGGAGTAGATCAGGATTCCATGGCAACCCGCCTCCTCACTCCAGCGCGCGACATCGACGAGCTTCCGGGCATAATCCTCCCGGGGAATGCCGTCCGAAGCCGGGCAGGTAGAGAAAATCTCGATCGGCTGCAAAGACAGGCTGCGGGATGGGACATCTTGCGGCGCTGAGCAATCGGGAAACGACGAGGACGGCACTGTTCTTAGATTCGCTCGGTTCATGGCTACACTCCCGCTTTGTTTTCCATTGGTTTTTGGATCAAAAGGTTGGATCGGGTCTTGCGGAAATCGCGACTCGGGTACTGCTCGGGAAAGTGTAGGATTTGGCAGTGGAAGCCCCGCGCATCCAACATGCTCTTGATCTTCTTAAGGTCGTATTCGAGGCAAACCAGACGGTATCGGGGCTTTAGGCCGAGCAGCCGAGATAAGAGGTCTTTGAGTGGTCGTGGCGTCAACAGGGAGCCCAAAAGCATCAATCTATCTTTCATTCCCCCCCGCCTCCACATTTCCAGATATCCAACCAGACGTTTGGCGGTGTCCGGCACGCTGCTCACCAGAATTTTTCCGCCTGGCCGGCAGGCGCGGGTCAAAGCCTCGATGATCTTAAAGCCGTCCTCGTGACTCGGGAGTGTCTGCAGGACCGCAGAACAGTATGCCTTGTCAAACACACCTTCCCGGAAGGGCAAGTGGCGGCCGTCGGCGGCCACGAGCGACGCCGGCCGCCCTGCGGCGCCCCGGATCGCGTTTTTGGGTATTTGCGCGAGCAGCCCGGGAATAAAATCGACGCCAACAAAACGGCGCGAGCGGGGGGCAACGAGACGGCTGATCATAGCGCTATCGCAGCCGACGTCGAGAACGGCGTCGGAGAGCGGATTCAACTGCAGAGTTTCCGAGATGTATTTCGCGGTCGCAACGAAGTATTCTTCAGGCATGTCATAAAAACCCGTCGAGCGTTGCGTCATCGGCTTTTCAAGCCAGCTTTCAAACCATTCGCGCCAGATCTGCACCCGGCGGGATTTCTCCTGCTCATCCTCTCCTGTCGCCGCTCGTGAACGGAGATTCAGATCCAGTCGTGAATAGCCGATCACGATCGGCTTCAAACCGCGTACCCGCATATACCAGACCCTCCCTAGTCGTTGCTGCCATCGTTGGGCCGCTCTAAAGGCAACGGGGTTATCGCCCCGCACATAGGAATAGATCCACCTCGCCCCGAGCGCGCGCGTGCTGTTGAAGATAAAAAGGCGGATATAGCCGTCGATGCCGCGGCCCCGTAAATCGGGCCGCGTGTAGCCGTCATAAAAATAAGCCTCTTCCCGATTGAGAACGATCTCCATGCCCAATTCAGGGATCTCTGCCGACCCCGTGGTCGCCCAACGCGAGTGAGCGAGCTTTCCCTCGGCGTCCAAGGCGATGAAGCAAAAATCTCCACGGTCAAAGCGGCGGCGCAACTTTTCCGCCGCGTGCGGGCGATCGTCATCCTGAAGCAATAGATTCATGTCCGCTCGTGAAGCTTGACGCAGCGTGAGTTCATCGGAGGAGGGCGATTTCGGCAGTTCTTGATCGAGGTTGCGCCCAAAAAACACGATGCTCCCGAACTCCACGATAGGCGCGCTCAGCTTTTGGAACGCCCGCGCGATCAGGTGGCCTAGCCCGCCTTCATGAAAGGCCCGAACGGTTTTTCGCCAAGACTCTGAAAAGGCATGGTCTAACGATGCCATGGCGCGGTTAGACCTCCTTCTTCTTTTTTTGCTCTCACGACCTGAGTGCATTCCGCTCGTTCCAGGAGTTCGAGGTAGAGGCGCTCTGTGTGCGCCACCATTTTTTCGAGGGAAAAAAGCTTCGCGGCTCGCTCTCGTCCCGCGTGCCCGAATTGAAGGGCCATTTCCCGTTTCTCAAGCAGCAGGGAAATGGCGCGGGCCAGAGCGCCGGGGTCCCGGGGTGGAACGAGCAGGCCGGTTATCCCATCCTGCACCAGTTCAGGATTGCCTCCGACTTCCGTCGCGACGACGGGCACCCCCGCCGCCATCGATTCCAGCAGAGTGTTGGAGAGACCTTCGGTGAGTGAAGGCAGAACCGAAATCGAGATCTCTGAAAGCAGCTCAGCGATGTCGAGTCTAAAACCGGTAAAAATAACTCTCTCCCGGATACCGAGACGCCCCGCACAGTCCTCCAACTCTTTTCGGTATTCGTCACTATCGCCAATAATCAGGAACCGCGCCTCTGGAAAGCGCCGTGAAATCTGTGCGGCCGCGTCGAGAAAATAATGGATTCCCTTCAGCGGATTCAGCCGGGAGATCACCGCGATAATAGGCGAGTGCGGGGAAAGCCCGAAATCCTGTCGCAGCCTGCTTCCGGAGCGCTTTTTTTGGAATCTGGAAACGTCGATGCCGTTGTGGATCACGGTGATCTTTTTCGGATTGAAGCCTTCTTCGATCAGCCAGTTCCTGACCGCCTCCGCGTTGACTACGATTCTATCGGCCAGCCGGCAAACCATTTTTTGGGCGCGTTTCTTTCCCGGCGTAAGGTAAGCCCCGGTGTCTCTGATCGACGCCACAATCACCGGCACACGAGAGAACCACGCGGCGGGTATCGCAAACAGGTTGGGATAAAAGCCGTAGGTGTGAACGATTTGGATCCGGTTCTGCTTAAGATGGCGGCCAAACTTGACCTGCTGGCCGAAAGCGGCCCTGCCGTACAGGCTCTCAATATAAAACTCGGTGAGCGGAACCGATTCGATTTCGGGGAGAAATTCGCCGGACCGGCAGAGACAGGCGACCTGAAGGTCAAATTTTCCGTCATCGATTCGCTTCACGAGATTGACCACGTGTCTCTCCGTGCCCCCTATGTGAAATAGGGTGACGAACTCAAGCAGCTTGATTTTTTCGCTTGCGTGCACAGCGTCGGGCTCAAAAGAAACGCGGACGGTTTATGGACGGACGCTCACTTCCGCGCGGTAAACCGCCTCCAGAGCGACCGCCAGTCCCGCGAAGTAGTAGAAGTAAAAGTGGTAGGCGACCGGATAGAACAGGCCGGCTACGGAAAAGGCGATAAGGCTAACTTTGATCGCTTCGGCAAAATAGAAAACCTCCCTTAGCGCCGGAATTCCGTCGGACCGCTTTTGGACATTTGACGCCGATCTGATGCAGCCCTTCAAGAGCATCAGAAAAAGAACCAGCGCGGGGACACCCAGATCCACCGCGTGCTCGAGATAGACGTTATGGACGAGGCTCCAATCATCTCCCCTCGCCTCATTGAGAGCGAGGATATTGTTGCCGATCCCCGCGCCAAAAATCGGGCTCTTCAGCACAAGACCCGCCGCAGTCACGGTGTCATTCCACCGCGACTGCGCTGAGCCGGTCTGGTCCGATTCGATATCGGTGATTGTCGCCAGGCGGGACACATACGCCGGCCCGAAAAGCGGCACGGATAAAGTCATCACCAGCAGGATCGCCCAAACCCACTTCCTTTCTCGTCGCCGGCGAAATTGCCAGAGATAAACGAGAAGTATCGTTGCCAGGACGATAAAACCCCCGCGGGAGAACGTCGCCAGGATCGTGATAACCTCGAGACCGAGGACAGCAATCAGGCTGAGACGCGCCATCGGCGTTCGTCTTGACAGAAGCAGCGCCACCGTTAACGGAACTATCAAATTCAACAGCGGGGCCAGGTCGTTCGGGTTTTCGCTGAGCCCCGCATCGTAGCCGGCGATGCGCAGCGTCTTCTTGTCATAGAAATAACCCGTAAAAAAATTATTCAGGGCCGTCACGGTCAGCGGTACGGCCATCACGCTGAGCCCCCAGGCTATTTTTCGGATCCTCGAGGCGTTATCCACGACATTGGCGAGTAGCCAGAAAACGGCCAGGGTCTTGACATACACGTCGAGAAAGAAAGAGACGCTCCCTCCGACCCAGGAAGAGAAAGGCATCGTCAGGATCGCCCATCCCGCTATGCCGAAAGCCAACCCGATTTCGCGGCTCCACAGACTCAGCGGTCGCCAGTGGAGGAATCGATCCAGGAGATAGCTCGCTATCGCCAGCGCCGCGGTCACCAGACCGAGGCGCAGGGGCTCCAGGGCGGGAAACTGGTTCTGAGGAGCAATGAGCAAGATAAAGGTAAAAGCCATGAGTCCCCAGAAGGGCACGGAACCAGGAGCGCTGCCAGAAATCGCCGGCGCGAGCGCTTCCGAGCGATCAGTTTCCGCGCCGGGAAGATCCGGCCGCCACCATTCTGTGCGATAACTGGAACCCATGGCTACAAAGATATCTTTCGGTGGTGGTTGATCTTACGTTCCATTTCCTTGTCCGTTCGAGAAATGCGAGCGCGCCGAGTTAGCCGATCCCGTGGCCGTTGGTTTTTGCTTCTTCCCATATTTTCAGCACGGCGTTAGCCAATTTGAGCGGATCGTGGCGAACGTCGCGATCGACTCCGAGAAGATCGCATTCGACCGGGCGGCAGCCCAGGGCCTTTAGAAACTCGACGTCCCGGTTGCGATCCCTTGCCGGGATCCACTCCCATCCGGCTGGAAACAGCCTCGTCTTAAGCCCGTGCAGGAGTAAGGGGAGACCCGTTCCACCCCCCAAGGCCAGTATCCGCGGCCTCGGGGGCGATGTCTTCCTGCACAACGTCTCTATCGCGTTCTCCATATCGGTCCGCTAGGTGGTTGAATCGTCTGGATCCTCGCATCCGGATCGGCTCGTCGAAAACCTCGACATCGACGAAGCCGTTTTCTCGAAACCAGCGGAAGACTTCGGGGTATAAGAACTTCCATTGGTACTTCGGCGTATACCAGTCAAAGGTGTCCAGCCAGCGCCAACGCCAGTTCGGGTGAAGTGAAATCGGGAGGAGCATTTCCAAAACCGGCCCGAGGAACGGAATCTTGTACAAGTAGTAGAGCGGGACCGCGAGCACTGAAAGCGCGAAAACGATCCGCAGCGGAAGGTGAGTTGTTAACGTGCGTATGATATCGGTGCTGTGCGCGTCAGGTCCGTAACGGTGGTAGAGGTAGACGGCGAAGGCGCCGTCTTTCTTGACCGTGTCGGCGACCCGATCGAAGGCGGCCCGGGTATCGGGGGTATGGTGGAGGACCCCGATCGAGTAGGCCAGATCGAAGGCGTGTTTGCGAAAGGGCATGGCGAAAATATCGGCCTGAATCAGATGGACGTTGTCGCGGTCGCCAATGTTTGCGTATGCGGCGTCGATTGCATCCGTGAGGTCGATGCCGACCACCTCTCCTCCTTTGCCCGCGACCACTTCGGCAAACCTGCCCGCCCCCACCCCGGCGTCGAGCACGAGCCTCCCCTTGAAATCTTCTTCTTTCCAACCGGTTGTTTCCTCGAGCATCCTTTCAGACTCTTTCGTTCCATTAAACGAGTCGAGTTGAACGGTTCTAAACCGGTTCCATTCGAATCCAAAGCTTGAGGCATAGGAACCGGCGCTGACGAATCTCGGAACACCACCGAGGATCGGGTACTTCACGCTGCACGCCGCGCACGTGAGGCTCCCCTCGATGATCTCCTGTCCACGGCGCGAACAAACGTCCACTTCCAGGTCGGATTTACAGGCCGGGCAAACCAAAAATCTCATGGCGGATGATTTCATATTTTCCTCCCCGTCAGGCCGCTTTATGAAGGGTTTCTACTTCTTTTCCCGGATGCGAAGGGGCGCCTTTCGACTCTCGTCCGGAGAGCACCGTTTTGATCGTGTCCAAGAGAATGTGGAGATCGAACCAGAGTGAGTTATGCTTGATGTAGTAGAGGTCGTACTTCATCTTTTCGATCTCTTCCTCGAGGCCGTTCGCGTAACCGAAGCGATTCTGCGCCCAACCGGTAATTCCCGGCCTGACGGCGCAGCGCAGGGAATAGTAGGGAATCTCATCTCCAGACTCGGGAGCATTGCGCAACACGAGGACAAACAGCTCGAAGTTCGTCACCGGATGCGGTCGGGGACCGACAAGATTCATGTCTCCTCGAAGAATATTGATGAATTGCGGAAGCTCATCCAGCCTGAAGCTGCGCAGCCACGTCCCAACCCGGGTAATCCGATGGCCGTTGTCCCGCGCCCACTCGGAGGTTTTACCGTTGACGCAGTGCATCGTGCGAAATTTGACAAGTTTGAAGGGCCGGCACTTCAAGCCGACCCGGTCCTGCACAAAGAAGACGGGACCCTTTGAATCCAACTTGATGGCGAGCGCGATAAGCCCGAGAATCGGAGCGAAAATCAGCAGGCCGGCGATCGCGGCGATCAGGCTGACACACCGGCCGACGGCGAGGTCGAGAAAAGATTTACGAAAATCTTTGGAAAAAACGATCCGGCTCGGCGTATACCACTCGATCGCGAGCTTACCGGTAAACCGCTCATAAATGTCGACGCCGTCTTCAATAAAAATATCGCGCAGCCGCAGTTCCAGGAGCTTACGGGCCGGAAGCTGCTTCAGCTCTCTGAGCGCAACAATAATGCCGTCGGGCCGGACTTCATCGATGATCTTGTCGAGAGCACCGAGCAGAGCCGGAGACGACTTATAAGAGGATGCCTCCAGCGAAGCCAGCTCGTCGTCGACCACGCCCACCAGCGCGTAGCCGAAGTGAGGCTGAGCCCTGAGCTCCTCGATGATGCTGTGAGCGAGAGGACTCGTCCCTAAAACGAGCACGCGCTTGACAAAAGAGCGGCTCGTCATGACTCGATAAAAGCAAAAACGAATGGGAACGAGAAATCCCACGGTGATCAGCACGCTCAGAAGAAACGGAGCGGAGTTTACGCCGGTATCCGGAAAAAAGACCGTGTATAGGACCGCCAGCAAAACGCTCGCGACCAGGAGCGCGGGAATCAACCGTGAGGCAAACCTGGCCAGGACGGCCGCGATTTCCGACGGGCTCGAGGGCGATCCATAGAGCGTCATCGTTCCCCCGACCGCCAGGAATATTGAACTCACTTCAACCGCCGCCAGGACCGTTGTCATCGTTCGTACGATCTTTTGAACGCTTCGCGTGACAAATGGAAGCGAGAGAGCAAAACAATTCCGGCGATCTTACGCCAGGCGCGAGTTTCCGTTGGCGCGATGCCCGTCGGTGTAATAGTGAAAATATCTCGGCAGGGGCCGGTCATCGCGGTTAAAAACAATACCGATGACTTTGGCCGGATCCATGACATTGAGAGCTTCTTCCAACAACCTGCGCGGCGTCTTGTGGGCCGCTACGACGATGAGAAAACCGTCCATCAATGGTCCAATCACCCGGCAATCCGGAAGTGGAATCAAAGGAGGAGTGTCGACCACCACGAAGTCGTACCGGCGGCGCGCTTCCTGGAGGAGTTGTCCCAAGCGAGGCGATTTGAGCGCGTCGTAAGGATTGACCATCCGATGGCCTCTCGGCAAAATCGAAAGATTAAACGAAGAAAGACGCCTTTCGATGTCTTTCGCGGACAGGGCTGGGTTCACAATGGCGTCAACCACCCCGGGGCCGTCGGACTCGCTCACCCCGAGGTAGCTCTCCAGCGAGGATCCTCGCAAGTCGGCATCGACCAGAAGAACACGGCAGCGTGAATCCTGGGCAAGAGCACCCGCCAGGTTGATGGCGGTCGTGGTCTTGCCATCCCCCATGCCGGGGCTGGCGATAGCGATGAGCGAGAAGCCGCGGTCTTTGCGCAGCCGTTCCACGACGTAACGAAGCGAACGGTACTGGTCCGCTTCGAATGAGGCGGGCGTGATGAGACTGACGAGATGCTCCTCCACCGGGCCATCCGGGAACTCCTGAGTCCGCTCGGCGCTTGCTTGCTCCTCCGGCCGGGCTTCGTCACCGTTCGAGGCCGCGGAATCCAACTTCCAGTCAGACTCCGGTTCATCCTGGGGGGAAGATGGCCTCTCGGAGAGATTTTCCGTTGACCATAGATTCCAGTCTTTTTCTTCGACCAAACGCTCCTGCCGGGCGCGCTCGAGCGCCTTAAAATATTTGCTCATAGAACCATCCTTAGAAGAATCTTAGATCTGCCTTTGGGGTCTTATCGAGAACAAAGTTCTCGGACGCGGACGATTGAAGTCTACTTCATGTTTAGAGCGCTGCGTCCCCGTTCGGTGGTTTCAGCCGCGGGAATGAGAACCTTTTGGCCCACGTGGATTTGATTGGGATTTTTCATCGTGCCGGCGTTCGCCAAATAGATCTTTCTCCAATGATGGGCCGAGCCATAAAACTTCTCCGCCAGCCGGGCCAGACTATCCCCGGTTTTGACGGTGTAATCCTGCGCGCGTCCCGGGTCGCCGGCGCTCGCCCGCGAAGGGTCTCCTGAGGTCCGGCCCGCGGCTTTTCTCTGGCTGATGGCGAGCGCGGTTGGCGGGTTTGGTCTCTCGCCGGCCGGGACAATGGCTCTGGATTGGTACAGGCGGTCTATAAAAAGCGATCGATCCAGTTCCTGCACAAAACTGAGATTGACGAATTGATCCGGGCGAGCTGCCAGGGCTTTGGCGTATTTTGGGGCCATTTCCCTGAGCATAACCCGGATTCCGCGCAAGGTGGGGTAGGGCCTCTCAGCAATCAGGTTCAGGCCAACGGCCTCGTAGGTCTCTTCGAGGGATTCGACGTCGTTGGTCTTTAAATATTTTGCCAGGATCTCCAGCGAGTCCTTGCGATGTGTTTTCAAGTAGTGAATAGCTTCGACCAAAGCCTTTACGACATCGCGCGCGAGATCGGGCTGTGTTTTGATCAAAGTTCCCGTGGCGGCAAGCCCGGTATGCTGATACTCCAGACCGAGCATCTGCAGGTCCGCCAGGACATTAAGGCCGGACTTTTTCGCCTGAAGCGTGTGCGGGACCGCCATCATGGCGCCCTGAATCTTCCCGGCCTGAAGCGCCGCCAGGCGGGCGGGCTGGCTTCCGATCTGCACCAACGTGACGTCGCTGTTCGGCTTCAGCCCGTATTTTTCCAGAGCATAGCGCATGGCAAAATCCGACGACGAACCGAATCGGCTCACGGCCACTGATTTTCCCTTGAGTTGTTCGGGTTCAGTGATGTTGCGGGAAACGATCAACTGATAATCCATCGTATTCAGGAAACCCGCGATGATGACGACATCCGAACCCTGCAGTCTGCTTTCGAGAACGGAGAACCCGCCGATTTGAGCGAAGGCCACCTCGCCGGAGATCAGAGTCTGGACAGCCTTGGCGCCTCCTTCGACAAACAAAAGAGTCGCGTCCAGTCCCCCTTTTCTGAAGAACCCCTTCTCATACGCCACCCATGCCGGCAGCTGGCTCCCTGAGAGCCCGCTGTAGGCCACGACGATCTTCTGCTGACGCTGCTCCGGGGCCGCACCCGCCGGCGCGGCGGAGGCTGACGATAAAGTTCCGAGGAGGCAGAGGATGGCGGCCCCGATGCGTGAAACCCGAATCTCTCTCGCCTGGGTCTGGCCATCTTTTTCCCGCTGTTCGCTCGTTTCCGGTTTTGCGCTACGGTCCCGCGCGAGCCGCACCATCGCCGCCTTCAAGCTCGATCGCATTCGTTCAAGAGCGCGCGCGAGATCTCCCATCTCGTCCCTGCGATTCATGCTAATGGGCGTGTCGAGGTCGCCCTTGCTCATTAGATCGGCCGCCTGCGTCAAGTGGAGAATAGGGCGGGTAAGCTTTCGCGCGAGCAAAATGGAGAGAACCATAGCCAGGAACATAGCGACAGCGATCGCTCCGATCAAAAGGAGAAGGGCCTGTTCTAGCTCTCCATGGACAGCCTCCTCCCACAATCCCACATGCACGCTCCCTGCCTGACCTCCAAGGAGCGGCACTCGCGTGTCATAGACGTTTTTTTCGCTAAACTTCGCCCGTCTCTGCTGGATGCTTCCGGGCTGATCGCCGGCGGGCATCTCCTCAAACTCGACGGATGAAGATGCCGGGCTTTGTGCCAGCACCTTGTCTTTTCCATCGCGAACGGAGATATACGCCACGCCGTCGAGTAGGGCGTACTTGGAGATTAGAGCATTGAGCTCCAAAGGCTTCCTGCCGATCACGAGCCCCGTGGCCGCATCGCTGAAATTGGTGGCGATAGTCGAGGCTCTTTGCTCCACCTGCCTGCGCAGCGCCCAGGTCATAATCTGCCCGCCGGCGGCCGCAACAAGAAGACCGAAGAGAAGAATCAAACCGACCCAGGCTCCTGTAATCTTCCACTTTAGACTGACGCCTTTGCGGCGCGTTTTCGCCGGTTGTCGGGCTTCGGGCGGCATTTTGTACTGGCTCATGGGTTTTTCTCCTCGCCAAACTGCCATTGGTCAAACCTCTCGAGCTTGCGCATCTCATCGCTCATCACGCGCTGGAAATGGAGCTTGAGTGGCTCGTGCAGAATCTCCTGGCTGGTCGATTCGATAAGCTCTTCAAGGCGAGCTTTCGGAAAGATTTCCAACGATTCGCCCAGCGCGCTGATCCGATCTTCAACAACCAGCGGTGCCATGGGACCCATCGCTTCCGTGAGAGCGCCAATCATCTGCTCAAAGAACGGCTGCGGGACAGCCCCGCGCAAAAGTCCGCCGGCCGCGGGAATCACCGGCGCGACTTCCAAGCCCGATCCTCGATCCGGCCGATTCGGATTGTCGCTCTTGGCCGGTCCGTTGGCGCCTTTGGTCTGCCACTTCTCCGCGCGCAATGGCTCCGGATCAGGATTCTTATACTCCTGCGGGACCTTGACATCTAAGTCACGGGCGGCTTCAACGACCATCGCCGCGTCGATCTGTTTTTTGCCCGCCGCATAGGCATTCAGCAACGCATGTTCGCAGAGCAGGTTAATCAGCCGCGGTACGCCTCTTGAGCACGCATAGAGGGCCTCCAGGGCCTGAGAGGTGAAGATCGAAATGCTGCCGCCCGCGACTTGAAGCCGATTGGCCATGTATTCCCTGGAGTCCGCAAAGCTCAGCGCGCCCAGGTGATGTCGCAGCGCGATCCGCTGCTTGAGCTGGCGGTGGACCGGAAGATCGAGTTTCGTCTTGAGTTCCGGCTGGCCGACAAGGATAATCTGGATGAGCTTATCTTCCGTGGTCTCAAAATTGGAAAGAAGCCGGACGCTTTCCAGCACGTCTGAAGATAGATTCTGGGCTTCATCAATAATCAGGACGGCGTTCTCTCCTTTGCGATATACTTCCAGTAGAAAGCGATTCAGCAAGTTCAGGTAATCGTATATCTCCTTGCCGGCTTGGTCATAATTCAATATGCCAAAGTCTTCGCAGACATAGCGCAAAAGGTCCCTGGGATTCACAATCGTGTTGAAGACAAACGCGCTGTGGGTCGTGCTCTTAAGCTGCTGCAGGAGCGCGCGAATCAAGGTCGTTTTTCCCGTGCCGATCTCTCCTGTAAGCAGGACAAAACCGCGACGCGCCTCAATACCATACCGGAGCTGGGCGATGGCCTCTTTGTGGCTTGTGCTCCAATACAGGAAGCTGGGGTCCGGTGTAACGTTAAAAGGATCCCGCGTGAGTTTAAAATCTCTTAGATATAATGGTTCCATGGCTGTCACTGACGGCTCCGCATCAGAATGCGGACGACCTGTTCGTTTTCATGGCCCATGTAATAGGAAGCGCCGGCGATGAGAATCAGGCCTGCCATCGCTCCCGCAAGCATAAACCCGAGCCGCCGCTGCCGTTGGCGCATATCCTTCTTGGTTATAATCGGTGGAATCGTCGCCACAACCGGCACTTTGGTAAACGCGCGGAGATCATGAATGCTGTGAAAGGTGGAATCGGCCTGTTCGGCGAGGACCACCGCCACAACGGCCAGCCCAAGGGAAAGCGCCAGGCTCATAATGGCCAGAGGGAACGGTTTCGGCGCGACTGGAGACCTCGCGGGGATCGCTGGATCGAGGGTGCGAAATTTTTCTCCTTTTTGCCGCCGCTCCAAATTCTCCGCCTGCTGGGCGTCGGCGTAACGTTTTAAAAGCGAGGCATAGAGTTCTTTGGTGGTCTCATACTCGCGAAGCAGCTCTGGAAACTGCGGCTCCCGCGCCGGAACGCTCTCCATCTTCGTCTGGTAAGCCGCTATGGCCTGCTGAAGACGCCTCTCCTCGCTCTTCAGGCTATTGATCTCTGTCTCGACATTGCCCATAGCCTGTTTCAGTTGCTTACCGACGGGATCCTCGGGTTCTTTTGCCGGCGCCCGCGGCGATTTCACCTCGGGAGCCCCCCGCTCGAGAGCCGCTATCTCGCTCTTAACCCGGATCACATCCGGATAACTCTCGGTGTAATTCGTGCGCAGCTCGGCCAGCTCCTGTCTTAATTTGCTGAGCCGCTCCAGCCGCTCGCTTCTTTTGACAGGGGGCTCACCCCGCGGTCCCGGTTCGTGCTGCCGGGCTTCGGCCAATTGCGCGGAGATTTTTTCCTTTCGCTCCATCACCCGGTCCAATCTTTCCATGTTAAGCCGGAGCTGATTATTCAGGCGCTCCATAGCCATCATATTCGCCTGGGCCTGCTGGGAACCCTCCCCGACACGGCTCTTAACCTGGCTGACCTGCCGCTCCTGTTCATCCAGCCGTCTTCTCACCTGATCGAGCTGGACTCTGAAGAAATCGGCTGTTTCGGTCGCCTGGCGCCCTCGGGTTTTCCAGTTCTCCTCGATGAAAAAAGATGCCAGCGTATTGGTGACCTGGGCCACCTTCTGGGGATCTCTGCCCCGGTAGCTCAGCGCGAACGCAAATGTCGCGCGACGACCGGTATTCTCCTCAACGGTCTTGAGTTCGAGATTAATGTCGCGCCGCATCTTCTCAACGAGCTCGTCAAGCGGCGCCTGCCGCCGCGGGTCCCGATAGAGGCTGTACAGCTCGATAATCTGTTTTAGCCGCGCGCGGCTGATCACCTGCTCGTTAATAGTTTGAAGCCGCGTCTGGACCTCTCCGGTCACCGTCGATTTGACGAAATCCTGGGGAACTTGCTCAGGCTCCACGATCACGGTCGCCGTAGATTGGTAGATCCGGGGCAGCGACAGAATAAACCCGATCGCGCCCGCAAACGACGCTGTGAAAACGAGAATTCCCAGCCACTTGCGGCGCTTCCAAACCGCCCGAGCCATCTCGAATCCGGAACCGTTTTTAACCATCTCGTCCGCCATGGGTTCTCTCCTGGGCCTTGGCCTGTTTGCTTACGGAACCACGACAATGTCACCGGGCCGGAGGAAGAAATTATCCTGATCGCCAGCCCCCGACACCGCCCTATTGTAGTTAAAAGGGATGCGCTGTGTTGCCCCGCCCTCTTTGCGGAGGACCACGATCCGCGAGCGAGCGGCAAACTCTGTGAGTCCTTCGGCCCGGGCGAGGGCGTCGATGACCGTGCTGTGCCCGTTGATTTCGTAAGTGCCCGGCTTCATGACTTCTCCCATCACCGAGACTTTAAAGCTCGCCACCTTCTGAACGATCACCGACACCTCTGGATTGGTCATATAGGCGGTCAGTTTTTTTCGCAGAACGTCCCGGAGCTCCATCGGCGTCAGACCTGCGGCGTTGACATCGTTCACCAGCGGCAGCGATATCATGCCGTCGGGTCTTACGGGGACGGTCCGGGTCAGGGTTTCGTTTTTCCATACAGTTACATGGAGCTCATCTTCGGGCCCGATCCTGTAGTCCGCGGCTCGCGCCGCTGAGCCTCCGTCCGACGAGGGGTTCACAAAATTTCGCGAGGCATTGCCAAACTGCGGCGGAACGCAGGCGGTCATCGCGCTGGCCAGGATAATTGCTGCTAAACCGTTGAGCCATTGATACGACATGGCATCACCCTCCTTGTTTTTATATTTCGCGGGATCGAAACGGCAAAGAAATGACTGCGAGTCAGCGCCAGCCGAGAGGCGGCGATGAGAACCGCTCCGGGTGAGCGGTGGTTAGCCGGAAATTTGCGTGATCAGAGCAATATTCACTATTCTTAGAGATCACCCTTGACAACGACGACGAGGTCGCGAGGTGACCGAAGGGGCAGGCCCTTGAGGGAACGACCTTCGACCAAGCTGCTCAGGAGATGCTTTCGAGGGAAAATCAGTAGAGCCGGGTGCGGAACTTCCCTACCAGGCTTAGAGCGAACACATTTTGCGTAGTATTGACATGGCGTCCGAAGTCCGCCGCAGCGAGCTCGGCCGGGAAGGCCAGGACCGCTGGCGGAAGCAGGATTCCATTCTGATGGACCCATTCGTACGATCCCACAAGAGAGAGCCAGGAGTAAAGGCGGTAGTTGGCTTCCAGCTTGATGCGATAGACATCCGACTGCGCCGTGCCCTGCTTGTTGGTGTGGAAGCTTGGCGCCGCGCTGATCTCGAGGGGTGGCAGGATTCTGTACTTGGCCTCCAGCGTAACGCCGTCCGTATCGACAGTTCCGCTTTCCCCCACCACCGACGCTTGCGTGCGGGCGTAAGTGAACGAAACTTCCCCGCTCTTAAAACGATGGCGAATCGTGGCATCCACCTCCGCGTCCACGGAGCCCTCAGAAAAACGCGGCCCGACCCGGAGGCTAACGGTGGTGAGCGGGGTCAACTCGCGCGTCCACCTCGGGCCAATGGAGTGAACGAGCACGGTATCTCTCCCACGAAATACGCTTATGCTGCAAGGAATCGCGCCGGCGCCGGTGCAAACCGGCAGAGGGCTTGGGAGTTTTGTATCCCCTTTTGAAAGGATGAACAGCTCCTCGCCACGAAACAAAAACTGCGTGAAGATATATTCCAGCCCCAGGTGGTCCAGCCGGGTGATCTGCCGGTCGATGGCGAGCTTGCCGACATGAGTGTCGGTGGTGAGATCCCCGGCCTCATCCTTAGTAAAGGTATAACCTAAGGTCCCGGTCGTAAGCCGATCGAAGCGATAGGCCACCGAAGGCTCGAAGAGAAACCGCTGCGCCTGTGACCTTCCGGTCGGAACTCCGCTGAGCACGTTTAACTCCCCCGGGGTTTGGGTCTCGATGTATTCTCCCTTGAGGGAAAGCGTCAGTGGCCGCACCGGCAGGTAGCGAAAATCAAGAAAAGCTTTTTGGCGCGCCATCGAAGTGGTGAAGTCGCTCAGATGAGCGAATATCTCGGCGTCGAAATTGTAGCCCCCCAAAAGGGTGAGAGGAGCCGATTCGTAACCGACCTGGAGCCCCGGGCCTATGCGCGTGACCCAGTCCTTCAGGCGATTGGAAGGAGTAAATTCGATATTGTCGCTGTAAAACTCAGTGATAGTCAACGAGGGGGTCGCGTAGATGCCCGCTTGCCCTTGAACTTTAGCCGGAAAGAACACTGGAGCCAGGAAGAGGAGTCCCAGCCATAGCAACCGCCGCCGCTGAGGAAGCATACCTGAACGCTCTTAGCACAGGGAAAGATCATTTGGCAAGCGAAAAGCCGTTGGATATCGAGGGCGGACACATAGGTCCGGCCCTACTCAGGCCGGCGCTACCAGCGTGCAATCCACCTCCACGGCGATACTCCGCTTGAGCAATTCGATCGAGACCACCAGCAATCCTTTATCGGATTTGATCCGGACCAGGATCCCCTCAACATCCTTTAAGGGCCCGCGGGCGATGCGAACCCGCTGACCTTCGCGGAGATATGGGTGAGACACGGCCGGGAGTTGAGCGCGGAGCACCTTGCGGATGGCTTCGATCTGTTCGTCCGGGATGACGGCCAACCGGTCCCATCGCTCGCCGAGTATCGCAACGAGCCCCCGGCTCTTGCGCACCTCGATATAGCTGGACTTATCCATCGCGTGCCGGAGGAACAGATAACCAGGGAAGAGCGGAACCTGAGACAACTGTCGCAGGCCGCCGCGCCTGGACCAGACACTCATGATTGGGAGAAATGGACGGAAACCCTTCGCTGCCAGCTGATCACAAACAAGATTCTCGCAGTGGCTGCGAGTCCAAAGCGCGTACCACTGGCGATCCGCTGATTCCTGTGGTTGGTCCTGGAGACTGCTCTGCCATTCCAGATCTGCTGCTTCGCTTGTGATTATTGCTGCCAAGGCTTCGCCCCCTTCGCTTCTTTGGATAGAAGCGCTTCCGATTGCTTTCGCCTGCATGCCTCCGCCACTACCACCAACGTACGCCGATGATAAGTCTCAGAAGAAAAATGGTCTATTAGGGAAAATCCGTGTTGAAAGAAAGAAAAAGCCCTGAATCTCAGAGCGGGAAATACCCGATGAAGCTCGCGCGCAAAAAAAATCGATGCGGTGTGTTTCACAGTCAGATTGCGCTCCTGGGAAGATCAATTTCAAAAAGGCAATCCGGATCGGGATCGGGTATTTCCTCCTCGATCATTGCAATTCTTTTTCTCAAGGTTGCGCGCGCCTTTTCCTGCCTGCGTCTGAAAGCCACCAGAGCCTGCGGACTGCTCGACCAGGTGCGTCCGCCATCAGGCGAATAAAGCTCAAAGGCCTGACCATGGATCTCGACTTGTTTCAGCATACGTCTTCCTCAACAAAGGTTTCCTCTCTCTTGGTCCCTTCGTGCCTTTGTGGCGAAATGATCCGATTCTAACCGTGATGAAGTACAACTCGATTCGCTTGACGACCGACGGAAGCGGTCTTGATTCAGTTGGGCTTCGCCCCCTTCGCTTCTCAAGAGAAGCGCCTGAAAATTCGCTCTGCCTTTCCCGCTCCACCGCCAAACCTACGCTGATATTAAGTCCCAGAATAAAATGGATCTATTAGGTAAAATCTGGTTAAAATAATGAAAAAGAACTGAATCCAGTAGAGGAAAATACCTGAGCTTTCAGCCTGGGAGTCGGAATGCTGCGCATGGTCAGATCCTCGGCACGGACATAACGAGAGCCGAATCACTAAATAAATGAATAAATGCGCTGGGAAAACGAAGCCGCTATTAATGAAAATTCAAAGATGGACGAAGCGACAGGGGCAACGGCTAAGGGCCAAATCTGATCCACTCGCGAACAACGTCGAAGCGATACCCCACGTGTTTGACGGTGAGGATGCGGCGTCCCTCGGCACCGAGCTTTTGTCTCAACCGGAGAATATGGGCGTCGACGATGCGGGATGCGCTCTCGAAACTTTTTTCGGAGCCCCAGACCTTTTCGAAGATGGCGTAGCGGCTGACCGTGTCTCCTTTTGCCTCCAAGAGCACCTTCAGCAACTCAAAGTCCTTTGGAGCAAGACTGATGAATCTGTTTTCAACCCAAACTCTCCGGTGCTCCAGATCCATTGTAATCGCTCCCGCCTTTGTGACATTGCCCACAGGCGGACCGTGGCTGGGAAGGATACTGGTGTTACTCATTATGAGCCTCTCGGCCTTTTCGCTAATCTATGCAATAGATAGAAACCGAACAATCGGGCAATCTCTCCAACGAAACCGGAAAAAACCCTGAACCTTGTGAACATTCGACCGGTCCTTAATCTTGGTTTAGAATGTAGACTACGAGACGAGGGCGAACAATCGGGCAATTGCTCGACTGGGAGTGGGAAAAATGCCTGAGCCGCGGCCAGGCCAGCGCCGGAGAAAAGTTCAGGCCTGGACCAGGCCGAGCCGAATGGCGTAGCGAACCAGCGTCGCAGTTTCGTGAATGTCGAGCTTTGACATGATCCTGGTTCGATGAGACTCGGCGGTTTTGGTGCTGACACCGAGAAGCACGGCGACTTCCTTCGTCGACTTGCCTTCAGCAATCAGCTGGAGTACCTGCCGCTCGCGCGGCGTGAGGACCTCCGGTGGAAGCTCGGTTCTGGAGAGGTAGGCGTCGACAACGGCCCGTGAGATACCGGGACTCAAGTAAATTCCTCCCCGAAAGACCTCGCGGATCCCCTGGATCAGATCCGTCACCGCGTGGCTTTTCAGGATATACCCTCGGATGCCGGCTCGAAGCGCTTCCAGGATATAATGATCCTCCGTATGCATGGTCAGCAGCATCGTCTTGGTCTCGGGCGAGACTTTAACGATTTCTCGCGCCGCGTCGATGCCGTTAAGCATAGGCATCGAGAGATCCAGGACCGCCACATCTGGCAGGACCTTTTGCGCCAGCTTGACCGCTTCGTATCCATTTGCGGCCTCCCCCACAACATCGAATTGCTCCGCCTGTAAGACGGACTTGAGACCCTGAGAAACGATCAGGTGATCGTCCACCAAAATAACGCGAGTCGCCATACTACTTCTCCAGAGGTATAGTGATCAGAAGCTCCGTGCCCTTTCCGGGCGCCGAGAGAACCTTAAACGTTCCGCCCAGGGAACGAACCCGTTCTCCCATTCCGACAAGGCCAAGACCACGTTTGCCGTTTTTCGAAAGGACCGTTGCCACATCGAAGCCAACGCCGTCATCGCGAACAGAGCAGCGCAGCAGAGAACCCTTCATCTGAAGCTCAGCCGTTGCCCAGGTGGCTCGCCCATGCTTGATGACGTTGTTCAGGCCCTGCTGCACCACTCGATACAGCGCTGTCTCGACCATAAGAGGAAGCCGGCCCTCCACTGCCCATTTCACAGTCACCTCGATGCCTGACCGCTCCGACACTCCCTCAGCCAAAAATTCCAAAGCAGCCCGCAGTCCGCGGTCGCCGAGAATAGGCGGGCAAAGTTCGTGGGAAAGCCGGCGCAGTTGCTCCCCCGTCTCGTCCAGCATTTGCTTTATTTTTGACAACCGCTCCGGGTCCAAATCCGGCGTCTCGCGCGCCCATCGGTCTAGTTCTATGTGAACGGAGGCAAGGAGTTGACCGGCCTCATCGTGCAGGGAATGCGCGATCCGCTTGGCTTGCTCCTCCATCGTCTCGTTGATAGACCTGAGCGCGGTGTTCGCCTCACGCGCGCCGCGATGACTCATCTCAAAAGGCGACAGGCTTTCCACAAAAAAATTCTCTGCCGCCGCCAGGAGTTGCCCGGCCTCGCTCGCGGTCGCTTGTTTTGGCAGAAGTCTCCGGAGCGCCTGATGATGAACCGTAGCTATTTCCAAAACACCCACGCTCTCGCCCAGAGCTTCTCGCCCGATTTCATAGGCGCGCGTCAACGCCGCTTCCTCTCTTTTTGCCAGATAGTCCTTCAATGCGGCGGTATATTCTGCGGCTATGTCAGGCCTCTTTCCTTTCAAATCGGCCTCCCACGTATCTCGCGACCAGCGCAAGTGCATCGTCCCCGCCGGAAATGTGTCTGGCAAGGATGTGGTCAGCGATCCGCTGCGGAGAGTCATCCAGCACCAGGTTTTGCTCAAAGCCGTTCCGGATGCCATCAGTGGCAAAAATCAGCGTGTCGCCTCGCATCACCGGCATAATGGCGGCCTGCAGCGCCGGCAGCCGGGTTCCGATGACCCCGCCCCGCAACAGCAGATATTCTTGCCGGGGATTGGCGCTCCGGTCCGCGCGCAAGAGCACGCCCTCCACATTTCCCACGCCGGTCCAGGTCATGGTTCCATCCAAAGCATTGAATATGGCCAGGCTCATCACGGCGCCGCGCGTTTTTTGAAGCCTCTCATTGCACGACATGAGCAACGATAAGAGAGAATGCTTGCCGCCGGCGATTTGCTCGCAGCTCTCATCCAACGTGGCGATGGCGGTATTCGCGGCGGCGGCGGCTTCGGAGCCGTGCCCCAGGCCGTCGATCACCGCGACCAGCGCTCCATATGACAGATCTTTCACCAGGAGCCGGTCGCCGCACTCGGTCTGCCCAGGAAATACCGAGGACGCAGCCCCCCAGTCGATGCATGAACCGTTCACCGCTTCCATTTTTTGACCGTCACCGTAGTTCCGTTCCCCGGCTTCGAAACGATTTCAAATTCATCCATCAGCCGTTTGACTCCCGGCAGTCCGAGGCCCAGACTGCGCGAGGTGCTGTAGCCGTCTTCCATCGCCTTGTCGATATCTTCAATACCCGGGCCATGATCACGAGCCATGACGGCGATGCCCCGCTCTCCGTTTTTACGGATGATTCTGAGGCCGATTTCCCCCTGACCCGCATAAGTGATGATGTTGCGCGCCAATTCGGAAATGGCCGTTGCGATCAGAGCCAGATCGGTGGATGAAAAACCCAGTTGCAGCGCCAGCTCCCTTCCTTTCTGACGCGCGGCGACAATGTCCGTATCCGTGGCGATAATCACGCACGTGTCAAACTCCACGGGATGTTGCATGTCTGCCGCCTCCCGCGGTCCTTTGATTTAGAAAAGCAAAGCCTTCTTCCAGGTCGAGTGCCGTCGCCACTCCCTCAAACTTCAAACCCAATCGCACCATGGCGAATGCGACATCCGGCTGGATACCCACGACGACAGTCTCCGCGCCTCTCAACTTTATGATCTGCGCGATGTCGCGCAGAGTGCGAGTGGCGAAAGAATCCAGAACGTCCAGGGATGTGACATCGACGATCACTCCTTTGGCACGAAGCGTCCCCACCTGATCTACCAGAGAGTCCCGCAATTGCAGGAGAGCGTGATCGGTCAGCGCTGATGGAACGGTCGCAATGAGAACCTCACCCAGTTTGAGAATCGGGACTTCCATCTTGGCTCCTGTGTCTACCGCTAGCTTGATTGGTCTTCGCTGTAAGGAACTCTGACCAAAGGGGGCTCCTCCACCGGAACGACCTTATAACCCAACAGCCTCTCCGCTTCCTCGATGCCGCCTTGCAGGTCTCCGACCGTCTTGATTTTGCTGAGGTCAACGCCGATCGTCACCAGCGTCCGCGCGATCTCGGGCGAGAGGCCAGTCAGAATGATGAGCGCCCCCAAAAGCCGCGATGCCTCTATCGTCTGGACCAGATGGTTGGCGACCGCGGCGTCGATGGCGGCCACGCCCGTAATATCCATCACCACGACTTTCGCGCGATGGGCGCGAATGCCGCGAAGCACCTGCTCCGTCAATTGACGCGCGCGCTGAGGATCGATCACCCCGATAATCGGGAGGATTAGAAGACGCTCGCGGACTTTGAGAACGGGGGTCGAGAGGTTGAGGATGGCTTCCTGCTGCTGGAGGATCACGCGTTCACGCTCTTGAACGAAGCCGACCGCGACCGTATTCGCAATCCGATTGGCGGCCGGTTCGTAGGTATCCTTAATAAGGTTAAGCTTTGGCAGATCGTCGTGATATTTCATAAACAACGAACGGGCAAGGACGTCGCGCAGAAGAAAGACGATCCCGATCACCTCGTGAGTTTCCACCCCGCGGGGGATGATCCGCTCCGAGAGATTTTGCGCGTACGCCTGGAGCGCTTCCAAAGTGCCTGTTTCGAGCGCTTCCAAATATTGGTCGTAAACCCGGTTCGCTTCACTGAAGATCTCGTCCTTGCTCATCGAGCTCAGGAGCCTGCTCTCAACAATGCGCCGCACCCACTCCTCGCGAAGCTGCGTCCGGTTTTCGCGAAAGTGTGAGACCACCTGGCGCATGAGCGCCGTAGGAGATTCCTGGGGCGTGCTACCGATTCGCTGGGTACTGGCCTCAACCACGATTGACCTCCTCTCGGCTCGCCGTTGCATCGGGTATTCTCATGAATAAAGTAAACTCCTTGACTAAAGTTTCAAGACCGCAGCAATATATAGTACAAGGAAAGTTTACGACAATCGGGTAAAGACCTTAAACCTTTGTCAGGTAAATCCCAGACATGGCGCCCCTGAAAAGCCCCCAGAGGCAGGAATTTACCTACACTAGGTAAAATGCCGAAGCTACAGCCGTTTCTCGCCACGCCCAGTTTCCGGCGTAGGTAATTCACTGCAAAAGCATCCGTCGGAAAAACCATCTATAGCGACAAAGCAAAAACCAGTCCGAATTGTCTCAGTGTGATATGTGGATAGTCTTATGGCATGAATTTTGTTTCGACATTGTAGCGCCTTATATCGATTTGAGGGAGAGGAACAAAAATGGCAAACTACATCCTTTTGTCGATCTTTCTATCTCTAATTCTCTGGGGATGCAGTGGTGAGTTTTGGGGAGGAGCCGGAACCGGCGCTCTTGCTACGGGTGGCGGCTACGAGGCCACCGCTTCGCGGCAGATGCACAAACTCAGGGACGATTTTAGAAGCGGCAAAATCGACCGCAGAGAGTATGCAACCCGGAAACGACAAATAGAGCGCGGCTCGATCCTTTATTAGCGCAAGTTGTTGCCTGACTAAAGAGTTCCGCAAACAAGCGTCGCCCGTCGAAGAGCCATGGGCGCTAATGAGGCGGAGTTTCGTCTCGCCTTCAGGTTGCTGCTCGTCTGCCTCTACTCAAATGTCGCCGCCTCTCAACGTTCTGTTTGACTTTCCGTCGACCAGCTTCAGACCCGGACACCTAAATCCGCCCCTTCTTGACCCTTACGACTGCGAAGAATATAAGAGACTTTTCGGTAGCAGCCGTTTTCCAACTATGCCGGTTCGGCAAAGGCGGGAAAATGTGGAGCGAATCAACCAGCGATAAAAAGGTGAACCAACATGCCTCCTGATCTGGCTCGAATCAATGCATATATTGACGCCCATCGTGACCGGTTCGTCGAGGAACTGAGAACTCTGGTCCGCCAACCGAGCATTTCCAGCCAGAATTACGGCGTGAAGGAATGCGGTGAGCTTATTCGCAAAATGATGGAAGAGGTCGGCATCGAGGCCTCGGTATTGCCGACCAACGGCCAGCCGGTTGTTTTCGGCCGGCTTGCATCCCCAAAGGCGGTAAAGACGCTGCTGATCTACAACCATTACGATGTGCAGCCCGTTGAACCTTTAGACGCGTGGGAGCATCCGCCTTTTGAGGCCACAATGGTAGGGGAGCGAATCGTCGGACGAGGCTCGACGGACAGCAAAGGAAACTTGCTGTGTCACCTGAAAGCTGTGGAGGCCTTTCTCAAAACAGATCAGGAAGTTCCTGTTAACCTCAAGTTTCTCTTCGATGGCGAAGAGGAGATTGGCAGCCCGAGCCTTCCCGATTTTGTTGAAAAGCACCGAGACTCGCTCGCTGCGGATGGCTCTCTCTCTTTTGACGGTGGGTTTGATGCTTCGGGCCAACCCAGAATTCAGCTAGGCTCCAGCGGCCTGCTCTATATCGAGATTAGAGCCCGCGGTCCCAAGCGAGACTTGCATTCCGCCCGAGCCCGCCTTGTAGAAAATCCGGCCTGGAAGCTTGTATGGGCGCTTCAGTCCATGAAGGGCCGGGACGAAAGGATTTTGATCGATCACTTTTACGATGATATCCTGCCTCCCACCGAGGAGGAGTTGAAGTTGTTGGAGGATTCGGGATGGGACGACCGGGCTCACCTGGAAGAATATGGCGTCGATCGATTCCTTTTGGGACTCACCGGAATCGCGGCTTCAGAACGACTTCTCTTTCAGCCGACCTGCAACATCTCTGGTTTTAAAGCCGGACATCTCGGGGAGGGAATGAAAACCATAGTTCCCGCGGAGGCCCTTGTGAAAGTCGACTTCCGGCTGGTTCATAGACAGAATCCGCTGGACATATTGGAAAAGGTGAAGCGCCATCTTGCAAAGCACGGTTTTTCGGATCTTGAAGTCCACTGTCTGGGCTACATCGAGCCTTCGAGGACGCCTTTTCGTTCCCGGATCGCGCAAGCACTGATCTCCGCCGCCAGGGAAAATTACCGGACTGAGCCGGTGATCAAGCCGACCGGAGAGGCTTCGGGGAGACAGGGACCATGGCTGGCCAGCCGCCTTGGAATCGAGGGCGCGGCCTCAGGCGTTGGCCCGCCAAAGTGGCGTGGCCATGCCCCGAATGAATTCATCACCACCGGCCATTTCATAGACGGCATCAAGTATGCCGCGAACGTCTGGTCAAAGTACGCCCAGTCCTGAATACCACGGCATGGCCGAACACCGTTCAGTTCGTTGGATCAGGCGCGCCTTTCACCTCTTATATATAGAAGATATAAAAGCTGTGACCGCATCGGAGCATCGTGACGGTCACAATTAGTTTTCATACCCCTCACCTTGCCCCTGAGACATGCTCAGGGCAGGCTTTCTCCCGCAAGGGGAGAAGGAAGCCAAAGAAGTCTCGTCTCGCTTGAGAGACTGTGTTGTCATCCCGTCCGTCGTTCGATAAGCTCACCACGAACGGGGGCTGGCATACACGAAGATTCAACTATTTAGCCGTTCGTCCTGAGACTTGTCGACGGGCGATCGGCTAAATGCGACACAGAGAGTCTCTGATGGAAGGGATTACGGGGAGGGTAATATGTCAAGATATTTAAAGGCTGTTGAAAAACTCCACGTTCACCCTTCGAGCGCCTCAGGGCGAACGGAGTTAGTCTCAAGTAACAACTGATGTCCGTTCATGCTGAGCCTCGTCGAAGCACGCAACCGTTTCTCAACAGCCTGATTTATGGCTCTCACTGTAGGAGGAATTCGTGCCTGAAGCTAAAGGTTTTTACCGTGATCTTCGAGGTCACATCGAGGCGTTGAGAGAGAGAGATCTTCTGGTCCAGATCAGCAGGCCGATTAATAAAGATACGGAGCTCCATCCCCTCGTGCGGCTTCAGTTCCGGGGCCTGCCGGAGGTTAAGCGACGGGCTTTTTTATTTGACAATGTAACTGATGTTACAGGGCGAAAATACCAGATCCCGGTCCTTGTCGGGGGATTGGCGGCCTCGGAGGAAATTTACGGTATCGGCCTGCAATGCGCGCCGGCCGAGATCGTCGAGCGGTGGCATCGGGCTCTATCCAAGCCGCTCGAGCCCGTTCTGGTCGAAACTGGAAAAGTCAAAGAGGTGATCCATCGAGGAAAAGGGCTGCTCGAACACGGGGGTCTGGAGGAATTCCCGGTACCGATCTCGACTCCCGGATTCGACAACGCTCCCTACTTCACCGCGGCATGCTGGATTACCAAAGATCCGGAAACGGGCACCCGAAACATGGGAATGTACCGTGCCCAAATAAAGGGTCCTTTGAGAACCGGCTTGTATATCGGCGACAACAACAACACAGCGATGAACTGGGGTAAAGCCAATTCGCGCGGCAAGCCTTTGGAAGCAGCCGCTGTGATTGGCGGTCCGGTATCGGTGGCATATGCCGCGATCCAGACCGTTCCTTATGGTGTGGACGAGATCGCCATAGCCGGCGCTCTCGTTGACGCGCCGATTCCCCTGGTTAAAGCAGAGACAGTGGATTTGGAGGTGCCGGCCGACGCCGAAATTGTTGTTGAGGGCCTTATTCATACCGAGCTTTTGGAGCCGGAAGGCTCCTTTGGAGAGTCTCATGGCTATTCGGACCCACGCACTCTGTCGCCGTTTTTCGAGATCACGGCGATTACTCATCGCAGAGATCCTATCTGGGTGTCGATCATCAGCCAGCTCACACCCAGCGAAAGCAGCAAGACCAAACAGCGCGCGCATGAGACCTCGGCGCTGCGACTGCTGCGCGATCATCACAGTCTCAAAGGGGTCCAAAGGGTCGTTCTGTTCGAGCCGTTGCTGAATCGCCAGTACGCCGTGATCAGCATGCGCAGGGTCAGTGAGATGGAGCCCTGGGACGCGATCTACGCCCTGCTCGCAACTCGGGCAAGACCCAAAATCATCGTCGCCGTGGATGAAGATATCGACCCTGAGGACCCGATGGCGGTGAACTGGGCGATTGTGAACCGTTGCCAGCCTCATCGTGACATGCGGATTGTTCATCCCAGACCACTTCCTCATGGCCCATTGCGTTTCGTGGCGGATGGAAATCGCTACGATACATCCGATTCGGCCCTCCTGATCAACGCGACCGCCAAGGCTGCATTGCCGCCCATCTCTCTCCCCGCGCGGCAACATATGGAGCGCGCGCTTGAGATCTGGAAGGAGCTCGAATTACCGGCGCTGGAACTGAAAGCGCCCTGGTACGGCTATTCGCTTGGGCTTTGGAGCTCAGAAAGCCGGGAAGAAGCAGAGCTCGCTTTACAGGGCCGGTACTTCGAGACGGGGAAGAAATTGGCGGCCCGGGGGGAGCCCACGCCGCCGGGCAGCCGCATCGAAGAGGTCCGACGGAAATTCCGGCATGAGGGAACCGAAAAGAAGTAGCAGAGGGTGCAAGAATTACCCTCCCCTTACAAACGAACCGAATGGAGGTAAACACGACCATGGCTGATAAAAAAGTTGAGTTCGGCCTTACGCTGGCAAATCGGGGGGTCCTTTTTGGCGTAACGACCGTGGAGGAGATGTTGCAGATGACCGAGATCGCGGAGAGCTCGGGCGTCTACGATTGGGTTTGGGTGGGAGATAGCATTCTTGCCAAGCCCCGTCTCGAAGCCGTCGCTTTGCTCTCCGCGCTCGCCGCCAGGACAAAGCGTCTTCGAATGGGTCCGGCCTGCATGGCCAGCATGGCCCTTCGAGATCCCATCATTCTGGCGTGCCAGTGGGCGAGTTTGGACCTCATTTCAGGCGGGCGAACGGTTTTTGTAGCGTGCACCGGTCTTGGATCGGCGGATGCCAAGGGTAAGGAAGCGGGCACCTTCAAAATGGAGCGCAAAGATCGGGCGCCGCGAATGGAAGAGGAGATCGAAATTTTCAAGCGTCTGTGGACCGAAGAGCATGTGAGTTTCAGTGGCAACTTTTACAGCTTCGAAGATGTGACCGTTGAGCCAAAACCCGCGCAAAAGCCCCGGCCGCCCATCTGGATCGCGCATTCCCATAAGGGCAGGCCAAAGCTCATCGAGCGAGCGCGCAGGCGCACGGCTCGTCTTGCGGACGGCTATATGGCCGCCCAGGGACATCCGGAGGAATATCGCTCGACCCTCAATGCAATTTCCGGTCATATGAAAGAGTACGGCCGCGATCCGGCGACGTTGAGCACCGCTCTCTACTATAATATCAACGTGAACGAGGACCGGCAGGCGGCCTTCGAGGAATCCACGCGCTTCCTGAACGCCTATTATATGACCAACTTCAAGCCGGAAGTCGTCGAAAGCTGGCTCGCCTACGGCTCCCCCGAGCAATGCATTGCGAGATTGCGCCAGTACGCCGATGTGGGGATCCAGATGATTACGTTGCGCTTGACCGGTTGGGACCAGAGGGGACAGCTCAAGCGTTGTATCGAGGAAGTCCTTCCGTACGTCTGATGCCCGGGCATAACTCATGTTAACCGTTCGTAACCTTAGAAAAGCCTTCGCCACCGACAAGGGGCTGGTTCAGGCGGTCGATGGCGTTAGCTTTGAGATCCAGCGGGGGGAATTCTACACGCTTTTGGGACCAAGCGGTTGCGGAAAAACCACCACGCTGCAGTGCATTGCCGGCCTGGAGACGCCTGACGATGGCGAGATCGCGTTGGCGGGCGATCTCGTCTATTCGCGCCCGAAGAGACTCCTCGTGCCCGCGCACCGGCGCAATATCGGAATGGTGTTTCAATCCTATGCCATCTGGCCTCACATGAACGTCTTTCAAAATGTCGCTTTCCCACTCCAATACGGCCGCCGTCGTTTGCCCAAACAAAGGATCGATGAACGTGTCAGGAAAGCCCTGAACATGGTTCAACTCGGGGAATATGGGAACCGACCGGCTCCCTTTCTGAGCGGTGGCCAGCAACAACGAGTCGCTCTGGCCCGAGCCATCGTCGATGAGCCTAAGGTCCTCCTGCTCGATGAGCCGCTGAGCAACCTTGATGCGAAACTGCGCGAAGAGATGCGCGTTGAGCTGAGAGATCTGGTCACTCGCCTGAACATCACCACGCTTTATGTGACTCACGATCAAATCGAGGCCCTTTCCATGTCTGACCGGATCGCGGTCATGAGAGACGGAAACATCGTCCAGGAAAGCACGCCGCGTGAGATTTACCTCACTCCAAAGGACAAGTTCGTCGCCGACTTCCTCGGCAAGAGCAATTTCCTGGAGGCGCGGATTAGTGAATACACTCCCGGTTCGAAGCTGGGCACTGCAGAGACGGAGTTTGGCCCTCTGCAGTGCACCGTGACCTTCGATGCAAAGCCGGGAGACCGAGTTCTGCTCGCGGTGCGCCCCGCGGGTATCCAGGTGGGGCCGAATGGCGCGGCCGGAGATCGCAATACCTTCAGAGGCCAACTGGAGTCCATCAGCTTCGTCGGGGATTTTCTGGAATGCCAGGTTCAGGTCGGCTCCGTGCGCCTGCGGATCATCCTGGATCCTTACCGGGAATTCAGGGTCGGGCAAACGATTGCCCTCAGCATCCCGGGCGATCGACTGGCAACGGTGGCGAAGTTATAAAGAGGTCCGGAAAGCATAGGTTGTGAAGGCATCGAAAGATCTGTCGACGATTGACGCCTGGCCGGGCGTGGATCGGCCGCGAAGGCGGTCGATCACCCAACAGCAGCTCGCTTTGCCATTCATCACGGTGATCACGGTCGCGCTGGTCGTGGCGCCGCTTCTGATTTTGCTCCGCAGCAGCTTATTGCCCGCTGGTTTTCTCCCTTTCGACACCCTCCGTCTTACGCTCGCCAACTTTGTTGCGGCCTATGGCGAGCCGGCAACTTTGCGTTTGTTTCTCAACACGGTGATCTATGCGGGAGGAAGCGTCGGCCTGGGATTGATCGTGGCATGCCTGCTCACGTGGCTCGTAGAACGGACCAATATGCCCGGTCGCACCTGGGTCAGGGTGACCATGTTCGCCAAGATGACGGTCCCGCCCCTGGCTTTTGCCTTTGGCTGGATCATGCTCTTGAATCCGAATAACGGGGCGCTCAACATTTTGCTCAAAAACCTGTTCCATTTGGAACATCATCCCTTCGACGTGTACAGCTTATGGATGATGATTTTTGTTTCAGCCACGGAGCTGGTTCCCACGATGTTCGTGATGTTGAGCGGGCTTTTCCGGAATATGGACCCTCAACTGGAAACTGCCGGGGCCGCTTGCGGAGCCAACTACTTTCAAACCCTCCGGCGCATTACGTTGCCGCTGTTGACTCCGGGGATTCTCTCGGTCGCCATTTACATGCTCATGATCATGGTGCAGGCCTTTGAAGTTCCATTGGCTCTCGGCCTGACGGCGGGAGTGCCGGTGCTGAGTGTTTACATCTACCTCTTGAGCAGCCCGGAAGGGGGCACGCCGCGCTATGGCCTCGCCGCGGCCTTTGGTATAAGTCTTCTACTCCTGGCCATCCTCTTGATGGCCGCCTACTATCTGGCGACTCGCGCCGGGGAGAGATTTCGCGTCGTCACGGGGAAAGGATTCCGACCCAGGCGGATTGACCTGGGTCGGTGGCGATACCCGGCGATTGCTCTGACGGCGGGCTACTTCCTCCTTTTGCTGGCTCCGCTCGTGAGTTTGTTGTGGACCAGCTTTCTGCCATTCTATCAGCTGCCTTCGCTCTCGGCATTGAAGAGCCTCTCGCTCGAGAATTACCAGGCCATTGTCAGCAGCTCGAAAATCCAACAGGCGATCACCAACACGTTCATACTGGTTTTCTCGACCGCGACCGTGGCGATGCTTCTTTCGGGGCTGATTAGCTGGTTCGCCGTCAGAGGCAAAGGAAGGCTTGCTCAGTTGCTTGACACGCTGGCTTTTTCGCCTCTGGCTATTCCACGCATCGTAATGGCCATAGCCATTCTTTTATTATACATACGGACGCCCCTCTACGGGACCATCTGGATTATTGTCCTCGCGCAGGTGACGGCCTATCTCGCCTTTGGAACGCGGACCATCAACGGAGCTCTCATGCAGATTCATCCGGAACTTGAGAACGCGGCGATCGCCTGCGGGGCGCCTTGGGCCACGATGATGCGGAAGATCCTCCTGCCGCTGATCTGGCCTCATTTTCTCAACGGCTGGTTGTGGATCGTGGCGCACAGCATGAGAGACCTGACGCTGGCGTTAACTCTTATGTCGCCCGATAATGTGGTCCTCAGCTCGACGCTGTGGTTGCTCTGGACCTTCGGAGACGTTCCACGCGCTGCCGCTTTGCTGATGCTGATGGTGGCGGGTTTGCTTCTCCTCGTGCTTCCGGTTCAACTCTACGCTTCGAAAGGGGCCGAGACCCAGGTTTAGCCCGGTTCTTCATGGACGGCTAAGAGCATGGGGCAGGGAGCATGGAGCCGAATCAGCTATTATTTCAACTCCGAGTTCCCCTCTTTGAAAAAGAGGGAGATCTCTCGCACTTCGCTGTCGGTCTCATAATTTTTTCACAGCTTCCCTCCCGTCAAAAAAATCCTTTCAGTGAGAGATCATGGAAAATCGCAGATTAGGAAAGACGGATATGGTTGTCAGCGTTCTCGGCTTTGGGGGGTCGGAGATCGGCTATGAGCGCGTCTCCGAAGCTACGGCAAAGAAATTGCTGAATGCCGCGTTCGACGCCGGTCTCAACGTCATCGACACCGCCGAGTGCTACGTTACCAGCGAAGAGCTGATCGGCGAAGCCGCGAGCGCGCGCCGTAAAGAATACTACCTCTTCACCAAATGTGGCCATGAGCGGGGCTGGAGCTATCCGAACTGGCGGCCGAAGTCGCTGCTTAGAAGCATCGCGCGCAGTCTCAAGCGCCTCAAAACCGATTACGTCGATCTGATTCAACTCCACAGCTGTTCCGAAGAAGAGCTGCGCAAAGGTGCCGTGATAGAAGCGCTAACGCGCGCCCGCGAGCGAGGCTATACGCGCTACGTTGGCTATAGCGGGGACAGCCAGGCGGCGCTTTATGCCGTCGAATGCGGGGCGTTCGATACGCTGCAGGTTTCCGTAAGCATCGCCGATCAAGAGGCGATCGATCGTATTCTGCCGTTGGCATTGGAGCGTAACATCGGAATCATCGCCAAGCGTCCCATCGCCAACGTCGCGTGGCGCAACGGGAACCGGCCGCCCAGCGACTCCTACGGCCGGTCTTACTGGGAACGGCTTAGAAAGCTGCAGTATGATTTTCTGGAAGGCGAGCTCAAAGAAACCGTGGCGACGGCGCTGCGCTTTACGTTGAGCGTTCCCGGCGTGCATACGGCCATCGCCGGCACAACCAAACTGGGACGATTTGCCGAAAACAGCGCGGCGGTGGCCGCCGGGCCTTTGCCCACGGAGCGCTTCGACAGTATCCGCGCTCGCTGGAGGGAAATCGCAAATCGATGGGAGGGACAAACGTAAACTCGGACCGTGCGCGAGCTGTCACCCAGCCCTTATTGTCTCGACCGGAAAGGCTTACCCCTCAGGCATGAATAATCCGGGCCAGCAACGAGAGAAAATCGCCTTTGTGGCCCTCCGCCATCGCGAGTTCCGATGGTATTTCATCGCGAGTATGCTTGCGATGATGGCCGACAATATCGAGCATGTCATCAGCTATTGGGTCATCTTCCGGATTTTTCACTCGCCCGTTCTCGGGGGCTTCGCGGTTATCAGCCATTGGATGCCCTTTCTTCTGTTTTCTTTCTATTCGGGCGCTCTCGCCGACCGCTTTGATTGCCGGAGATTGATCCAGGCCGGGATGGCAATGTTCATCCTCGTCTCGCTCGTCTGGGGGATACTTTTTCTAACCCAAGCGATTCAGGTCTGGCACGCCGTCATCTTGCTCACCGTTCACGGCTTCGCCGGCGTTCTCTGGGAACCCGCCGCCCTGTTGATCATCCACGATATAGTCGGCTCCGAGCACCTCCAGAGCGCGATCAGGCTCAACGCGACGAGCCGTTATCTGGGGATCGTTTTAGGGCCGGTCATCGGAGGCGGCCTCTTGCTTCTAGTCGGTCCGGCTCCCGGTCTTCTCGTCAACGGCCTGATCTATCTGCCTTTGATTGTGTGGCTTCTCACGGTTGCCTATACCGGCCACGACCCGGAGGCCAGACGCGCGGGCCTAAGCAAGCGGTTCGGCCTGGCCAACACGATCGAAGTTCTACGTGAGGTGGCCGGCAACCGCACGATTTTATCCATGGTGTTGTTGGCTGGAGCCTCTGCGTTCTTCGTCGGCAACGCCTTCCAGGCGCACATGCCTGAGTACGCTCATCATTTCGGGACGGACGATGAAAGTCTCGCATACAGCTCTCTGCTCGCGGCGAATGCGGCGGGCGCCGTCGTCGGAGGCCTTCTGCTTGAAGCGCGCGGTCTCTTAAAGCTTCAGGCGCGCACGGCGGTGATCTTCGCCATCTTGTTTTGCCTGTCCATCGGCTCTTTCGCTCTGGCCACAAACTATCCCCTGGCCCTGGCACTTCTGTTCCTGGCAGGGGTTTTCAATCTGGCTTCCGTCACGATGGCGCAAACTCTGGTTCAGCTCCTGGCGCCTCCGGACGTGCGAGGTCGTCTGATCGGCGTCTTCGCCACGTCGAATCTGGGTCTGCGCACCTTCAGCGGCGTCACTGTAGGACTACTCGGCGGACTGATCGGCGTTCACTTCTCCCTGGCGCTCAGCGCAACGGCTTTGCTGGCGGTTGCAATCGCCTTACTTGCCTTTGCGGTTCGCAGCGGCACGGACACCGTGAACCCGGCGTCATAAAAAAGAGAGATTGGAGAACCGATCTGCACGACAGCGTCAAAGGTTTGTGGATGGCGGACGCCAAGAAACTCAGCGTGACCGCGGCTGTGATGTATCGAAGGTCGATCGGCATCAAGGTTAATGGACTTGCGGTGGGGACGCTCAACGTTGGATTTATTGAAGATCCCCTTGGCTCTCTAGATGACGAGGTCGAGAAGGTGATGAAGAAATGGGCGGATCCAACTCACATCTTGTGAGCTACTTGCAGACGAAATTCCAATTGGGAGGAATCTAGCTTCTTAGGGAAGCGAAACCCGACAGTTGGATTGCTTTTTCTGCGGATGAGTCGAGCACCCTGCCAGCCGGGCGCTTCCCCGGTTCATGACGTGATAAACAGCTCCCGGGTACTTAATGCGAAGGGGACGAGATATGAGCCAGCCAAATAGCAGAAAAAGAAAAGACCCCCCTAGAGATATTCCCATGGGCGCCCCTTCTCTTTGACCGGACTTCTCGAAAAGTGCTTTGAGATCCCGTTATCGCCGGGGCGGGAGCGGGTCCGGGCCGTTGAGTTTTTTGAATAGGTCCAGAATGTCGGGGTCACGCGGCAAGCGCCTAACGGTGTCTTCGAGTTCCTCCGGCGCCAATGGTTTTGGTTCTTCTACTGCAAGCTTTTTAAACTCCGTGTTATACTCGGGGTCTTTAAAAGCTTTCGCCATAGCCTCTCGCAGGATTTGCACCCTGTCTTCGGGCGTTCCGGGAGGAAGAACCCATGGTTGCCCGATCCACCGTAAAGTCCGCGCCAGCGTAAGGAATTTCCGCTCTCTGTCCGACTTGGCAAAGTTCTCAAGGTCCGGGAGCCGGGCAAAGAGGGGATGCGGGTGTTTTCGCCCTTTGGGGAGCTCAATGGTGGCATGGAAATCCATAAGGCCCTTCTCGACCCAGTCGGAGTGTCGCTGCAGAGTGGCGGTTATGTCTTGTGTATAGGCGTCCACTTCGCCGCGCATCAGACCAACCAAGATTTCTTCGCCGCCGTATCCTACAACGAATTTTGGCTCCCTCATGCCGATCAGGTACGCGAAGATTCGCCCGTCGAGGTAAAGAGCGTGGCCCACGGCCCGGGCGCCGATCCGCACACCGGAAGCGTCCCGAAGCTTCTCCAGGCTATCCAGCCCTGCGGCCTTACGGGTAAAAAAGGAACGCGGCGAGCCGCTCATTATGGCCCCCAAGTAGATGAATTTATGGATGTCGTAGACAACTCCAACCTCGCCAAAGATTGCATCCGTTATGAAGGGCCCGCTCAAAGCACCGATGGTCAGCCCATCTGGACGGGCTGCCTTGTAAATGTGGTTGGCGGCCCTTCGGCCGCCAGCGCCGGGCATGTACTCCATAACAACGGCCGGATTTCCCGGGACATGTCTCCTGAAAACAGAAACAGCGGCCCTATTCCACTGGTCAAGCGATCCTCCAGCTCCGCTACCGACGATGACGGTGATGGTTTTATCTTCATACGGAGTTTGCGGAAGCGCGTAGTCAGCAATGAAAAGCTCGATTAATAAGGCAGCAAAACAGGTCCCCTGCAAGAGAGCCGATTTAGATTTATTGTGCGTCATCTTTTCACCTCCAGATATCATCATTTGCCGCTTCCGGGTTTGGAGTGGGTACCCCAACATCTTGTGGATTGTTGTGCTCATGGAGATGATGTCTCCTATCGAGGGTACAGATCGAGCCCGCCGCAGTGGAAGTAGATCGCTGTTCGGTAGTGCGC
>JACQUW010000211.1 GCA_016210115.1 Deltaproteobacteria bacterium | reverse complement strand
TGGCATCGTCGCGGGTCTTCTCGGCGGGGTTGTCTTTGGGATCATGATGCAGATGATGAATGCTCCGACGCCCGAAGGCGGGCAGATGCCGATGATGGCGATGGTTGCCAAGGTCGTGCGGTCCGACAGTATGACCGTCGGTTGGATCTATCATTTATTTAACAGCGCGGTTATCGGCGCCATCTTTGGCTGGCTTCTCGGCAGTCGCTCTCATCGATTTGGCGCCGGCCTCGGATGGGGCGCTGTGTACGGCTTCGTGTGGTGGATCTTGGGTGGATTGATCTTGATGCCGGTCTTCCTCGGTATGGCCCCTTTTGCGCCGCTCCAGATGGAGCCGATGCGGGCCGTGGCGATGGGAAGTCTGGTAGGCCATCTTGTTTACGGCCTAATTCTGGGTGGCGGCTTTGCCATGTTGGCGCATGGATTACCGGGGCTGACGCGACACAGACACATATAGAGCATGCGAGCCTCATCGCGGCTGGACGGGGATTATGTAGAAGGAAAGGTGCCCAGTTGCCGCTGAGCGTAGAGCTAGTCGGCCTTCTGCCGGAAGTTTACAAGGTTTGCACGAAATGCCAGCCGCTGGATTACCTGGGCTTCGCGGGAGTGGACTACGTTTCTGAGCAGCTCGCTGCCTATCCCGAGCAAATCCAGATCGAGCAGAAAGGCCTTCTAGATCTCTATCATCGCTTGGGAGAGGACTTCGCTGGTTCTGTGATTCCGGTTCCGGTGGGACTTATGTCTTTTAGGGGAATGTGGCTCTCAATCAGGTACGGACTCAAAAATGCGCCGGCCGTGATCATCGAGAAAAAGCGAGTCATACAAGGACAGCTTATATACGACAGAATCAAGCTTGCCATCGAAGAGGAATTAGAGAAGAGGGACGGGGGCGTTTTCCGGAACTTTTAGCCGCCGTTTGCGGTTCTTCTAGCATCTTTTTCCGTTCTTGCAGCGTCTATCCCTGGGGCGGTGCTTTGTGATGAGGATTCTCTTCCAAACTATCTTGTATTTCGTGGCGGTAAATCTGGCGCCAAATCTCCTCATGGGCGCCGCCTACGGCGCCCCCAAAGCCGACCTATGGCCGAGATGGCAGCAACACGATCTCTCCGCTTCAAAAATCATTAACCATCCCGCCTGGGCCGAGTTCCTGAAGAGGTACGTCTTGTCTCCTCACGCTTCAGGAATTAACCGGGTCAGGTACGAAAGTGTTACGGCTGGAGATCGTAAAGCGCTGCAGGAATACCTCCGCTACCTCCAGGCCTTGCCCATTTCCACCTATAACCGGCAAGAGCAGAAAGCTTATTGGATTAACCTCTATAACGCGCTCACGGTGGAGTTGATTCTCGCTCACCGCCCGGTTCAGTCAATCCGTGAAATCGATATTTCCCCCGGATGGTTCAGCGTCGGGCCCTGGGGGGCCAAGCTGGCGACGATAGAAGGCGAAAAAGTCTCTCTCGACGATATTGAGCATCGAATCTTGCGCCCGATCTGGAAGGACAACCGGGTCCATTACGCCGTCAACTGCGCGAGCCTCGGCTGCCCCAACCTTTCTTCCGAAGCCTATACCGGCCGGAACCTGGAGCGGCTGCTTACCCAGGGAGCACGCGATTACGTCAATCACCCGCGCGGCGCGATTTTCAAAGAAGGCCGGTTGCAGGTGTCGAGCATCTATATCTGGTTTCAAGAGGATTTTGGCGGCAGCAAAGAAGGGGTGATCGAACATTTGCGGGAGCATGCAACGGGCCATTTGACGGAACAGCTTCGAGCCTATCGCGGCAATCTAAGACATGACTACGACTGGAAGCTGAACGCGCCCTAAGGTGGTATTTCTAAAATCTCCCCTGTCCCCTCTTTTGTAAAATTTTGTAAAGAGGGGAACTTATAGTCGAAAGAGAGGAATTTCCAAGGACTTACAGAGCGAAATTCCACTTTTTCTCCTGGAATCATCCCCCTTTGAAAAATTTGAAAAAGGGGGATTTTATCCAGCAGGGAAACTGACATCCGCCTTGACCGTGTGAATTCTGCCGCGGCTCACGCGAACGGACGGGTTGACCTGGGATCAGCCTCGTGAAAGAGTCTGGCAAGCTAGCGCAAGCCACACGTATCAGTGTCTGAAAGCATAAAGTCGAAGGAGGTTATCATGGATGGAAACGGACAGGCACTTGTTCCCGACCCCAAAAGAAATGGTCATCAGAGCCTTGACGTGGAAGAGGCGGTCTTACGGCGTTATAATAAGGCAGCCCAACAGTCCGAGGCTGGCCTGTGCGTCCCGGTCAACTACAACCGCTCGCTGCTAGAGATCATCCCTGCTGAGATTCTTGAAAAGGATTATGGTTGTGGCGACCCCTCGAAATACGTGAGAGCGGGAGAAACTGTTCTCGACCTGGGCTCGGGAAGCGGGAAGGCCTGCTTCATCATGGCGCAAATGGTCGGCGCTGCCGGCCGGGTCATCGGCGTCGATTTCAACGAAGAGATGCTTGCCTTATCCCGAAAATATCAAGCCTCCATTGGAAGAAAACTCGGTTATCACAACGTGGAGTTTCGTCGTGGGCGGATTCAGAATCTTAGACTCAACCTGGCATTGCTGGATGACTATTTAAAGCGCAACCCAGTCCGTTCCGTAACGGATTTTTCCAGACTGCGCGATTTCGAGGAACAATCCGCTCGTGAGCATCCTTTGATCCCGGATGGCTCCGTTGACCTCATCGTGTCCAACTGCGTTCTGAACCTGGTCCGGTCCGAAGACAAGCAACAACTCTTTAGCGAGATGTACCGCGTTCTCAGGAAAGGAGGCAGGATCGCGATCTCTGATATCGTCAGCGACGAGCCGGTCCCGGATTACTTGAAGAATGATCCGGAGCTTTGGAGCGGATGCGTCTCGGGCGCCTTCCAGGAGGAAGAATTTTTCCGCGCTTTCGAGGAGGCCAAGTTCTACGGCATTCATATCGAGGACTTGCGATCCGAACCGTATCAGATTATCGAGGGGATCGAGTTTCGCTCCGTCACGATCACCGCTCACAAGGGAAAAGAGGGACCCTGCATCGATCGAAACCAGGCCGTGATCTACCGGGGTCCATGGAAGCAGGTCGTGGATGATGATGATCATGTTCTTCCGCGGGGCGTCCGCATCGCGGTGTGCGAGAAGACTTACAAGATCTACTCCGGCCCTCCTTACCAGGACCAGTTCGTCCTCATCCCGCCCAGAGAAGAGATCGCCGCGGAAGCGACGCCGGTTTTTGACTGCTCCCGCGATCACCGCCGGCATCCACGGGAGACCAAAGGATTGAACTACAACGCGACGCAAACCTCCCGAAGCGTTTGCGGCCCTGGAAGCGCTTGCTGCGCGTAGAAATAGACCATGCTCGCTTTTGCTCAAAGGACAGGGCGGAACGGCAACGGCTTGAGCCGGCGCGCTATCGACGTGTTGCAGGTCAACATGGGAAAGTACTGCAACCAAGCCTGCATTCATTGCCACGTCGAATCCGGGCCGACGCGCAAAGAGATGATGAGCCGGGAAACCGTCAACGCGGTCCTACGGTTTCTGGAGGCGACGAACATCCCCACGATCGATATTACTGGCGGGGCGCCGGAGCTGAATCCCAACTTTGACGACCTGGTGGAATCGGCGGTGGGGCTTGGACGCCACGTGTTGGATCGCTGCAATCTGACGGTGATCTTCGAGCCGGGGAAAGAATATTTGCCGACGTTCTTTCAACGCCATCGGGTGGAACTCATCTGCTCCTTGCCCTGTTATTCCGAGGAGAATGTCGACCGGCAAAGGGGAAAGGGAACGTTTGAGTTGAGCATTCGTGCGTTGCGGGTTTTCAATGAATTGGGCTATGGCCGGCCACAGAGCGGGTTGGTGTTGAATCTGGTATACAACCCTGTCGGACCCCACTTGCCGCCGCCCCAGGCGAAACTCGAACAAGATTACAAAAAAGAGCTGCGGGAAAAATTCGGTATCGAGTTTGATCATCTTTATTGCCTGAGCAACATGCCGATCACGCGTTACGCGATGCACCTCAAGCTGCGCGGCGAGTACGATCGTTACATGGAACTTTTGAGGAGCAATTTCAATCCAGCGACGGTGGACCAAGTGATGTGCCGAACTCTCATCAGCGTTGGATGGGAAGGCTCGCTTTACGACTGTGACTTTAATCAAATGCTTGAGCTGCCGATTCGCGACGGCGGGGGAAGACCCCTCAACATCACGATGTTACCTTCGCTGGATCAAATAATGAGCCGGGCCATTACCGTTGCAAACCACTGCTACGCGTGCACCGCGGGGAGCGGCAGCAGTTGCGGAGGGGCGCTGTTCTCTTAATCCAAGGTGAAGATGGGCACGCTGGGTGACGATACCGACAATCCTCCTCGCGTGGATTGTTACGCTTCCGGTTGCGGCTTCCTTGGGAGCAGGCTTTTTTCTTGTGATCGGGCATTTGGCCGGGTAACAAACACGATCGTCGTAAAAAGGCGGCATCTGGATACGGCATGCGAAATTTCAAAGCAGTCCTGCTCATAGTGCTCCTGATCGCGATCGGTGTCAGTTTCCTCTTCCTGCCGGTTCGGCAGTGGTTTTTGGAACTGCAAGCGGAGGTCGACCGTTTGGGAATGGCCGGGCCGGTCGTCGTCGCTCTGGCTTACATCGTTTTGACTGTCTTTTTAATCCCGGGCAGCGCCATCACGATCGGGGCTGGAACGCTTTTCGGGTTGAAAACCGGTTTGCTTGTTGTAGTCTTTGGCGCAAACCTGGGCGCGCTTTGCTCGTTTCTCCTTGCGCGCACTTTCCTCAGAGAGAAAGTGCTTCAGTGGACCGCGTCCAACCCAAAGTTCAGCTCTTTAGACCGCGCGATTGGTCGAGAGGGATTCAAGATGGTTCTTTTGACTCGACTGAGCCCGGCTTTTCCTTTCACTCTGCTGAACTATTTTCTGGGGCTCACAGCCGTTCGGACCGGTTCGTATGTGCTGGCCAATTTGCTCGGGATGCTCCCTGCGACCGTTTTATTTGTTTACATCGGCGCCGCGGCTCGCGATGCTCTTTCCGGGAATATGTCGGGTTCGGCTGGACTGCTCCAGCAGAGCCTGAAATACATCGGGCTGGCAGCCACCGTCGCCGTCGTGCTGTTGGTGACACGCATCGCAAGAAAAGCGCTCGCCGAAGCTGAAAGCGCCGAGCCATCTTCATCCCAGCCGAATTGCCGGCAAACTCGGCAATCCTCTGGCTCTGCAACACAATGACCCCGCTTAATCGATCGATGCTTCTGGACGATCCCCATGACCGGCAACTGATCGAGAATTGCCGGCCGGCCGGTTGGACGAATCCCACACCCACCGGCAGGTACAACCTGGTCGTCTTGGGCGGCGGCACGGCCGGACTGGTGAGTGCCGCCGGCGCGGCGGGGCTTGGGGCCAAAGTCGCGCTGATCGAGAAGCACCTGCTCGGCGGCGATTGCCTGAACTATGGCTGTGTGCCCTCCAAAGGCGTGATTCGCGCCTCACGGGCTGCTTTCGACATGCGTGGCGGAGCAGCTTTCGGTATCCAGTCGCCTGAACCGCCCGTCGTGAGCTTCCCTCGCGCAATGGAACGGATGCGCCGGCTTAGAGCCGAGATCAGCTTTCACGATTCGGCGCAAAGATTCAAAGATCTCGGCGTGGATGTCTATATTGGCACCGGAAGATTCGTCGGCCCTTCCACTGTGGAAGTGGACGGCGCTCGTCTGGAATTTCACAGAGCGGAGATCGCCACAGGCGGTCGCGCGGCTGAGCCTCCGATCCCAGGCTTGACCCAAGTTGGTTATCATACGAATGAAACTATTTTTACCTTAACCGAGCTTCCCCGCCGGCTAGCGATCGTAGGCGCGGGCCCTATAGGTTGCGAGCTGGCGCAGGCATTCGCCCGGTTCGGCAGCCAGGTTTATCTGATCGAGGCTCTGCACGGCATTATGCCGAACGAAGATCCCGACGCCGCTGACATCGTGCGCAGCTCGATGCTCGACCGCGACTGTATCAAGCTGATGTGCTGTGGCAAGGATTTGCAATTGAGCAACGCCGACGGCGGCAAGCGACTAAAAGTAGAATCCCACGGCAATTATTACGATATCGTTGTCGACGAGATCCTCGTAGGGGTGGGCCGAAAGCCCAACCTGGAGGAGCTGGGATTGGATGCAGCGGGGGTGCAGTACACGGCGCAGGGAGTCACGGTGGATGACCGGCTGCGGACCACTAATTCCCGGATTTATGCGGCCGGCGATATCTGCTCCCGGTATAAATTCACGCACGCCGCCGATGCCATGGCGCGCATAGTGATCGCTAACGCTCTCTTTTTTGCGCGGCGCAAGGTAACCGATCTGGTGATCCCGTGGTGCACCTACACCGACCCCGAGATCGCCCACGTCGGCTATTACGAAAAAGACGCGCGGGCGGCTGGCTTCGATGTCGCGACCCTCACCGAGTCGCTAGACCACGTGGACCGGGCCTTGCTCGACGGCGAAGCAGAGGGTTTCGCGCGCGTTCACTACGATAAGAAAAACGGCAGAATGCTGGGCGGCACCATCGTGGCACGCCATGCGGGCGAAATGATCAGTGAGTTGACGCTGGCGATCGTGGCCAGGCAAAAAATGGAGGTTTTGTCTTCGACGATCCATTCCTATCCCACGCAAGCGGAGGTGTTACGCAAAATCGGCGACGTTTATATGCGAACAAAGCTGACGCCGCTCGTAAAATCGGTTTTTCAGAAGTGGTTCGCGTGGAACCGGTAGCGGCCGCATATGCGCATCTCCGTGATCATTCCTGTCTTTAACGAGGCGAAAACGATCGCGCAAACCTTGCAGGCCGTTGCTCGCCTTGGTCCTCACGAGATCATCGTAGTGGACGGCGGGAGCACGGATGATACGGCGGCACGGGCGCGTCAGACCGGAGTGACGGTTATCTCCTCTCCACGTGGTAGAGCGCGGCAGATGAATCATGGAGCCAAACTGGCCAGCGGGGATGTGCTGCTCTTTCTCCATTCGGACACCTATCTCCCCTCGTCTGCCCTGACAGAGATTGCCGCGGCGATGACTCATCCGCACTGTCCCGGCGGCCGCTTCGATCTCAGGCTGGATCGGGAGGAGCGGATCTATCGGATAATCGGCGCTCTGATCAGCCTGCGCTCGCGGCTTACCAAAGTCGCCACGGGAGACCAGGCGATTTTCGTCCGCCGCGAGATCTTCGAAAGCATGCGAGGCTTTCCCGACATTCCGTTAATGGAAGACATCGCGTTTTCCCGGCTTCTTAAGCGGCAGGGCAAAGTGGCCTGCCTGAGAAGCAGGGTAGTCACCTCCGCGCGCCGTTGGGAAAAGGAAGGTGTATGGCAAACCATCTTGAAAATGTGGGTACTGAAGCTTCTGTATTTTACCGGAGTCTCTCCAGTTCGCCTTAAGCATTTTTATGACGACACACGCTAACGCCCTCGTTATCATGGCCAAAGCGCCAGTTCCCAGGCAGGTGAAAACACGGCTCATTCCTTTTCTGTCGGCGGAGGATGCCGCGGAGCTGTCCCGTTGTCTCTTTTTGGACCTGCTAGCAACTCTTGAGCGGTTCAGCGGGGGAGAGTTTTTCTTAGCCTTTTCGCCCCCTGAGAGCTTCGCCTTATTTCATGAGCTGGTGCCGTCAAGATGCTCGCTTTTTCCTCAACGCGGTAATAATCTCGGCGAGCGGATGGGCAACATTTTCGAAGATCTTCTTGGCCAGGGATACAAAAACATTGTGATCATCGGCAGTGATCTGCCTGTTTTTCCCCTACACTTTCTGGAGGAAGCCTTTGCCGCCCTCGAACCGCCAGGACATGAGGTTGTCCTCGGTCCGACCCGGGACGGAGGTTACTATTTGATCGGCATGCGGCGGCCGATCCCTGAAATTTTCGAGCGGATTCCCTGGGGCAGCGAGACGGTCTTTTCCACGACCATTCACAAGCTCGATAGTCTCGGAGTCCCCACCTATCGTGTTCCTGTGTGGTTCGATATCGATGCTCCGGAGGACCTCCTATGTTTCGAAGCCATCATGGATTCTTCCGAAGATGGCCCGCAGCGAAACACGCTACGGTTCTTAAAAAACTTGGCGCGTTGAAGAATATTCGAGGTGACCAAAACGAAAGAATTCACAGACTCGTTTGCCGCAGTATGGCCCTGGCGAGCGGGCTATTCGGATCCGCCAGATGGGCGGAGAGAGAGAAGTGGTGGGCGCCCGGAACTTCGAGATACTCGCATTCTACGCCGCGCTTTTTGCAGAGCGTAAAAAAATCTTCTGACATTTGCTTCCAGCCCCGGGTTTCATCCCCGCCGACGGCAATGATTAAAGGCGAGTAGGGAAGAGGCGGATGAAGGAAAGGGCTGTTTTCGCGCGCGCTGTCTTCCTCCAGACGGATCTCATTATTGACGCTCACATGAAGAACGGCGTCGAGGTCGTAAACACCGGAAATTGCGGTGGCCCCTTTGATCAGTTGGCGTGGAAGAGCTTCTTTCTGCCAATCATGAGCCAGCGCCATGGCCACCAGATGACCGCCAGCGGAAGAGCCGGCAAGATAAAGCCGGGAAGGGTTGCCTCCATATTTCGCAATATTCCCGTGAATCCAAACGATCGCCGAACGGATTTGCCGAACGATCTCCGTAACGGTGACACTGGGGCAAAGATCATGTTCCAAAACTGCAACCGTTGCGCCGCGCTTCACACAGAGCTCCGCAAAATGGCAATTTTCCTCCTTGCTCCCTCCGCGCCAATAACCTCCATGGATATAGGCCAGCACGGGAGCGCCTGATTTTGCCGCCGGAAAAATATCCATGACCTGACGCGGCGAGCTGCCGTACGAAACATCGAGATACGATTTGAGCGCTTCCCGCGCTCTGAGACTCGCCTTCTTTCTTTCCTCGGCCCAGCGCGGGTAATCCGGCGCCGAGACCTGCGGATTGAACTGGAACTCCATCTCCTCTTGTGTGAATCCCTTATAAACAACAGCGCTCATCAACTTGTCCTTTGACCGGTAAGTTCGGCAAGCTAAGAACCTGGTCCGAAATTGGTTCCAAGCCCAGGCCTGACCAGATGGAAATCGTGAAACGAAAAACGTGAAACGTGAATCGAGGCTCCGATTCACTTTTCACGTTTAACTTTTGATCGCTACTTCCGCATGCCTGAAAAACTGTTGACGGTCGCGTGCAAGTTTTTCGCAAAATCGTTCGCCGCCTGCGTGTCCATGGAATAAGCGTACGTGGCATACTCCTTCGCCGCCATCAGGGCCGGGACCGGAAATTTTTTTAGAGTTTCGATAAAACGACTGACGGCCGCCTCCAGCGTTTCAACCGAAGCAACATGACTGACAAGGCCGATGGACAGCGCTTGCCGGGCGTCGATCTCCTCAGTGGAATAGACAAGATAGAGGAGCGCCTTCCGCGGCACACGATCCACGAGAGCGGACATGGCGATGGTCGGCATGATCTGGTGCTGCATTTCCGGGAGCTGGAAGCGCGCCTTATCGCCGGCGATCGTGATGTCGCAAAGCGCCGCCAGCGCGCAGCCAAAACCGATGGCCCGTCCCTGAACCACGCCGATGACGGGCACTTTGGATCGCCTAAAAGCATCATAGCAACCAAAAATCACTTCGGCTCTTCCCCGCATAACATATGCTTCGGGGAGATTGTCCCGCTGGGTCATGCCTTCGCGTCCCAGGCAGAAGTCCTCGCCGGCTCCTTTAAGTAAAATCAACCGAGACTCTTTCGAGGCGCTCTCGATCATCTCCGCCAACTGGGTCGCCATGGGATCGCTCAGCCGGTTGCCCATATCGGGCCGGTTAAGCGTGATTGTGGTAACGTCTCCGTCTTTCTCTAGAAGAAATTCAGGCATAGAGTTTCCCTCCCAATTAATCGTTCGAAAGACGGACTCTAGACAACCCACGCCGCGGTTGTCAACAGGGCGGGGGCTCCGGGTAAAAACTCTCGCGCTGATTAGTCCCGCAGCGAAGCACTTGCTACTTCGCGTCAAGTGAATAAAATGTCGGGCAATCCAGCTTTTGCTCTCGAAAGTTTCATGAAAGTTGCTCTGGTCCAACCGCCGATTCAGGATTTTTACGATACTGATTTGCGGCTCCAGCCCATCGGCCTTTGCTATCTCAAAGCAGCCGTTAGGAAGCACCTGCCGGGAGTGGAGGTCATCGTTAAAGACTACCACGGCGGGTGTGGGCGAAAGACCGCAGCGCTTCCAAAAGAGCTGGAATATTTATCAGACTACTACCCGGTCCCGGACAAATCCCCTTTTTCTCTTTTTCATCAGTACTACCACTTCGGCCGCTCCTTTGATGAGATCGAAACCGATCTTCTAGCCATGAAACCGGACCTTGTGGGCATCTCGTCCCTCTTTACGCCCTATTACCGAGAGGCTCTCAAAATCGCCGCGCGTGTGAAGAAGACGCTTTCCGTGCCTGTCATCATGGGAGGCTCCCATGCCTCGGCAGCGGCCGATTCGCTGCTATGCTCGCCGCACGTGGACTATGTGGTTCGTGGCGAGGGCGAGAGGGCCTTTGTGGAGTTTCTAAGATTCTTACACGGCTCGACGGCCATCGAAGCGGTACCGAATCTGGCCTATAAGAAAGACGGCCGGCTGTGCTTTAATCCAATTGAAGAGAATTTTCCTCTCGATGATATACCGTTTCCTGATTTGGCCGATCTCTCCCCAACGAGTTACGCGTTCGGCGTAAGGCCTCTCACGTTTCTAATCACTTCGCGCAGTTGTCCTCACAGGTGCTCCTTTTGCTCCGTTCATACGACTTTCGGAAAAAATTACCGCCTGCGCTCGATCGATGACGTCCTCGAAGAGATAGAGCTTCGCTATGGTCAGGGTTATCGTGTCATCGATTTCGAAGACGATAACCTGACGTTTTACAAAAACGCGTTCAAGGAGCTTTGTCGCCGCTTAATCGCGCGCTTTCCCGGGCGTGAAGTCGAGTTCGTAGCCATGAACGGCGTCAGCTATCTGAGCCTGGACGAGGAGTTGCTGGAGCTGATGTTCGAGGCCGGATTTTCTCACCTGAACCTGGCGCTCGTGAGCTCCGATAAGACCGTTCGGGAAACCACCAAACGTCCGCACACATCGGAATCCTACCTGAGAGTCGTCCGGAAGGCATTCCAGCTCGGCTTCAAAATCGTATCGTACCAGATTCTCGGGCTGCCAAACGAAAGTTTAGGAAGCATGGTCCAAACTCTGGCGTGCAATTCCCGGCTTCCCGTTTTGCTCGGAGCATCGCCATTTTACTGCACTCCGGATGCGCCGATCGCCCGGGGGCTCGATTTAAGCCAGCAGGACTATTTGAAGGCGCGCCTTACGGCGATGGCTGTCGAGACTCAGGAGTTCGGCCGGGAAGACATTTACACGCTTTTTGTGACCACCCGGATCATCAATTTTCTTAAGGGTCTGCGGCTCACTACGTCCGCGCATCTCGCCGATCTGTTGGTCCGGCCGTGCGAGGACGAGAGGACCCGCATCGGTTTGGAACTGCTCAAGACTCTCGGTGAGAGCGAGCGTTTATTCTTTTGGACGAAAAAAGGCTTGGTCGAGAACAAAAAATTCAAACCCGAGCTTTTCCTTCGGGTCCTTCTGGGTGCCGGAGAAATTACCTGTCAAGACGGAAATAAAATCTTCGTCGGCGAATTTGCTCGCTCCGCGGCTTTCCCGGAAAGAAGCATAAAGTTTTGGATCACCCCGAACAATGAAAGCCACACCTCCGCCGAGGGGCCTAAGGGAGAGGGCCGCGCGGACGTCCGATGAGCGCGGTTCGACTCATGGTACCTGCCCAGCGGCCGCGGCCCGAACCCTTGCGCCCCGAGAATCCCTTTCGGAGCAATATCGACCAGGTTGACAAAGGAAAACAATAATGGAACGACTTGGCAGTCAGGAGGTGGATCCCATGAACCTAAATGACATCGAGCTCAAGAAAACGGCTATCCTCTTTTTTGATATTCTAAACGGGTACTACCATGAGGCCGGTGAGGCTGCTAAGGCGCGCAAAAAGCCGATGGTGGACGGTGCGGTCCGCCTCATGAAGGCCGGCCGCCAGGCTGGAATACCGATTTTTTTCGCGAAGGGCAATCATCGCGTTGACAGCGCCACATCGGCTCTGATTCTTACGGATACTAAAATCAATCTTACACCCTGGCCTGATGGCGTGGTCACAAAAGACAGGCCGGTTGCTCTGCAAGGCAAAAGTGGGTCGGACGTGATCCCGGAGCTTGATCCCCGGCCTGACGACTATTATATCCCCAAATACCGCTGGAGCGCCTTCTATCAGACCTATCTTGATCTGGCGCTCCGGTCCGCGAAGATTGATACACTTATCGTGTCGGGCGGCTCCACCGATGTGGGAGTGGCGGCTACGGTCTTTGCCGGTAGGGACTTGGATTACAATATGATCGTGGTGCGCGATGCCTGCGCCACCGTTCACGACCAACGCGCGCACGACGTTCTGATGGATCTCATTTTCCCGCGCATGTGCCGGGTGCGGACGCTCGATCAGGTGCTGCAGATGATCAAACAGGCGAGCAGCGAATAAAAGATATCTCCTATCGTGCGGCGATGATGGATCTGATAGGTGCGTTTCGCCGCTGGAGTGGTGGGCCCAAATACAACTCGATCAGGGACTTATTTAGAAAGATCATCGGTCAGTAGTTTGCCGGCGCGAATTTCGGGTGGGTGAGCACTTGGTTACGAGGCAAATGGACCGGAGAGAAATCAACAAAGCCGCCTGCCGATCTCCGCTTCATATTCGGGAAAATAGCGCCCGATGACGGGAAGTTCGAACCGGGAGAGGATGGAAGTGTTACTCTCCCGTTCCAGCAGAAACTCAAAGGATTTCTTAATCAAACTTTCCGGTGGCACCTTCCCGCCCGTGATCTTTCGATAATAGTCCTGCCTGAGCGTGACCGTATGGGTCGTGGTTGTAGCAGCCCTGACAACGACTTCAAAAGTCTCAGAATCCTTTTTCGTAACGTCGAGCTTAGCCATACGGATGCTCCGTCCCCTTGGCATGTTCTTCTTTTTCAATACAGGAATACTCCGGACCGGACTCGATGTCCACCCTTGATGAATCGAGTTCAGGTTGACGCAAGAGCTAAACGGAGGATAATCTTTGCACCAACCGGATCTCCCAGCGAGAGTTTACGTAAATTGGAAGTAATGATCGCCGTCACTTGATTTCCAATAAGCCGGCGCAATACTGAAGCCTGAAGGAGCTTTTAATGAATCACCGCCCCGTGAGAAGAATCGTCGTTGCCCTGGTCCCGTCTGTTCTCGGCTTGTTGTCTCTTCCTGGAGCATTGATGGCAGACCCGAACCGGTATCCGCAATACGCGCAGCAAACTCTCCCCAAGGAGGTGACTCCTGAATTTATCTATCTGAACCAGGTTGTGGATGAAGTCACGGCCAAGAAAAAACCCCTCATTGTCGATGTGCGGACGAGCGAGGAATTCAAAGAAGCTCACATCTTGGGTTCTGTCTCCATTCCATTAAGCGACTTTTCCAAGCATCTGACTGAGATCCCTCGGGATCGATTGATCGTCTTATATTGAGCCTGCCCTCATCACCTGGCCAGTTTGGCCTATGGCATTCTCTACCAGAACGGCTACCGGAACATGAAAGTTCTCTACGAGGGCTTCCCGGGTTGGATCGAAAAGGGGTATCCGTCAGAAGGTAGCCGGGTAAAATAGCAGAGAATTGACAGTGCTCCCAGCATTGATAGGAGAACGGCTATGAAGAACGTTTTATTTTGGGCCGCCACGGCGATTCTTTTGGTCTTCGTGACCACTGGAAAAGCCGCAGACACGCCGCGGCGGATGGAAACGGTGCGCGTCGCAATGCCCGGGAAGCTCGTTGATTACAGCGCGCTCTATGTGGGCACGCATCAGGGGTTTTACCAGAAAGAGGGGCTTGATCTTCAGTTCGTCGTGATGAGAACAGGGATTCATTACCCTGCGCTTCTCGCGGGAGAAGTCGACTATACAACTTTGTTTTCATCAACGATCCGCGCCGCCCTCGCGGGCATGCCGGTGCGCGTGCTCCTGGCGTTGAATAATCAGCAACCCTTTTTCCTTCTCTCCCAGCCGCAGTTTAAGGATGTAAGGCAGCTCAGGGGAAAACGCATCGCCGTCTCGGCATTTGGCTCCAGCACGGACACTGCGACCCGGAAGGCCCTCCGGCATTTCGGTCTGGATCCCAATCGAGACGCCGTTATTATGGCCTTGGGAGATACCGGCGTCCGGCTGGCCGCCCTGCAATCGGGATCGGTCGAGGCCGCCATGTTATCGGCGCCCCATAGCTTCATTGCCCAGCGGCAGGGGTTTAATAACCTCATGTGGACCGGTGATCTTGGCGGCGAGGGACAGCCCACCAACGGCCTAAGCACAACGGTTAAGAAAATGAAGCAGCAGCCGGATCAGGTCTACCGGATGTTACGGGCGACAGTCCGCAGTATCATTTACGTGCAACAGAACAGGGAGAAGGTTTTACCGGTTATTCTGCGCGAGTTTAAAGGGTGGGACAAGGAATCTATCGTTCAGGCCTTTGAGTTTATTGTGAAAGGCATGTCTCGGGACGGAACGTTCACTGTTTCGTCTCTGCAGGAAATGATGTCAGACGAGCGAGCGCGGCTTGGGATCAAGTCCGAAATCCCGGTTCAAGAGGTGGCCGACTCTGACTTTTTGGCGCGAGTCTTGAGAGAGCTCAAGGAAGAAAAATAGCATGGTTATCCGCTGAGGCGGGTGTTTTTTGTTATCGGCGATTTCGAAGCCCGGCCGAAGATGGCTTCCGCACATTGAGGAAAACTGTGGCGACGAATTCTAATGAACTGACGAATCCGCTACTGAGGCCGAAAATCGCTATCTTCTCGGGGCCAACGGCAACAATTCAGAACAGCGAGCCGCTTGTCACAAGCAACAAGGCCAGACTGAAATACGATCTGCCGCTCCGGACCAACCCGGATGGAAGCCCGGCGCGTTTCGATACGCTACGCCCCCAGCGGCTGGCAGCACCGGTTACGGTTTACATCGAGCAGTTCAGCGCTCATCCGCTTGAGCGCGACGCTGCTGAGCTCTACGCGCCGCCGGATGGATACATCGGGCGTGACGGAGTTTTCCGCAAGGAGCGGAAAGAACCAGACGATGTTCCCGTTTACGAAGTGACGCTTCTTCCTGAAGACGGCCTTTACCCTCTCCCCTACATGGCGCGCCAGGCGAACGGCCAGCCGTGGGATAACGACGCCTCATACCCGCTCGCGCCTGCGCACCTTTGCCGGCAGCCTTTTTATCCTGACGCTTCCCGCATATTCGAGGAGATTGACCGTTTCGGAATCGGCCATTACGGGACCGGCAATCTGCTGTCTTCAAAAGCTGAATTCGACTTCTATCGTCCCGCCCCGTCCGGCGGCTATACCAAGGGCCTGTCTGACACGGAGCGGACCGACTCCGGGGAAGGGGATATCCTGCGTGAAAAATTGGGAACGGATTTTTTTATTTATCGGCCTCCCCACCTGCGGCGCTCGCCGGCGATGAGTGATCTCGCGCGGGTCACCAATATCGTCCAGGAGGTCGCGAGCAGCGGAAGATATGCCGGGGCCATATGGCTCGAGGGCAGTCCCAACGTGGAGGAATCGATCTATTGGTTGAACCTCTTGATCGATGCGACGGTGCCCGTTGTCGGGAATGCTTCGCAGAGGCCGCATGGCTCGATCGGAAACGACGGCGACCTGAATATCATTCACTCAGTGGAATACATCGCTTCACGAATATGGGCCGACGAAAACGGCCGTGACGATGTTGGGGCCGTCGTCATTCAGGAAAAGCAAATCTTTACGGCGCGTGACGTTCAGAAAGGAGATGCCCGGCCGGGTGGTTACGTGGTTACCGGCGGGCATGGCGGGATCGTGGGAACCCTGGGTAATTCAGGTCCCGCGGTTCTGACGTTCAAGCCGGTCAAGCGGCATACGCATAAGTCTGCGGTAAATATCACCCAAATCCCTGGAACCGTGCAAGGCGTGCGGGGCATAGATGGTAAGCCCACTCTTGTGCCGGTGAAAATAAAAGATGAACGCGGAAAGTTGCTGCCTACGGCGATCCCAAAGGTCACGATAGCAAAAACGGCCCGCTACCTTTCCGAGAGCCACGAGGCTGATCCGTATACAGAGGTCGAAATATTTGCCCGCATAGAAAAAAATCTGCGCGACTTTCCTCTGGCTGGATTTGTGGCCGAAGGAGTTTCACCCTATGGAAATCTGATGGAATCGCTGGCCGCGGCTCTCAAACGGGCAGCCCTAACCGGCATGCCGGTGGTCAGAGTAGGGCGGGGAAATGCGACTGGGATTGCCAAGCCTCCGAGTCCGACCGAGCTGATCATCGCGGGAAGTAATCTGACCGCGACAAAAGCCCGATTGCTGCTGATGGCCTGTCTGATGAAGTTTGGTAGTTTACCTCCTGCGAGCGACGTGGATAATCCCACGGATACCGAGGTCGCTGCCATTAAGTCCAAACTCGCTGAGTATCAGGTTGTGTTCGACACACACTGAAATTAGGTTTGTTTGGTAAATTGAACTCAGTCGACCGGTCGTCCAAAGACACACCTTGTTTGCCGCAGTCTAAGAACACCCGTCTTCACGCTTAGTTACAGTCCGGTACCAATCTATCTGGCATTTTCGGTCTTTTTGCCTTGCTTATCAAATGAATGTTTAATACACTAGCTTTAAACAAATGTTTAAATCATTCGAGACAGCGATATGTAACGCGTCTAACGAGACAACTGCCAAGCGCCTTCTCGAAGCTGCCGGCGAAATTTTCGCTGAATATGGCTATCGAGCGGCCACTGTACGGCAGATCTGTGAAAAGGCCGGGGCGAACGTAGCCGCCGTCAACTACCACTTCGGCGATAAAGAGGGACTCTATATGGCGGTCCTGCGCTTCGTGCCCGACGCCCACACAGAAAAGTATCCGCTCCATGGCGGGTTAAATCCGGACGCAACTGCAGAGCAGAAGCTGCGCGCCTACGTTCAATCCCTGTTGGGTCGTATCTTCGACGAAGGTCGCCCGGGCTGGCATACAAAGATTATTGCGCGAGAGATGAACGAACCAACCCGTTCCCTGGATACTCTTCTGGAGGAATTTGCCCGTCCTCTTCACCAGGAGCTGGCGTCGATTGTGCGGGACCTGCTTGGTTCGAGAGCAACCGATGAAGGCGTGCGTCTGTGCACGCTGAGCGTCATCAGCCAGTGCGTCTATTATCACCACGCTCGGTCAGTGATCAGGCGGCTCTACCCCGAACAGCGGTTTGGCCCAGAAGACATTGCGCGCCTGGCCGATCATATTGCGAGATTTTCTCTCGGCGCGCTGAAAGAGTTCGCGCAACAAAAGGAGGCCGCGTCTTGATGAAGCTCGACGATCGGCGGTCCTCCGCCAACAATGCAGGCACGGCGGCTGTGACCGGACGGAGTAGAGAAGGTCGCCTGATCAGACCTTGCCACACTGAGACCGTGCGGCTCACCGTTGCACGAGTCGGTTATATCACAGGTCGGTTGGCTCTTTTGATCCTTGGGATCGGCGCGGTTGCGCTGGCCGCGTGCGGCAGCGACCGCGCAGCGACGGCTGTTTCGGAGACTAACAATCCACCGCGCCAGGTACGGGTTGCGACCGCAGCAGAGGCCGAAGTCGCGCGCACGGTAACCGTGACGGGGACGCTCGCTGCCGAAGATCAGGTGATTTTGGGCGCGAAGGTTGTGGGGCGCGTGAGCGAGATCAGCGTGGATTTGGGCAGCCGCGTACGGAAGGGCCAGGCGATTGCACGCATCGACCCTAGTGATTATCGACTGCGAGTGAATCAAGCTCAGGCCGCACTTCAGCAGGCGCGGGTACGGCTGGGGCTGCCTGCCGAGGGAGGCAGCGATAGGGTGGATCCCGAGAAGACAGCGCTCGTGCGCCAGGCCGCTGCGGTGCTCAAAGAGGCGCGACAGACCCATGATCGGATGGTGGAACTCTGGCGTCGGAATCTGATCGCGCACGCCGAACTGGATGCCGCGGTATCCCAGCTCGCGGTTGCAGAAGGCCGCTATCAGGACGCGATCGAGGAAGCCAGGAATCGTCAGGCCGTGCTGCTTCAGCGCCGCTCGGAACTCGAAATTGCGCGCCAGCAGCTTGCCGACGCTGTTATTGTGTCGCCCATGGACGGCGCGGTGAGCGAGCGGCAAGCTTCAGTGGGTCAGTATCTGGCCGCCGGAGCGCCGGTTGCGACGCTTGTAAACATCGATCCACTCCGGCTGCGACTTGCGGTGCCCGAGCGGGAGGCAAGGGCTGTGCGCATCGGCCAGGCGGTAAAACTCACGGTAGAAGGCGATCCCACCACATACGAGGGTTGGGTGGCGCGTCTTTCTCCCGCCATCGACGAGGACAACAGAACCTTATTGATCGAGGCAGAGGTGCGTAACGCGCAGGGCGTCCTTCGCCCCGGATCGTTCGCGAAGGCCGAAATTGTCGTGGAGGCTGGCCAGCAGATTGTCACAGTACCGCGGGATTCCATTACTACATTTGCGGGAATTGAGAAGGTGCTCACGGTAGCTGAAGGAAAAGTCCTTGAAAAGCGTGTGCGTACCGGTCGCCGCATCGGCGAAGCGGTCGAGATTACCGAAGGGGTGTCACTGGGCGATAAGGTCATTGTAAATCCGGGAAATCTCGTCTCCGGCCAGGCTGTGACAGTGGTGAACTGATGCAGAAACTGGCGGAGATTTCCATCCGGCGTCCGGTTTTCGCTTCTATGATCATCCTTGCGCTCGTGGTGGTCGGCGCGGCGAGTTATTTCCGCCTGGGTGTAGACCGCTTTCCTTCGGTAGACCTGCCCAACGTGTCCGTCCGCACTACCCTGCCCGGCGCTTCGCCCGAAGAAGTCGAGACCGTGGTGTCGCAGCCGATTGAAGAGGCGGTCAATACAGTTGAAGGAATTGACGAGCTGCGTTCAATATCCGGCCAGGGAAGCTCGTTTGTTATCGCCACGTTCAATCTGGACCGCGATATCAATGTCGCCGCCCAGGATGTGCGCGATCGGGTCGCTACGGTCCTCAACCGCTTGCCAGACGAAGTCGATCCACCGGTGATTTCGAAATTTAACAACGAAGACTCTCCGATCCTCACCCTGGCCCTTTCTGGCGATCGATCTCTCCGCGAACTGACGGAGATCGCCGATAAGATCGTCAAGGTGCAGCTTGAGCGCGCGGCTGGCGTGGGAGAGGTTCGCCTTGTCGGGGGACTGGAGCGCGCGATCAACATCTGGGTCGATGCCGACCGCCTGGCGGCGTACCAGATTCCAATCACCGCCGTCCGCGACGCGATCCGCCGGCAGAACGCCGATATACCCGGCGGAAACGTCACCGGTGGGGCCCGTGAAGAGGTGCTGCGCACCATGGGGCGGATCGTCGATCCCAAAGCTTTCAATGACCTCGTGATCGCTACCGTTAATGGGTCGCCTATCCGCGTCCGGGACATAGGCCGAGCTGAAGACGGGACCAAGGAACAGCGCTCTTTGGCGCGCCTTAATGGCGTGCCCACGGTGCAACTCCAGATACGGCGCCAGTCAGGCGCCAATACCATCGCCGTCATCGAGGCCGTCAAAGAGAATTTGACACGCGTGAGGCGGCAGCTGCCGTCGGATATCAATCTCGAAGCGATTCGGGACCAGTCGCGCTACATCTATGCCGCGCTGCACGAAATCAATGTGCACCTGATCTTGGGCAGTATCCTGGCGACATTGGTCGTGCTGGCCTTCATGCGCAATTGGCGCTCCACGGTGATCAGTTCGGTAGCCATCCCGGCTTCGGTGGTCTCGACATTTGGCATGATGTGGGCGCTCGACTTCACGTTGAACAGCGTTACGATGCTCGCTCTCGTGCTGATGGTCGGCATCGTCATCGACGATGCCATCGTGGTTTTAGAAAACATCTTCCGCTTCGTCGAGGAAAAGAAGATGAAGCCTTTTGAGGCTGCGCGGGCGGCGACCGCGGAAATTGGGCTGGCAGTCATGGCTACGACCTTCAGCTTGGTGGTGATCTTTGTTCCGGTTGCGTTCATGTCAAGCATCTCCGGGCGTTTTCTCTATCAATTCGGACTGACTGCAGCGGTCGCGGTCTTGGTCAGTCTTCTCGTTTCATTCACGCTGACCCCGATGATGAGCGCGCGGCTGCTCCGGAGCCAAGACACGACTCGAGGCGGCGATCACGAGAAGGCCCGATCCAGAAGTGGTTTTTACGCCTGGATCGACCGGCACTACGAGCGCATGCTCCGGTGGTCAATGGGGCATCGCGTCGCGGTGATGGCGTTCGCGGGACTTGTCGTGCTCTCCTCCCTTCCTCTCTATGCGCTGGTTCGACAGGAATACATTCCCAGCGACGTAGACGAGGCCGAATTCGATGTGAACGTGACCGCACCTCAAGGAACCAGCCTGGCGGCCATGGACGAAATCATGCGCGCCGTCGAGAACGAGGTTCGGGCAGTGCCTTTTGTCCGGTTACTTCTCTGCGACGCGGGCGGGGGATTTATCAGTGGGGTCGCTTCCGGCGGCTGTTACGTGCGCATCGCGCCCCACGGCGAGCGGATCTTTTCCTTTAGCCGCCTTTGGCGCGAGACGCTTGGCGGCCGGCCCTGGGCGGCATTCAGGAATACTTCGCAGCGCGACGTCATGCAGCAAGTCCGCGCCGGGTTAAGTAAATTCACCGATCTCCGGACTTCCGTGCGCAACCTCCCGTCATTCAACATCGGCGGCGGCAACTGGGACATCGATTTTGTGCTGCGCGGTCCGGATCTCGAAGCGCTCGCGGCTTATGCTGAGGAACTGCGCATCCGCTCACAAAAGCTCGGCATCATCGATGCCGACACGACACTCAAGCTCGACAGGCCGGAGCTGCGAGTCGTCATTGACCGCCAGCGCGCCGCCGACCTTAACGTTGATACCGAACACATCGCCAGCGCGCTTCGGCTCATGGTCGGCGGCGACGAGGAGGTCTCGCGCTTTCACGACCCCACCGTGAACGAAGAATACGACGTCCAGCTGCGGCTCTCACAGGATGATCGCGAAGACATTGCCGCCATTTCGCGGCTCTATGTGCCCCGAAGGGGTGCCGGTCTGATAAGACTAGACAACCTGGTAAAAGTCGAAGCCGCCCAAGGCCCGTCGCGCATCGACCGCCTGGACCGGCAGCGTCAGGTTAGATTGCGCGCTCAGATTGCGCCTGGATTTGCGCTTGCAGATCGCCTCGAAGCACTCAATCAGGCGGTTCGTGAGATGAATCTCCCCATAGGTTACACGACCAGCGTCTCAGGCCGTGGACGCGAGCTGGCGCGGACGTTCAACGAATTCATTTGGGCTTTTCTTCTGTCCATCATCTTCATGTATATGATTCTGGCTTCCCAGTATGAGAGCACTATTCATCCGCTCACGATTCTGCTTTCTTTGCCTCTCTCGGTGCCGTTTACGCTGCTCTCGCTGTGGATCACGGGCAACACGCTGAATCTCTATTCAGCCCTCGGCGTCCTGGTGCTCTTCGGCGTGGTGAAGAAGAACTCGATCTTGCAGATTGATCACATGAATAAGCTGCGCGAGGCGGGCCTGGAAAGAATGGCCGCGATCCTCCGGGGTAACCGCGACCGGCTGCGTCCTATTTTGATGACCACGATGACTTTGGTGGCGGGGATGATACCGTTGGCATTGGGGTCGGGTCCAGGCGCGGAGGAGCGACGCGCCGTTGCCGTAGTCGTCATCGGCGGACAGACGCTGTGCCTGGTGCTCACGCTGCTGGTCACGCCGGTAGCCTACTCGATCTTTGAAGACGCGGCGCAGTTTCTCGGCCGAAAAAATTGGGCACGCAGCGGTCGTGGTTTCGCGCGGCGGCTTAGCTTTGGAAGTCAGCAATCTTCGAACGAAATTGTTTCCGCTTCCCGGTCCGATATTGGGTCAAGTCCACTTGAGCACTCCACGGACCGCGAGACTCCGTGAGAACATGCGGAGATCAAAAAAAACAGGTAATGGTGCAAGAATACCTTCTTTGACAGGGCGCTTAAGCGACAGCCGCTGATGCCTCTATTCCTCCTCCTCCAAAAGGATATTGATGCCATGGATCCATTGATCCTTCGTGAAGGGTTTTGTGATGTAGTATCCAGCGCCCAACTTGTATCCTTCTATGATCTCCTCGTATTGGACTTTGGCAGTAAGCAAGATTACGGGAATTCCGGAGGTCTCAGCAGCGCTCTTAAGCCGCTTTAAAACTTCCAATCCGTCCATGCCTGGCATCATGATGTCTAGGATAATGAGATCCGGTTTTTGCACTTCCAACCGGCTAAAGAATGCAGCAACTCCTATGCCAACACGCCGACGCCATAAACACTGCGTTAGTCGGCTCAAAAAATCTTCCGAGTTACATCACATTACGAATTCTGTCACGAATGTGGATATCCTAATCGACTTTACTCGAGAGCAGACATCGTAGTGAGGTCGAATCACTGTGGAAAGCGCACTCGCAGGGCGATCTAAGAAGATACAATAGCTCACGAAGAAAACAATTTCCCCGATTGAAGCTTAGACGCTGGTCATCCGACCCGATTCCTCTCGTCGTCTTTCGTGATGCGGCTAAGCGCTGTTGGCTTCACCTAAGAAAATTGTGTTCCACCGAGACATAAAGAAAGACCCCGTACTCATCAGCCGGCCGGGTGAGGCCGATCGGAGCTGCCAGGCCGAGGACGACCTGCAGATCCTCTTCGTCTATGACAGCCGCCCGGATTCCTGGAGAGATCGCCGAGATGAAGTCGCGCTTTTTTCTTCCCCGGTCGTTGATGCTTGCCTCAAAAACGCCCACCCATTCCATCATGAGATGCGCCCGGGTAGTCAGGGCAAAGATACCGCTCATTCCGAGGCTATAAGACACCAGCGAGCGTTTGGGTGACAGACCTTGGTCCAAACGCGCGCGCGCTCCGGGAAGATAGGTGAGACCAGCGTTAGCGTGAAAGGCCAGCCTCGATCCCACTTTCTTGCTGACTGGAAGGTTCCACTGATAGCCGACGACGCCGCTGCCTGTTCCTTCGTCGCGACTGCCGGTGGGCAGGACCAGGCTAAACCTGGGAGCGAAAGCAGGCAGGCTCTCGCTTTCGTCAAGCGCCTGAAGGCGGTAGTTCAGCAGAATGTCACCGATACCACTCTGACTCTCTCCTCCCCCGTGTATATGAGACGAAGGGATCGTGTAGGAAAACTGATGCAGTTCGGAAAAAATCGGCCACTCCTGAGTGAAGCTGAAATTCCAACCCCGTTCTCTCGGTTTCTTGTCACGCTCAGCCCCGTATTGAGCGGTAAAAATGTGCTGAACGACGCCCGGCTCTTGATTATAAGCCTCTTCGATAAGAAAACTGTTGTCGGCAATGCCGTCAATCGGCCGCTTCTCTTTTACGTCCGCAGCGTGGGCGAAGGAAAACCAGAGAAGGACACTGAGCAACGCGAGACCCTGGCTGAGTCGAGCCGGCCCATTTGTTCTCTGCGGTCGCTGATTCCACCTCTCCTGACGCTCTTTCACAGTTGTCTCCTCCCCCTAAGTTCTAAAGCTCGCCGCCGCAGCATTTACCGCAACTGCCTTGTGACTGACCGGCCGTATTGCTCCCTTTACCCCAGCGTGAAGGAAATGTCGATCTTTTTCTTGGGTTTCGTTTCGGCCTCGGGTCTTTTTCGTTGACAGGCCCGAAGTTTGTCGGGTACCCTGCCTCAGAAATCTTCAAGGGTTCAACTTTTTCGGCAACCGGTTTGAGTCTATACGTCCAAGTTCTGCAACGAAGGAGAAAAAGATATGAAGAAGTTCACATCCGTTTGCGTTTTGATATTTCTCGCCGTCTGGATCGCGCCGAGTTTTGAATCAAAGGAAAAGGGCGAGATCATTGCGTTTGCGGCGGCGGGCCCTTCGGCCAACCTGGAGAGCGTTGCCCGTGGTGGTTTATTATACGACACATGGTGGAAAGTCGTTCCCGGCGCCACCGAGCCCAAGCAGGACCATCCTCTTTGGTCCTCGCAAACCACGAATAAGCGCAAAGGGTCCGTGACCTGGCGCTGCAAGGAGTGCCATGGGTGGGACTATAAGGGCAAGGACGGGGCCTACGGTAGCGGCTCTCGCTACACGGGATTTGCCGGGATTTGGGCAGGAGCCCAGAAGAATAGCGTCGATGAGTTGGCTGCGATCCTCCGAGGATCATCCAACGCGGCGCACAACTTCTCCTCAGTGCTGCGCCCTAGCGATATGACTGATCTCGCGAACTTTCTCAAGCACGGCTTGATCAATATGGCGCAGCATATCGATTACAAGACCAAGAAACCGATTGGCGGAGATGCAAGCCGCGGGAAGGCGCAATATTCGGTTTGCGGTGCATGCCATGGGCCCGACGGAAAGAAGTTGAATTTCGGAAGCCAAAAACAACCTGAGTATGTGAACACGATAGCCAAAGCCAATCCGCAAGAGTTTCTGCACAAGACTTGGGTAGGGCAGCCTGGCAGTAATCCTGCCATGCCCGCAGCGCTGGTTTTGGGCTGGAACCTTAAGCAAGTTGTGGACGTCTTGGCGTACGCTCAGACGTTATCCGAAAAATAGAGTTCCGAGTAAAGAGTGTTCCAAGCTTGACAGACGGCAAAGACTGAAGCCACGGATTCAAAAGCCCGGCTCAGCCTTGCGCTGCAACTCATGTTCGTATCAAGCAGAAGATGATCGAGCGCAACGGATTCAAAAGCCCGGCTCAGCCTTGCGCTGCAACGGGTTCAATGACCTGCTCCTGAACGTCAAGTCGGAGGAAGTATAAGTAATAGAGGATAAAAGCCATCGCGAGAATCGCCCCACTCAGCATGTAAGCTGTCTGCCAATCCCCGGCCGCCATTAACGGGCCGGCGAGGGCGGCGCCAATCCCCATTGGAAATTCCACGAAGGCGTGCATGATGCCGTTCGTTGTTCCCCTTTCCCTTTCTTTGACTACTTCCATCGCAAAGAGGGTATAGATCGGATCGGAAATCCCTTTGTTGGGATACGGCCCGCCGATTAGAAGAATGGTGATAATGTAGAACGCTGCCGCCGAACCAATATCCTGAGATGTGCCGAGAATCAAAAGAGCGGGGATTCCGAGCAGCTTCACGAAGGTGACTGTTCGAACTCGACCGATCCGCCGCACCACAATGGGAATGAACAGCGTAAACACCGCGCTCGCGATTGATGCCAGCGCAAAAACCATTCCGATCTGGGATGTGGACGCTTTCAAATGCTCGGCAAAAAAGACGTTGAAGAACGGCGCGGAGAATCCCAAAGCCAGACCGATCAATCCCTCGGTCAGCGCCAGCATTCCAATACGCCCGTAGTTTTCGATCCCGCTGAGCCAGCGTTTGATGTCGATCGGTTTCCATTCTTCTTTAATCAGATAAATTGGGATCATCGAGCAAAACATCACCGGCACCGCGCACATCAGCGCCGCCCGGCGCGCCCATGGGCTCTCGGGACCGATATCGAACAAGGAAGCGAAGACGAAGGGCAACACACCGGCGGCAAGATTCCCCAAGCTTGCGGCCCCGACCTGGATGCCGCCGTTCAAACTGAAGAGGTGAACCCGCTCATCCGGGCGGCTTTGCTCGACCATGAACGGCGGCCCAACGATTGCGTGCCCGCCTTCGAATAACCCCGTCACGGCGGCAAGAACCAACAGCCAAGTTGGCTCCGTAATGAAAATGATCGCGGTCGTTGCAAGCAGGTTCCCCGCGTAGGCGATGAGAAACACGCGCCGCCGACCAAAGAGATCGGAAAGTATACCTGAAGGAATGACCGACAACCCATGACAGGTCCAGTTGATCGCCGCGAACTTTGCAACAAAGAGGACGTCAAAGCCGGCGGCGATCAGGTATAGATTGAAAAGCAATCGGAGGAGGCTCACCGAGAGGCCGCTGAACGGGCTTCTTAGCAGCAGAAGCCTGGCGTTGCGACTAAAACCTCGGAAGCGTTCGCCGATGAGCGTGCCGCGTCTCGCCTGGACAAACAAGACAACAATGACCACGGCTAGAAGGCCCAGGCCCGCGGCCCAGACCCAGAGGGGGCCGGCAAACTTCTCGGCGCCTGAATCCTGATCACCGTGCGCCCAGGCAATCGAAGCCGCAAGAAAAATCGCAAAACCAAAGAGCATCGCCCGTTCTTTCATGCGTTTCCCCCTAATGAAAATGAATATTCCTCCGGATCGTCTACTCTGCGCAGTGAACGAGAAGGATAAGCCTCGCTCTTAGCTACCCGCCGGCGACTTTCCGAATTTCGGTAGAGAGGGATTCATGTAATCCCACGCATGGCCGCTGTCGGTATAAATCACCATCTGTGGGACAAAGCGGCCCGGATCGTCCAGGCTTCCAGCCATCACAAGGACAGCGTCGGGAAACCCTGAGGATAAACCGAAAAGCGGAGAGCCGCACTCCTGGCAAAAAGCGTTGCGGACTGTATTTCCGCTGTCCGCCTTGCGCTCGTAAAACTTTGGCGTTCCCGTCACTTTGAAAGAGGCTTGCGGAATCATCATCAATGGAGCATGGCCCGAGTCCGTAAGGCAATCACGACACTGACAATGCCCGGAGAAAACAGGCTCCGCTGCAAATTCATAGCGAACCGATCCGCAGGCGCATGAGCCGGTATAGGTTGCCATTTCAGTACCCTCCTTTCATCGGAGCCCCATGAAAGCAGCTCTTAGCGCCCCATGACTTTGCGCACTGTCCGAACGATCTCTTCTTTGCCCGGAACGAATCGTTTTTCGAGCGGGGTGCTGACCGGAACCGGGGCGAACGGGGCGGCGACGCGAACAATAGGACTATCAAGGTAATAGAAACACTTTTCCTGGATTTTTGCTGCAATCTCGGCGCCGACCCCGCCTTGCTCTACCGCCTCGTGGACGATAACGAGCCTTCCTGTTTTCTTAACCGAGGACGCGATCGTGTCAACATCCAGAGGGGAAAGGCTCCTGGGATCGATCACCTCCGTTGATACCCGAGCCGATGACAGCTCGTCGGCGGCTTCAAGCGCCGGACCGACCATTTTGGCGAGCGCTAGAACGGTCACGTCGTCTCCGGTCTTGAGAACGGAAGCTTGGCCGATGGAAACGACATGCTCCCCTTCGGGCACTTCGGCGCGAGAAAAGTACAGGCCGCGGTGCTCTATAAATAGCACCGGATTATTGTCCCGGATGGCAACTTTCATAAGTCCTTTGGCATCGGCCGGATTCGAAGGCATGACGATTTTGAGTCCCGGGACGTGCAGGAACCAGGCCTCGAGGCTCTGCGAATGATGCGCTCCCCAATTCCCAACGGCCCCGCACTGGACCCGAATCGTCAACGGCACCTGGATCTGCCCGCCGGACATGTAGTGGAGCTTGGCCGCGTGATTGATGAGTTGATCCATGGCCAGCGTGATAAAATCAATGAACATGATCTCAACGACAGGCCGGAAACCCGCGACCGCCGCGCCGATGGCAACGCCCATCACGGTGCCTTCGCTGATCGGGGTGTTGACGACTCGCTTCTCTTCATAGGTTTCTGCCAATCCCTTGGTGACTCCGAATGGCCCGCCAAGAGCCACATCCTCTCCAAGAATACACACGCTTGCGTCACGCGCCATCTCCTCGCTCAACGCCTCGCGAATCGCCTCGAGATAACTCCGTTCAGCCATGATTCAATTCGGCGCAAAGACCTGGCTATCGACTTCCTCTGGATTCGGCCAGGGAGACGAGAGCGCGAAATTCGCCGCCTCCTCCACGACCCCCCGGCCCGTCTTTTCCGCCTCTTGAATAGCGCGGTCGGGTACGAGATTGCGGTCCTTTAGGATTTTTATGAACCGTTGAATCGGGTCTTTTGTTTTCCAATCGGAAAGCTCGGAGAGCTCCCGGTATTTTGCCGGGTCTCCTTCATAATGTCCTCTCAGGCGATAGGTCAGACACTCAATGAAGCTTGGTCCCTTTGTGGATCGTGCAGCCTGTACGGCCCGCTCAACGGCCTCGGTCACAGCCAAAACGTCGTTGCCATCGACGGTCACGTCCGGAATCGAATACGTTCGGGCATGGTTGGCAAGCCGCGGCACGACGGTATGCGCCGAAAGAGGGGTAAACTCGGCATAGCCGTTGTTCTCGCAGACAAAGATCACAGGAAGTTGCCAGAGGCTCGCCATGTTGAGAGACTCATGAAAGTGACCGGCCTGCGCCGCGCCATCACCAAAAAAAACCATCGCAATTTGCCCCTGGCCCTTCTGCTTCGCCACTAGCGCTGCGCCAAGGGCGAGAGGAATCGTCCCCCCCACGACTCCCGTCGCGGTTACAAACCCCGCCTCCATGGCCACAATGTGCATCGAACCTCCCTTACCCGCGCAATAGCCCGTGGAGCGCCCGGCGAGCTCCGCCAGAAGCCGTCTAGGGTCTGCGCCTTTAGCGATTGCGTGGCCATGGGAGCGATGGCCGCCGAACACGTAATCGTCCCGCCGCAGAGCCTGACAGGCGCCGACCGCTACGGCCTCCTGTCCTATCCCGAGATGAATCAGCCCAAGAACCTCTTTCCGGGCGTAAAGATCCGAGACTTTCTCCTCAAAGGCGCGAATCAGCCACATTCTGTGCAGGATCGACAAAAGTTGATTCGGATCTTTGCTCATCCGATTTTCCGTTTTTCAGTTCAGGAGAGGGTTTTTAGAAATAGAAAGCCGCTTCACCGCAATACGAAACGGATCGCCTCAGCAATGCGCGACTCCGCCGGCGTTATGAACTGCTCCAGGGGAGGACTGAACGGAACGGGAACGTCAGGCGTGGTGACCCGGCGGATAGGCGCTTTGAGATTATCGAAACCTTCCTCAGCGATTCGGGCCGAGATTTCCGCTGCAACACCGCAGCTTCGATGGCACTGGTCTGCGATCACGACTCTGCCGGTCTTCTCAATCGACGCGAGAAGTGCGGTAAAATCCAGCGGCACCAGCGTGCGCGGGTCGATGACCTCCACCTGGATTCCGTCGCGCGCAAGTTCCTCGGCCACGGCAAGGCTCCGCTGCACCTCAACGGAGGTGGCAATCACGGTGACATCGCTTCCGGCCCGCTTGACGTCAGCCCGGCCTAAAGGAATCGGCTCGTCGTCCTCAGGCACCGGCCCGCGGATCTCGAAGAGCTGCACATGATCGACAAAAATCGTCGGATTGGGAGTGTTCACGGCGCTCTTTAAAAGGCCTTTGACATCCCTCGGACTCGAGGGCAGAACGATCTCCAGCCCGGGGCAGTTCCAAAGCATTGCCTGGGGGCTGTGTGAATGCTGCGCGGCCCCCGCGCCCCGAATTCCGTGGAGCAAATGAAAAACCACCGGAGCCCGCGTTTGCCCTCCCGACATATAAAATGCGTTGGCCGCCTCGTTCACCACCTGGGGCCAGGCTTCGTAGATGAAACTCCCGGTGCTGAGGTCCACCACCGGTCTCAGTCCGGCCATAGCAGCCCCGATGGCAAGCCCGCAGTAGCCGAGCTCAGAAATTGGGAGAGAGACCACCCTGCCGGGATATTTCTCTGCTAGCTTTTGAAATAGCAACCGCCGCGGGCTCAAGCTCAAGAAAGTTCCCCCCATCAGGTGAACCCTTTCGTCTGCCATCATCTCGCTCAAGGCTTCCAGTTTCGCTTCGTAGTAGGCCAGCTCTCTCATACGGCACCTCTATTATTTTCCCCCGTAAGCACGTCCTCCGTCGTCCAACCTCTACGCGAAGACCCCGTTAAGCGCCTCTTCCGGGTCGGGAAAGGGGCTTGCAATTGCGGCTTTGGCCGCTTCATCGATAGTCCGGCGGACGCTGTTCCCAAGGTCTTCAATCTCTTTTCTCGTGGCCACTTTTCCGTCCGCGAGCTCGCGGATAAAGATCAGCACCGGGTCACTCTCGCGGTACCATTCCCGCACCGTTTCCGGAACCGACGCTGTGTCCCAGGCGAAAGAGACATCCGTTGCGACACGCAATACCGGCCAGTTCGTCTCGCTGCCCGGCCAGCGCACAGTCTGGGCTTCGATGAACTGCGGGCCCTCGCCGGCGCGGATTTTTCTCACCGCGTTAGAGATGGTTTCGTGGACGGCGCCCGCGTCCATTCCATCGACTTGCTGCGCCGGGATTTTGTACGCTGCCGGCAGGTCCGTCAGAGGATAAACCGCCATCGTCGACGATTGAGCCGCCGCAACGGCTCGGCCGCGGCCATATTTTCCGTTATTCTCGCAAAGAAAAAGCACCGGAAGTTTCCACAGCGAAGCGAGATTGAACGCTTCGGCCGCGGCTCCCTCCTCAAGGGACCCATCACCAAAAAGAGCAACCCCGATCCTACCGTTTTTTGTCGCCTTCGCTGCATAAGCAACCCCGGCCGCAAGCGGGATGATTCCAGCAACGATCCCCGAGGTATGGAGAAATCCAAGGCTCGCTGCCGCCGCGTGAAAGCTCCCCCCTTTGCCCTTATTGTAACCGTCACGCCGGCCCATGATTTCGGCAAAAAGCCGCTTCGGATCTGCGCCGCGCGCCAGCAGGTGGCCATGGTTACGATGGGTAGTGAAAAGATAGTCATTCTCTTCCAGGCAGGAAATCGCCGGCACGCCCGTTCCCTCCTGCCCGATATAGACATGGTAGTGGCCCTGAAAATGTCCCTGAGTGTAAAGGCCGATCAGAGCTTCTTCAAAGTATCGGATGGTCAGCATTCTGCGACATAGATCTATGAGCCTCTCGCGCGGCAACTGTGGCAACATGTTTCGCTCCTTTGTGGCGCATTACACGCGAAGATACGGATTTGTCAACAGGCCATGGCAACGACCGAGATTGACAAGCCGCCGCTCCCTTGACTATATCTTGGGAACAATAGCATTCAATCCAACGGAGTGATTCTTATGTTTTTTCCTTGGATGAGGTGGCCGGCCTTATTGTGCAGTCTCATCTTGTTCTCGCCGACAGCGGTATTTTCCCAGGGAAAAGCTTTAAAGAAGATTCATGTCGGTGTCCCCGCGGTCAGCATGGGGAACATGATCATTTTCGTCGCCAAGGAAGCGAAGCTCTTCGAGAAACACGGCCTCGACGCTGACGTTGTCGTTATGCAAGGGTCGGGAATCGCTTCAAGGGCACTGGTCGCAGGCAGCGTAGCCATTTCTCCGATCGCCACCCCGACGGTAATGAACGCGGTGCTCGCGGGATCGGACATGGTGATTTTGGCCCATACGATGCCCGGCGTCGTTCAATCGCTTATGGTCAGACCCGACATCAAACGCCCCGAGGACCTCAAAGGCAAAACCGTTGCCGTGACGACCTTTGGTTCCCTCACGGACTTTCTCGTTCGTCATCTCGCTAAGATCAAGGGGTTAAATCCGGATAAAGACTTCGCGTTACTGCAGCTCGGCGGAGACTCCGATCGGCTTTTAGCTTTGAGGCAGGGAAAAGTGCCTGCCGCGGCGCTATCCCATCCCTCATATATCCTGGCGCAGCGCGCCGGCTTTTTTCAGTTTTGGGACTTTTTCAAAGAGGTGGACTATCCCTGGAGTGAAATTGCGACAACGCGTGCCCAGGTTCGCCAGGATCGCGACCTCGTGTTGAGATACATGCGCGCTCATCTAGAAGGAATCGCCCGGTTCAAACAAGATCCGGAGTTTGCCAAGAAGGTGATCAAGAAAACGCTTCGCCTGGACGACGATTCGTTAGCGCAGGAGTCCTGGGATTTATTTGCCCAGCATCGCCTTGCCGCCCCTTACCCCAACATCAAAGGAATGAAGACCAGTTACGAATACGTAGCGCAAAGGCGTCCCGATGTTTACAAACACAAGCCTGAGGAGTTCGTCGATACGAGTTTTGTCGAGGAGCTGGACAAGAGCGGTTTTATCAAAAAGCTCTACGAAAAATAGGGCCGTGTTGCGAAGGCGCTTGCGCTTTTATGCGCAGATTGTTAATAAGCGGCCTTTATGAAATCCGGCGCGCGAAACAGACGCCGGCCGTCAAGTCAGACTGGAAATCAGAGATCGATTATGAACCACCTGTCTAGCGCAGTATCGTTGATGTTCCTTTTGTCTCTTTTAGCTCTCGGCTTGATGAATGGAAATGCCCGATCCGAAACTCAGCCCCTGTGGCGCGAGGGTGCCACCGGCGAAGCCGATCCGGAGTTAGAGCGTCTGGGCCGCGCCTTCACGCGTTTAGCTGAAAAGGTGCAACCAGCCGCAGTCCAGATCCGCGCCGTCCGAAATTCGACCGGCCGTGAGCGTGGGGCCGACACTCCGGGGAACAGCCGCGGGTCCGGCTTTATCATTCATCCCGAAGGTTATATCCTCACGGCGCATCACGTCACCGATGGCGCCCAGGATGTGGAGGTGGTTCTCTATGATCGGCGCCGCCTGCGCGCTCAGGTTGTGGCCTCGGAGCCGGAGGTGGATGTCACTCTTCTTAAGATCGATGGCCGCGACCTTCCGACACTGGCGTTAGGAGAGTCCAGTAATATCAAAATAGGGGAGCTGGTATTTTCTCTGAGCTATCCTTTTGGACGCGAGAGTTCTTTAAGCCTGGGCATCGTGAGCCGGCGCGGAAGAGGAGAAAAAGTCCAAACCGCTTTCGATTTCATACAAACCGATGCGGGGGCGAGCCCCGGCTCAAGCGGCGGACCGCTGGTTAATTTGCGCGGTGACGTCGTGGGAATGATGACAATGGCGTCCCAGAGCGGTCGTATGGGATTTGCCGTTCCTATCAGCGTAATCAAAAAAATCCTCCCGAGGCTCGCAAGAGGAGAGAAGATCGTTTGGGGTTGGCTGGGCGTCAGGGTTTCGGAGCTCACGCTGGAGCAGGCGGACGCACTGGGCCTTTCACCGGCGCGAGGGGTTCTGGTCAATAGCGTGCTGCCGGATCAGCCGGCAGCGAAAAGCAACATCCTTCCTCAGGACGTGATTCTTGCGATTAACGGAGTCGAGGTGGACAGTCCGCGAGAGCTTACCCGCATCGTCGGCGGAACTGAGGCTGGTAGCAAAATGAACCTTACGGTTTATCGCAAAGGTAAACTCCTTCATCAGCCCGTTATTGTCGCACCGAGACCTAAAGAACCGGCAGAACGAGAGGGGTAAGAAGCCGGATCATTTCGCCACAAAGGAGTCACAGTAACTTTTCCTCTGTTCGTCGCGGGTTCGTTGAGGGGCGAACGGAGTTCTCGGCACCCGCTAATCGAGGTCGATGTCTTTCAAAGGTTTTTCAAGCGGCTCCTCTTTGGCCCGCTTTAGAAGCTCCTGGAATTTCTTATCCAAAACTTTGCCCTTGTTTTTCTCAGCCTCCACGATCTGCTGGTAACGTTCCTGACGCCTTACCGCTTCTTGTTCCACAAGTCTGGCGGCGTCTTTTAGCTGCGCCACGAGTTGCGGTTTGACGGGCAGCTTGTGCTCCAAAACCGCGCGCAGGGTGGGATCAATCGTCAGCATGGCTCCGCAGCAGGGACAGGTAACCTGAATTATTGGCAGTTGTTTTTCAGACATAAGACTTTCTCCCGCCTGGACAACTTCGCGTCATCCCCGCAATTCGATTTGTTCGCCATCAGGACCGCGAAAAACAACCCTCCGCCAGCCTTTTTCTCTCGGTTCCCTTGCGGCGGTGTCATGGGGAGCTTTAATCATCTCCACCCCCCGTTGTTGGAGTTGAGCGACAGCCTTTTCAAAGTCATCCGTTTCGAGACAAAAATGAAATCCGGCCATGGACCCGTCAGATCTGTGAGTCAGCTCCAAAACCGTGTCTCCGAGCCTGAGATACGCGATTTGCATGCCTCCCGTGCCGGCATGCTGAAAGTACTTCTGGAAACCGAAGTGGGTCTCGTAAAACGCGACCGATCGGTCCAGATCGCGAACATGAACAGCGACATGGTCGATTCTCTGGAACATAATATCTACTATATCACAATGCCCGCCGGATAGGATATTACCTCCCAGGCGGCGTTTTGCAAGATCGGCTCGCAGGATACGCATACTCGCCTGAATCATTTCGGCAAGCCCGCTGCGGGGCTTCGCACTCCAGGTCCGAGAAGCCACACTTTCCAGCGTGCCATCGCGCAGGTCCGCCGGGCAGTGTTTCCGCCGGCTGCCTTGACCGTTGGATTAGTTTCTCTCCAGGATTACAATCTTTTTCAAGGTATGCCTGTTTATCGGCTTATAGACGAGCTCGTTTTCCCGCCACCCCACCATGCCGAGCCGGATGGATTGCTCGCCGTCGGCGGCGACTTGAGCAGTGAAAGACTTCTCCTCGCCTATCGGATGGGAATTTTTCCGTGGTACGGAGAAGGACAACCTATTTTATGGTGGTCCCCGGATCCACGCCTGGTCCTCGATCTTCAAAATTTCCATATTTCGCGCCGGCTCCACCAGATGCTGCGGAAACGCGTTTTTCAAGTCACGTTCGATCGCGTCTTTGCGAAAGTCATTCAGGCCTGTGCGACGACGCCCCGGAAAGGGCAACAGGGAACCTGGATTATTCCGGAGATGAGAACAGCTTACATTCGCCTGCACGAATTGGGCTACTGCCATTCCGTAGAGAGCTGGCGTGACGGCGAGCTCGTGGGTGGTATCTATGGAGTGTCTTTGGGAAGAGCGTTTTTCGGTGAGTCCATGTTTTTCCGTATAAGCGACGCTTCCAAAGTCGCTCTCGCCGCTTTGGTCGAACGATTAAAGGCGTGGGATTTTCACATGATCGACGCTCAAGTAACGACCCGGCATCTAATCAGCCTCGGCGCCCAAGAGATGTCTCGGAAACTGTTTTTGCGGAAACTTGAAAAAGCGCTGCGTTTTTCCACCATCAGGGGCAAGTGGGATATCAACCCTTCGCGGTAACGCTTCGCCTTGCTTGCCGCGCCGTTCAAAGATTAAGGAGGTATATCTTTGGCTCGGAGCTTTATTAGCCTGGAGAGGTCATGGGCGCATTGCGCCTGAGAAATTCCATGACTGCGGGAAGGACCTGTTCTCTGTGAGTCGCAAAGAAGAGATGCCGGCCTCCCCTGACGGGAGCGAGCTCCGAATGGGCCACACCGCGGGCAATGAACTCTGCGTGAGCGTACGGAACAACGTCATCAGCGGTGCCATGCAAGATCAGGGTTGGGGTCTTAATCTCGTTCAAGGGTATTCCCGGCATGTCGGTCAGTTGCGTCACGTCGTTTCTCAAACCCGCTTTTCGCATGGAAATCATTGTGCAATTCCTGAGCAGCCCCAGGAAAAACTCCACTCGCTCTTCGGGCCTGAATGACCAAACAGTGGCGACTTTTTTCACATTGCTAAGCAGTCTTTCCAAGCACTGTCTGGCTGCGGCCAGCGCGCCATTCCAAAGCAAGCTGGAGAACAAACCCAATGTAAAAAGCGTCCGTCTACGAAGGGACTGGCAGTTGTCGATTTCGGAAGCGCTTAGCTGTTTGCCTATGGCGCTTACGGTTACAACTCCCCAGCACCTGTCGGGATGACGAGCTGCAAAGTGGAGCGCGGATGGCCCTCCTCCTGAAATTCCAATGATCGCAGCGCGACGAATCTCCAATGCATCGAGCAGAGCTGCGTAAGCATCGGCTTGCGCCTCCGGAGTCGCGCCCACGGTTAAGGGCGTGCGCAGGTATCCCGGCCGCGATGGGGCAATGAACTTGAATGCGGGGTCCCTTGTTAATCTTGCCGCGATAAGCCCCTGATCGTAGCCACCTGGACAGCCATGGATAACCAGCACAGCCGGACCATCGCCTTGCATGGCGTACTCGATCGGCCCTTTTTTCGTCGCCGCGATACGGCTGGGATGGGAATAGCACACATGGCGACCTTCGTCCTCCGCCATAGCAACAGCCCAACCGACCCCTGTCCAAAGCCGCTGGCTAGCCGCTGTTTCGGTAGTAAACCTCTTCGGGGAAAAATTCATAAGTCTGATACCAATACATTGCCATGTATGAAAAGTCAATACATTAATGATTTGTGCATAAAATACCCAGCGCATTCGGCCTATGTTGTTAGTTCCTGGTAAGGGTGATATAGGGTTAACAGGGTCGAGACCAATGGAAGCTAAGAAAAACAAAGAAGATATTATTGATAAACACAGAAAATATCTGTTTTCCTGCATAGCCAACTACTACGAAGACCCTCTGATTGTGGATCACGCCAGGGGAAGCTATGTCTACGACATCGATGGGAAGGAGTATTTGGATTTTTTCGGCGGCATCGTCACGATCAGCGTCGGTCATTGCAACGAGAGCGTTACACAAGCTCTTCGAGATCAAACGGGCAAACTCCAACATATCTCAACGCTTTACCCAAACGAGCCCCATGTCCGTCTTGCTGAGAAGCTGGCTCAAATCACTCCCGGGCGGCTGCAAAAGTCTCTCTTCACGAACAGCGGCACCGAGGCTAATGAAACTGCAGTCCTCCTCGCCCAGCTTCACACCCGGTGCCAGGATGTCATAGCTCTGCGGCACAGCTACAGCGGTCGCTCCTGTCTCGCGATGAGCCTTACGGCCCAGTCTTCATGGCGGCTTACGCCGACACCCGTTGCAGGCATCCACCACATTCCCAATCCTTACTGTTACCGCTGCCCTTTTGGCCTTAGCTATCCGAGTTGTGAGCTCAAGTGCGCTAAAGATCTCGAGGAGGCGATCCAAACAATGACCTCTGGACGCATCGCGGCATTTTTCGTCGAGCCGATCCAGGGCATTGGTGGATTTATCACACCTCCGAAAGAGTATTTTCAGGAGGTCCTGTCGATCATTCGGAAGTACGAAGGGCTCTTGATTTGTGACGAGGTCCAGACGGCCTGGGGCAGGACCGGTGGCAAGATGTTCGGAATAGAACATTGGGGCGTCGAGCCGGACATAATGACTTTTGCCAAAGGAATGGCCAACGGCGCTCCCATCGGAGCTACCATTGCCACCCCTGAAGTTGCCGATAGCCTGAAGGGAATGTCTATCTCCACGTTTGGGGGCAATCCGGTGACCTGTGCCGCGGCCCTCGCCACCATTCAGGTCATTGAAGAAGATAATCTGATCGAAAATGCCCGGGTCATGGGGCAGCGGTTAAGAGACGGGCTGGAGGCCTTAAAGCAAAGATTTCCCGTCATTGGAGATGTGCGCGGTATGGGTCTGATGCAAGCGCTCGAACTCGTGGGGGAGAAGAAGGAGCCGAACCCGGAGGCTGTCCGAAGACTCTTCGAGTTAACGAAGGCCGAAGGGCTTCTGATCGGCAAGGGCGGTCTCATGGGAAATGTAATCCGCATTAGTCCGCCTCTTAACATCAAGAAGGACGAGGTCGATCAGGCCTTGAGAGCGCTGGAGCAATCCTTCACGAGAATGGGCCTTTAGCGACCGGAAGGCACGCCCCTGAGGAGGAATCGTTTTCGCAGGAACTCTCCGAGCCCGCGCAATGGGCCAGTGCTTATTCCCACCGCTGGTTACCTGCCTGCCGGCAGGCAGGTCGGATGCGCGGGCTCTCCGAACGGGCAGCGACCCGGACGTGACCGAGACTCAGAGCGCATCCGTTATCTTGCCCGGTGAGATCAAATCTGTTATTTTTGCACAGCTAATCTAACCGCCCCTAACCGTATAAGGAGTCTTTTTAATGCTGGATGCCTTGTTCGGCATTTTTTCCAATGATCTTGCCATCGATCTCGGTACTGCCAATACTCTGATCTATGTAAAAAACCAGGGCATCGTGTCCAATGAACCTTCGGTTGTCGCCGTTCAGCAAAAAAACGAACGCGGCGGGAAAAGGGTCCTTGCCGTCGGCGCAGAGGCCAAGAAGATGCTCGGCCGGACTCCCGGGAGCATCATGGCCATACGCCCGCTGAAGGACGGCGTCATCGCCGATTTCGAAATCACGGAAGCCATGCTGCGCTACTTTATTCAGAAAGTGCATAATCGGCGCAATCTGGTGCGGCCGCGAATCATCATCGGAGTTCCGTTCGGAATCACTGAGGTTGAGAAGAGAGCCGTGCGGGAATCAGCGGAGTCGGCGGGGGCGAGGGAGGTTTATTTAATCGAGGAGCCCATGGCAGCCGCGATCGGGGCAGGGCTGCCGATCACTGAGCCTACGGGGAACATGATTGTCGATATAGGGGGAGGGACTTCCGAGGTGGCGGTGATCTCTCTGGCGGGCATTGTCTTTTCCCGCTCGGTGCGTGTCGGCGGAGACAAAATGGACGAAGCCATCGCCCAGTTCATTAAAAGAAAATACAATCTCCTGGTGGGAGAAAGAACGGCTGAGCTGATCAAAATCACCATCGGCTCGGCCTATCCCGGAGACGAAATCCAAACAATGGAGATCAAGGGTCGAGACCTCGTGGCCGGAGTTCCCAAGACTGTCACCATAACGGACGATGAGATCCGCGATTCGTTGCTGGAACCCATAAACCAGATTGTCGAGGCGGTCAGAATATCGCTGGAACGTACGCCGCCCGAACTGGCCTCGGATATCGTGGACCGCGGCATCATTCTTGCCGGCGGTGGGGCACTGCTGCGCAACCTCGATGTCTTGCTGAGAAAAGAGACCGGTCTGCCGGTCATGCTTGCCGACGATCCGTTGACGGCCGTTGTCATGGGTGCTGGAAAGGCTCTTGACGAAATTTCTTTACTGAAGGAGGTAGCCGTTCATTAATCACCGAGGGAAATTCCCCTGACTCCTCCCCGAATGGGGCTGACCACCCATGCTTGCGTTTGTCCGTAGAAATCAGGTTCTGCTTACATCTTTTCTAAGCGTTTTGGTCTCTCTTTATATTCTCTCTGCTGCCGCCCGAGGACAACTCAAGGCCGATCCCCTGGGATCGCTCTTATGGACAGTCATGCGTCCTTTGCAGGCTGGAGCACACCTTCTCGGCATCCAAATCAAAGATATTCACCAGAGCTATCTCAGGCTCAGGGGAGTCGCAGCCGAAAACGCAAGGCTAAAAAGCAAAATCATTGCGCTCGAAACCGAAAGGAATCTCTTATTGGAAGCAGAAGCTACGAACCGACGCTTAAGAGAGCTGCTGCAATTCCGCTCTGACCTGCCCTCCCGTTCGCTCACTGCGGCCGTGATAGGAAACAGCGCCAGCTCCTGGTTTCATAGTTTGCTGCTAAATAAGGGCAGCCGCGACGGTTTGGCGAAAGGAATGGCTGTTGTGTCGCCGGCCGGCGTCGTCGGACAGATTGTCGATGTCACCTCGAATACCTCCAAGGTGCTGCTCGTTAACGATAGCCATAGTGGTGTTGATGTTATCGTTCAGCGAAGCCGAGCGCGTGGAATTGTTTCCGGCTCGTTTGATAACGGCCCCGTCATGAAGTACGTGAAAAGGAGCGACGATGTCCAGGAAGGTGATCGTTTACTCACCTCGGGCCTGGACGGTATCTTCCCCAAAGGCCTCCTTGTCGGCACGGTGAGCAATGTCCGCAAGAAAAGCGTTGGTCTTTTCCAATTCGTAGGAGTCAACCTGGCGATCGATTCATCGCGCATAGAGGAGGTTCTTGTGGTTTTTTCTCCAGGAAGTACTCGTTGATGGACCGGGAACGCGAACCAGCGGTCGGGCCTGAAGTTAAGGCAGAGTCCATGGACCCGGCTCCCGGAACGGTATCCCCACCGCCCAGTAAGGCAGCCCAGGGCCTTTGTTGAATGAAATTGTCACTGATCTTTCTAACAGTCGGGTTTATTCTGGTATTCCTCCAGACGACTTTTCTGCATCTTCTGCCGCTAGGTTCTATCGTTCCCGACCTCATTTTGGTCTTGTGTGTTTACTGGGGATTATATCATCCCACCACGGGAGCTGTTTTTGGCTCTTTTTTTCTCGGTTACTCCGTGGATGTTTTTTCCAGTCCGCTTCTCGGTCTCAATGCGTTTGCCATGTCGCTGGTGTTCTTGGCAGTTTACCTGAGCTCCCGCTGCATTTGGGTTCACAACCTGGTGCTGAGCGCGGTCGTGGTGTTTTGTGCCTCATGGATAAAGGGATTCGCTCTGATGTTGGTTTGGGCTTTCTTTTTGACCGAAGAAAGCTTTTGGACCGGCGTCCTGAAATCCATTTTTCTGGACGCGATCGTCGCCTCCATCCTGGCCCCCGGCATCTTTTCCCTTCTGAAGCGGGGCGAGAGTTATCTTGAAGAAGCGAAACGGGTGCCGCTTTGATCTCTTTTCAAACCCGGAAGGAGGTAGCCCAGGACTTTCGCCGGCGAACCTATTTTCTAATCGTCTTTATCGTACTCGTATTTTTGCTTCTCGTCGGCCGACTCTTGCTCCTTCAGCTCTTTCAGGGTGAGCGCTTCACGTATCTTTCAGAGAATAATCGCATCCGGCTGAAGAAAATCCCCGGAACTCGAGGGATGGTCTTTGATCGGAAGGGAAATCTGCTGGTCGACAGCAGGCCCTCATTCGATCTTCTCTTTGTTCCGGAGGACGCTGCTGAGCCGGAATCCACATTGCGTCGCCTGGCCCGTATCCTGGGACGGAACGAAAACGATTATCTCAACGCCGTCAACCTGCATGAGAGCAGGCCGCCTTTCGGAGAAATCGTTTTGGGAAAAGACATTGACTGGGCATCCGTGGTAGCCGTGGAGACCCGTCAGTTCGATCTTCCAGGTGTCACGCTACGCATCCGTCCGCGACGCAGCTACTGGAACGAAGGCATGGCTGCCCATCTTGTCGGCTACCTCGGTGAGATCGGCCCCAAACAGTTAAAGACACAGGATAAAAGAGGCTACACGATGGGAGACGAGATCGGCCAGTTCGGTCTGGAGAGCCGCTGGGAGACATACCTGCGGGGCCAAAGCGGCGGACAGCAGGTTGAGGTTGACGCCTTGGGTCGAAGGATCCGCGTGTTGCACGAAGTCGAAGACGTACCCGGTCACAGCGTCTTTCTCACCTTGGATCGGGATCTTCAGGCAAAGGCTTTCGACGCCCTGCGAGGGAAAGAGGGAGCCATTGTGGTCCTCGATGTGCAAAACGGATCTGTGCTTGCTCTCGCCAGCGCGCCCAGCTTCGACCCCAATGCGTTCGCTCGAGGAATCAAGCCGGAGGAATGGCGGTCTTTGACAAAGGATCGAATGCACCCGCTCAGCAACAGGGCGATTCAAGGGCAATATCCTCCCGGCTCAACGTATAAGATTGTCCTGGCTGTAGCCGCTCTTGAGGAAGGGCTTATCGATCCTGCGACCCGTATTTTTGACCCTGGTTCTTTTACGGTCGGAAACCGGAGCTTCAGGGATTGGAAGGAGCGGGGACACGGCTGGGTCGACCTCCACAGAGCGATCGTGGAATCCTGCGACGTCTATTTTTATCAACTCGGTCAGCGCATAGGCGTTGACCGGATGGCCCACTATGCTCGGGCTCTTGGGTTGGGCGATAAAACCGGCATTTCTCTGGAGCATGAGAAGGGAGGCTTGATTCCGGATATCGCCTGGAAGAAAAAACGGTTTGGTCAGCCATGGTTCCCCGGCGAAACTCCTTCCATCTCCATCGGTCAAGGATACGTTAATGTGACACCTCTTCAGATGGCAAATCTGATGGCGGCGGTGGCCAATGGCGGAAAAGTTTACCGACCATGGTTCGTCCGCAAGGTGGAATCTCTGGACGGGAGTTTGATTCGTGAGTATGGCCCTGAATTGATCCATTCTGTGCCGCTCAAAGAGACAACTCTGAGCTTTGTCCGCAATGCTTTAAGGGACGTAGTGAACAGCGGATCAGGAACAGGCGGGAGAGCTCGCTCCAATCTGGTTGAAATCGCCGGTAAGACCGGAACCGCGCAGGTTGCCGAGATGCGCGGGAAATACACTAAGAGCGAGCAGCTATCGTATTTCGTTCGAGATCATGCCTGGTTTGTCGCTTATGCGCCCGCGGAAAATCCTCGCATCGCCGTGGCCGTTCTGGTGGAACATGGAGGACACGGAGGCTCCGCCGCCGCACCATTGGCCAAAGCGGTCATTGAACAATACATTTCGCAATCACAGAGCTCGCCGGAGATGACGCAGGCAAGCCGATGGGGGCCCATCGATGCAAATTGATCGCCGGCTGATCTCTCATTTCGATTGGAACCTCCTCAGTCTCGCCATGATCCTAAGCCTGCTTGGGATCTTGACGATCTACAGCTCCACTTATAGCGTCCTAGAGGGAAGCGCGGGCCACCTGGCAACGAAGCAGCTCTATTGGTTCCTGATCGCGATGGCTGCAATGCTGGTTGCTCTCAGCATAGACTACCGCCACATCAGCCGGATTGCTTATCCGTTCTACGGCCTGGTGGTGTTCCTGCTCTGCCTTGTGCTGTTTTATGGATCTGTTGGAGGAGGCTCGCAGCGCTGGTTGCGTCTGGGCTTCTTTGCGGTTCAGCCTTCCGAACCGGCCAAACTCGCGCTCGTCTTCGTTCTCGCCAAATATCTGCAGTATGACGAGCCGGCCGCGGGTTATCGGCTGCGCGACTTGTGGGGTCTCTTTGTCCTCATGTCCCCGGCGATCCTGCTCACACTGATCCAGCCAGATCTCGGGACTGCGGTGATTCTGGTGCTCATCGTTCTCAGTGTTATCACCATGGGAGGCCTGCAGTTACGCTCCTTATTTTGCCTGGCTGGCAGCGGGATGTTGTTTATGCCCATCGCCTGGCATTTTCTTAAACAATACCAGCGACAGCGCATACTCACATTTCTGAACCCGGACCTGGATCCTTTGGGGGCAGGATATCATGTGATTCAGTCCAAGATCGCCATCGGTTCAGGAAGACTTTTGGGAAAGGGGTATTTGAAAGGCACGCAAAATCAGCTTGACTTTTTGCCTGCGCAGCACACGGATTTTATTTTTTCGGTGTTTGCCGAAGAATGGGGCTTCCTGGGCTGTTTCATCCTGCTGACGCTCCACCTGGCGCTGATCGTGCTTTCCTTGCGGATTGTAGGCCGGGCCAAAGACCGCTTCGGTTCGCTCCTGGCATTCGGCATGACGACGATCTTTTTCTGGCAGGTCATTATCAACGTGGGGATGGTGACGGCAATCCTCCCTGTGGTCGGAGTTCCCCTGCCGTTGCTGAGTTACGGTGGATCTTCTCTGCTATCGATGATGGTCGCTGTAGGGCTGCTTTTGAACGTGAACATGCGCCGCTTTACGTTTTAGCCGACAACCCTCTCGATCGCTTCAACCAGTCGAACCTTGGCGACGGCGCCCACAATCTGCTCTTTCACGGTCCCCTGCTTAAAAAGGATCAGATTCGGGATCCCCCGCACCCCGTATCGGGCCGGGGTGACCGGGTTATCGTCCACGTTTAATTTGGCGACCTTGAGCTTCCCTGCGTACTCTTGCGCCAGCTCTTCCACTACCGGGGCAATGGACTTGCACGGTCCACACCACGGAGCCCAGAAATCTATCAGCACCGGCAGGTCCGAACGGATGACCTCGGCCTCAAAATTTTCGTCTCGCACCTGCGTAATTTCTACCATGATCAGAAGCCTCCTCGAAAGTTTGAAAAAATTGCACGAGGGTTCGCACACCAAAACCGGTGCCCCCTCGAGGGCACATCAGCCCATCCTTCTCCGAAAAGGCGGGGCCGGCAATATCCAGATGGGCCCAGGGCACGTCACCCACGAATTCCTGCAGAATCAGAGCCGCCATGATGGCTCCGCCAGAGGAGCCGCCGATATTTTTGATATCCGCAATAGAGCTCTTAATCTCTTCGCGATATTCCTTGACCAAAGGAAGCTGCCACAGTTTTTCTCCCGCTTCACGACCGCACCGGATAAGACTATCGGCAAGAGGCTGCTGGTTACTGAAGAGTCCCGCAACCTCGTTTCCCAAAGCGATCACACAGGCGCCGGTCAGAGTTGCCAGATTAATCATGCAATCGGGGCGGGTCTTGGCCGCTAGAGCCAAACCGTCGGCCAGAATCAATCTTCCCTCGGCGTCCGTGTTCAGGACTTCGACCGTTTTGCCGTTCAGATAGCGGATGATGTCGCCGGGCTTTTGCGCGCTTCCACCCGGCAGATTGTCCGTCGTTGGGATATAGCCGGTGACTTCGACCTCAGGGGCGAGTTCGGGAAGCAGGCTCATCGCACCGATAATCGCCGCACCTCCGGCCATGTCAAGTTTCATCGTCTCCATGGACTTGGGCTGTTTTAGAGACAGACCTCCGGAATCGAAAGTGATTCCCTTGCCTATAAGAGCGACTTTTTTACTCGCCTTCCCCTTGGGTTTATAGTGTATAATGATGAACCGCGGCTCTTCCGCGCTGCCACGATTGACAGCCAAAAGACCAGCCAGCCTCATCTCTTGAATTTTCTTGACTCCCCAAACATCGACGCTAAGTCCCGCGCCGCGACAGTGACGTTTCGCCTGTTCTCCCAAATACCGCGCCGTGCTCACCGAAGGAGGCTCGTTCACGAGGTCACGGGCAAGAAAAACGCCAGGAACAAGAGCCGTCGCGCGTTCGATCGAGCGCTTCACGCCGGCAGTGGTTTTCAACCCAGGACGAAACAGAGACATGGAACGAATGTTTGCGGATGGCTTGCTGTTGGAACGATATTTGTCAAAGCGGTAGGATGCCAGCAAAGCTCCCTCGACGATAGGACCCGCAATCGCCTCTGGTTGCTGGTCCGGCGGAAGATAGACACCGAATTCCTCCGCTCCGATCACCTCGGCTTCTCTCTTGCCTCGCGCCGCCATTTTTCTCCACGCATCCGTCCCGATCTCGCCTTCTTTCCCCATTCCCACCAGAAGCAGATGCGTGGCGCCGAGCATCCCCGATGTGCCGTGGAGGAGGAAACTCCCCTCGGAAGCGGCAAATTTGGATTTTTGAATCCGCTGCGAGAGTTTTCCTCTTAGGATCCGATCGAGCAACCGGATGTCCGTCCCTCTGGTCTCGTGTTCTTTCACGGGGAGGACCAGGAGATCCGTTTTGATCCTGGACAGGCTTTGATCCTTCAAAAAAACTTCCATGGATCTCTTCTCGATTTCAACTTCTCTGGCGGATCAGGTTCATAAATTCGGCGCGCGTGTCCTGCCGTGTCCTAAACACTCCCAGAAGCGTGCTTGTAATCACTAATGAGTTCTGCTTCTCCACTCCTCGCATTCTCATACAGAGATGTTCGGCTTCGATGACCACGGCCGCGCCGAGAGGCTGGAGCTTCTCCATAATCGTGCTCGCGATCTGGCTCGTCAGTCGTTCCTGGACCTGAAGCCTCCGGGCATAGACGTCTACCAGGCGGGCCAGCTTTGAGATTCCCACGATCTTGTGATGAGGAATATAGGCCACGTGGGCCTTGCCGAAAAATGGAAGCAGATGATGCTCACACAACGAGAAGAAATCGATGTCCTTCTGAACGATCATCTCTTCATAGTTCTCCGTAAACAGGGCCTCATTGATCACTTTCTCCGGATCGGAATCGTAGCCCCGCGTCAGAAAAATCAGCGATTCAACAACTCTGGAAGGAGTCTTCAAAAGTCCTTCCCGATCCGGGTCCTCGCCAATAGATCTCAAGATCGATCGGATTTGTTCTTCCATCTTAGTTTTCACAAAACGGCTCGTCTCCCCCTTATTTTTCACACCGTAGTTGCACCGTCCTGTGCTTTCTCCCTTCACGACCCAGCCCTCGCGCTTGAGTTTTTCAGCTTCTTTCTCCATAAATCAACCGGGTTACAGTCTCTTCAAAAGCCACTCCGGTGTCAGGCGGATGGCGTAAATATTCAGAACCGTCATATAGTCTGTAATGAGAAGAATCCCCACCAGAACCAACAGAATGCCTCCGGTGACGTGGACAGCCTGTATATAGCGACGAAACACCTGCGAAAAATGGAAAAACGAATTCACAGCCGCAGCGCTGAGAAGAAACGGAAAGGCGAGCCCGGCGGCGTAGGTCCCGAGAAGAAGAACGCCACGTCCGATCTCAGCCGATGTCCCGGCCAGCGCGAGGATAGCTCCCAAAATAGGTCCTACGCACGGGGTCCAGGCCACGGCAAAGGTAATTCCCACCAGAATTGAGCCGAGATAGCCTGCTGGCTTATCCTTCAAGTTGAACTGCCAGTACCGCTCCAGCATCGTTATTTTGAAAAAACCCATCAGATAAATTCCCACTATGAGAATAAAAACGCCGCCCAGGATCCGGATAAAGTTGCGATAACTCAAAAAGAGGCTGCCCAAGAAACTCGCGGACACGCCCAGAGATATGAAAACGAGAGAAAAACCAAGGATAAAAGCCAGGGAGTTCAAAGCAACCCGGCGCCGCACGTGACCTTCGACTTCTGTGGCGCGCATCTCTTCCAAAGAAACACCCGAAAGAAAAGAGAGATATGAAGGGATCAAAGGCAACACGCACGGAGAGAGAAAAGAGAAGAGCCCTGCCGTAAAGGCCACGAAAAGGTTTATATCGGTCATCTTCTTTCCTCCAACACGGATCGGATCAACTCCCTCGCGCCAGGGCTGTACCATTCGGCGGGCCCCCAAGCCCGGGCCAGGCCTTCGCCCCTCGGGCCGATCAGGTAAGTCGTGGGCAAGCCCCAGGCGCCATAGAGAAGACCGACCTTGCCATCGGGATCAAACAGAATCGGGTAGGTTAGCTTTAGCTCATTGACGAAATCGAGAGCGTCTTTCCTTCTGTCTTTCACGTTGATCGCGACCACCACGAAATCCTTTTTCTTGAACTCCTGGTATAGACGCTCCATGGCCGGCATTTCTTCCCGGCAGGGGGCGCACCAACTCGCCCAAAAATTGAGAAAGACAAGTTTCCCACGAAAATCTCTCAGGGGAACCTTTTTGCCCTCCACGTTTGGTAATGTGAAGTCCGGTGTCGGAGCCTGATCTTTCATTGGCTCCAGATTAGGAATCACCTTGTAATTGATCCCTCGGGAACGCCCACTTTGCGCCCACCCCTGCGCGGTTACCAGTAACAAAAGGAGGGAGATAAGAAGTCGAAAAGACAAAAATCGTTTCATGCCTTGCCCAGCAGAAACCTCCGATTCTTAAACCCTACCGGAGTTAGACTCGGCGCGCAACCAGTTGAAAAATCGGCCGGTTAAGAAACCGTCAAGGACGAGACAGAGGGAGACGTCGCACCGGAATGAGGATTACCGCCGAGGATCGGCCAAACCGCCCACGAGCTACGTAGATTCAGCTTCGAGTATCTCCTCGCCCAAAGTCTGCATCACCCAGCGGTGAACCTCCGCTACAATTTTTTCCCCGTCCGGCTCTTCCATCATCCAATGCCCGTGGTTCGAAAATTCTTTGAACTCCGCGCCAAGTCTCAATGCCAGCTGCCGCAACGCTCCGGGCGGGATAACGCGGTCCTCGGTGCCTGCAACTATTAGAATAGGAGATAGAATACCGGCCCGATCGATTCCGACACGGCGCTGGAACAACTCACTAATGAGCTGGCTTGATTCTGGAACCACCCTCTGAAAAATCCTGGGGCGCTCGACTTCGGGCAAAGAAGCCAGCCATGTTTGGTTGAAGTCCCTCGGCTCAGGGCGAAATGGACGGCGAAAAAAAAATAGCGGCCAGTACTTCAGTCGGAATAGCCGCAAAGGACGGGGCGGAATCACGGGAATATCGCGTGGAACGAAGGGCGAGAGCAGAATTAAAGCGGACACTTTCTCTTCTTCGACAGCTTTTTGGGCGATAAGGCCGCCGATATCATGAGCCAAGAGAACGGGCGGAATCTCCGGAACGCGAATGATTCGCCTCAAATCTTCCACGCAATGATCGAAACTCAACTCTTTCAGAGCTTCGCGCGCTCGCTCGCCAAAACGGCCTCTGAGATTCATTGCCCAACATTCCCAACCCAGATTCGAGAAATGGGTCCCCCAAAGATCCCAGCACCAGTTGCCGGTCCAGAGACCGTGCAGCAGGATCAGGGGTGATTTGAACTTTGATTTCTCAGGAGAAAAGACATCGGCGACGATGTCGCCAAACCATTTTTCCATCGCAATCTTTCGTGCTCAACTGGCAAAAGCTGCCTAAACAGCAAGTGCTGAATGCCGCGCGCGACGTTCCAGCGGGCTTGCGTTGCTTATCCAAAAGTGTGATCTGCCAAAAAACAAGGCCCTTCTGGTCACATCACCCGAAGGGCCCTGTGGGACAGCCAGAACAGCTGCCCGATCGCCTGAGATTAAGGAGGGTTTTAACTACCTCCGCCACTCCACATCTCAATCGTTATTTCTTTTTTTTCTTCTTGGCCTTTTTCTTTGCTGCCATAGGCACCTCCTTTTAAGATTCCCCTGGGAAGGGTTATCTGCGCTGGACGAAGAAAAATGGCTCAGGCGAAGAGATGTCCGTACTAAAAACCCTCCCACATTTTGTAGGTAACGCCATTATACTGGCACAACGAATTGTATGTCAAGAAAAAAATATTATTTTACAATTTTAGTTTCTTCGGAGGCCAGCGAAAACCAAACGAGTTTATGTGAAATTCCTCCCGTATAGCTCATGGTTAGAGTTAATGGAAAATAGCAGGTCGTTTTATCGGCTGTGATAACGCTCCGTCAACAAACAGCGTACCGGAGCGACGTCTTGTCCACGGTTTCTGTGCCCCGCCCTCATCGGCTTTCAGGTGAAAAGTGATCCCAGCAAGCTGTGACCAAACGGACCCAAGCCTGCAGGTCGCAGGCCTGGAACCGTGCAGGTTATGGGAGGCATAGACCGGGCAATAAGCGACTCGGGGCATCGAGGGACTGGCCATCGGCTGCGGCCGGAAGGCGTGCCCCTTAGGGAACCGTTTGCCGCATATCCAAACTCCTTTTGCACTAGCGAGCGTGTGGGACAGCGAAGTAGAAGATTGTCTTGCAGCCCAACAGTGTTCCGCTTATAGTCCTGTTATCCGGTTATCCGGCTGGGAGACTGCGACAAGTGAATCAAAACTGGCTTGCTACAATTTTCTTTTTCGTTCTGTTGCTTGCGCTGCTGGTCCTCGCGTTCCTCATTATCAGCCCGTTTATCAAGGCGCTGGCCTGGGCCGCTATTCTGGCCGTTATTGTCTATCCCGGCTATGCTTGGCTGCTCAAGATACTGCGCGGTAAGGCGAGCCTCGCGGCGTTAGCTGTTACGGTACTGATCAGTCTGGTGATTGTTTTTCCCGCCTTAAAGCTCGTCGGCTTTCTTTCCCAGGAAGCAACGGAGCTGATCCAGATGCTTCCTTCGCTTCTGAACGGCAGCACTATGGAAGGCTGGAGACAAAATCCCTGGGTCGGAGAGATCCTGAGAGCGTGGGATTCGGCTTCCATTGAGCTGGCTGCGCTGAATATCAGTCTCAGGCAAATCGTTCTTCAGGGAGCCCAGGTTTCATCCCGTTTTCTTCTCGCGCACGTCAAGGACATTGCTCAGAACGTATTTTTTTTCGGAGTCAATCTCCTGATCACATTGATGACTTTGTTTTTCTTTCTTCGTGATGGAAAAGATTTCTGTTACAGACTGCAGCGTTTGCTGCCCATGGATCCGGAGCATCAGGAGCGTCTGTTCAAAAACATCATTGACACACTTCAAGCAGTGATACACGGCTCTTTGATAGTAGCGGCTGTACAGGGGATCCTGGCTGGATTCGCTTACTATTTTCTGGGCATTCCGTTTGCCATTCTCTGGGGTGTTGCCACTGCCTTTGCGGCGCTTATTCCCGTAGGAGGCTCCACACTCGTTACGCTGCCCGCTTCATTATACCTTTTTTTTCAGGGGAGCTACCTAAGAGGGGTGATATTGTTAATCTGGTCCGTGGGAATCGTGGCAAGCATAGATAATATTCTCAGGCCACTGCTGATCGGAAATCGGATCAGGCTCTCGGTTCTTTTTCTTTTCTTCAGCATTCTTGGTGGATTGGCACTGTTCGGCGCTCTCGGCGTGATTTTAGGTCCCGTGGTTTTTGCGCTTCTGGCTGCCGTCCTGGAGCTTTACACACAAGAGTACGCGAAGGAATAGCTCAAAAAAGACAGCAACTAAGAGAGTGGAAAAGCCACACGAAGCTAGATATTATCTTGTAAAGGGGCGGGATCAAACATGGCGGAAGATCTTTCAGTGAAACGGGAGATTGTTTTGGAGGCTGACGCGGAGACCCTCCGGAAGATGAGAAAAGAAGGTCGGTCGCGCGGCTTTACGGTTTATTGTGACGAAGCGGAGCGCACCGGCGGGGACAACAGTGCCCCTCCTCCCCTGGCCTATTTCGGGCTCTCTCTGGCCTTCTGACTGCTCACGCAGATTTCCCGGTACGGGGAAATGCTAAAGACAAGAATCGACAAGGCGCGGGTCTTTGTCACCGCCGGATTCAAAAGCGAAGGCTCTGTTCTGGCCGAGACGGTGCAGGCAAGGAGCTTGGGAATCGAAACACGTCTGGAAGTAGAATCCCAGGAAAACCCGGAGCGTATTGCCAAAGTTATCCGCAATGCCGAGAACGGCTGTTACGTACTGCAGACGATTCTTCATCCAGTGCCGGTTGAGCGCAGGTGCGCTCTCAATGGCGATCCCTTCGATCCGGCAAATTTTCCGAACAGCGACGTTTAGCGTGCCCGCACCCGCCTGATTTTCAACACTACCGATTCATCACGGAGGTCGAGCAAGATTCCATGAGTCCTTGGACAATTGAGGTCACAGAGGCCAACTTTGAAAAAGAGGTTTTAGAAGCTTCACGTCAGGTACCTGTAATGGTCGATTTCTGGGCGCCGTGGTGCGCTCCGTGCCGCGTCCTCGGCCCTCTGTTAGAGCGTCTTGCTGAAGAGAAAGCCGGACAGTTTATCCTGGCCAAAATCAATGTGGATGAGAACCCGGCATTGGCCACCGCCTTTTACATTCAGGGCATCCCGGCCGTAAGAATCTTCAAGGACGGCGCCGTAGCTGCCGAGTTTACCGGCGCGATGCCCGAGACGGCCGTGCGCGAAGTGCTCTCCCGCGTCCTCCCTTCGGAATTGGATCGCCAGGCTCTGGAAGGAGTTCAATTGGAGGCGAAAGGGAACACTGAAGAAGCTCAAGCCATCTATGAAAAAGTCTTAGAGGAAAATCCAAACCATCCGAAAGCACTGCTTGGACTGGCGCGGCTCCGCACGCGAGCAGGAGACGCAGCGAGCGCCTTGAATTTTGTCGAGCGCGTTCCGCTCAGTACCGAAGAACGCAAGGAAGCTGACCGGCTCATGGCTCAACTAAAGCTTAAGGAGGGATTGCATGGAAACCTCGCCGCTCTCCGGCAGAGATTGCAAGCAAACCCATCAGACCTCGAGGCCAGATTTCAGCTGGCCCAGGGCCTTGCGGCCCGGGAAAAATACGAAGAAGCGCTGGAGGAGTTTTTGGCTATCGTAAAACAGGACAGGGTTTTGCGAGATGATGGCGCGCGCAAGGCCATGCTTCAGATTTTTGAAATTCTAGGATTCGAGAGCGACTTGACCAAAAAATATCAGTCCGAGCTCGCCAGGGTTCTATTTCGTTGACCCAACCTTCACGTTTCCGATTTTGTGAATCCTTCCTATGGATTTCCCTCAACACTATGGACTTCCCTCAACCATCTGAAGGGACCAAGCCGAAGGTTCCCTCAAATTTCCCCTTGTCACAAAGGAGCCAAACTCATAGAATGTTCGGTAAATAGAAAGGCAGAGACAGCGGTATAAGACGCCGCCCGGCGCGACCTTAATGGATGATTTGGATAAACGGAATCGGAGGGCCGTCGCTATTACGTTCGTTCTCGATGATCCGGTAACGAGGATCTTTAGAGCCGTCGAGAGAATACTCGCGGAAATCCCCGCCAGCGAAGAGCCGAGGGCTGACAATCCGGACGTGCGCGCCCGCGATTTGACCACTGCGGCGGGGTTTAGAGCAGCCGGCATATCAGGCACAATGGCGTTGCCTCCAGGTCCTTTGGGCTTCGTCACGATCTTGCCCGACCTTGTCGCGATCTGGCGATTGCAGGCTCAGCTGGTATCGGACATTGCCTCGGTATTTGGAAAAAACGGCAAACTTACCGAGGAAGCGATGTTGTATTGTCTGTTTCGCCATGCGGCGGCGCAAGCAATCCGGGATCTTATTGTCCGTGTCGGAGACAGAGCGGTTGTTCGCCGGGCCCCGTTAATTCTGCAAAGGGTTCTCCGGGCCATCGGGGTTGAAACCACGCAGCGACTCGCGGGGCGGGGCATCGCCCGCCTCCTACCTTTAGTCGGAGCCGTGGCCGTGGCCGGATACGCCTACTACGATACCACCCAGGTAGGGCATACGGCGGTAGAATTTTTTAGCCAGAACATCGAGGTCGAAAACTACAGAGATTCTTAGGTCAGTAGGCCGGTCGGGTTGGCTTTGAGCGTCAATCGATTTTACGGCCCGCAAAGAGAATCTCAGAACCGTCTGCGGGATTGAAAAAACCAGTCGCGTCAAGCCTGGGACGCGGTTGTGAGGAGCGCGGGTTGTGGAAGTTGCCCGTCCGGATCTTTGATGCGGGAGACGAGGAGGCCGGATGCGACGAGGATGACGCCCATTACCACCATAAATTCGTCATAACTTCCTGTGAGATCGAACGCGATGCTCGCGATCATGGGCCCGCCGGCAGAACCGATCTGGTGGATGATAAAGCTCAGGCCCAGAATGACTCCCGCCATTCTTGGGCCGGCGATCTCGTAATACATCACGTTCTGAATAGCGACCGTGCCGAAAGTCGGGCCGATCGCCAGGGCAACCACGCCATAAAATAAAAGCTCACTCGGAATCTCGACAGCGAGGAGAAGGGTGCCGACGCCGCGCACAAAATAGCTAAGGGCAAGGATTTGCCCCCGGCCATAGCGGTCGGAAAGCCAGCCGAAGAGCAAGGCCGAGGCAGCGGCGGCGGCCCCGAATACGCTAACCGACCTGGCGCCGGCGGCCAGATCAAAGCCTTTGCTCATCGTGAGCCCAACGAGATGGGCAATCTGAAAGAATGCCACTCCGCAGGAAAAGCGCGCAGCGAAAAGGAACAGCATCGAACGGTTACGGAGATAGGGCAGGCAGCTCGCCCAACCCATTCGGCCCGGCCGTTCGCCCCGCGCGACGTCTGGATCGCTCGCGCCCAGCCATGCAAGCGGCAGCGCCACAAAAAAAAGCAAGGCACTTGCCGCCAGAGCGGCGATGCGCCAGCTAAAAGTCACGATCAGGAAGAAGAGGATTGGGGCAAAGATCAAAGGCGTCAGCGGCGGCGCCGTCTGAATCACGCTGACCGCCAGCCCCCGGGTCCGAGCATCAAAACGCTTCGAGACGAGAAGCGACATGATGGTCAGGCCGCAGGCTCCTAAAGCCATGCCGACCATCACCCCGTACGAGACTGATAGCTGCCATAGGTTCTGCGACAGGCCCATACCAAGAAACCCTGCCGCCATAAGAAGAATTCCTCCCAGGACCACCCGTCGCGCGCCGAAATCATCGGCAAGCTTACCGAACAGAACAGCGCCGGCGCCCCAGCCCAGCATCGCGACCATATAGGGCACAGTGGCCATCGCGCGCGACCAACCGAATTCGGCTTCGATAGCAGGGAGAAAAAGGCTGAAAGAACTCACGCCGATCGACGTCATCATCACGACGGCGCCACAGAGCAGGAGCACGACCATCGGAGATAGATTCATTTTTTGGCGCTTCTCGTCGCTCAAGGCCTTGCTTTACTCTGAGCAAGGTCCGATAGTCGTATATCGCAGGCGCGCGATGAAGTCAGCCGATTCGAAGTCAACGAACTAGGCGAACAAGTTTCCAATATTTTTTTCCACTTCCAGTTTTTCGATTCGCCCGAGGAGCGTTTCCGCAGCCTCTTTTCCCATGCCGGAGGCAAGACGCCGGAATTTCCGGGCGATCTCCTGGCGTGTTAACGGATAGGCCGGAGAACCTTTGAACTCCCTCACCTCGCGAACCAAACTCCGTCCATCTTTGAGCCTCACCGTCACCCGAGCGCCTCGGTACCCTTCGATCTGAGCGCGCTCATCATCCAGAACCGGGTGGATTCTCTTGCTTAACGAGAGAATCTCCGGATCTTTCAAGCTCGTTTCGGAAAAAGAACGAGGATCTTCGGGGTCGCGATAGAGCGAAAGCGCCACCGAGAAGGGCACGCTGTACTGTCCCATCATAACGTCTCCCGGGGCCGGAATGTTATGGTGCGTGACAAGTCTTTCCCCCCCTGCAATGATGATCTCTTCAACATCCGCGGCGGAAAATGGCTGCTCGTTGCGCAACTCCTGCACTGCCTGAACCGGCGCCTGGGCATTGATATGGCAGGGAAATCGCTTCATACAGATGTTCAAGACTTCATATTCCTTGCCGAGAGCATGGGTCAGTCGTGCGAAGTCCGGCTCACGGCTGAAGACGTGGAGAAAACCGAAGCTCCCTTCGAGAATAGTCTCCGGCCCGGTGAATCCTTCCTTCGCCAGCGAAGCAGCCAAAAGGCCGCCCTCCGAAGCCCGGCCCAGATGAAGCCTCTTCACCATTCCACCCGTCCCGGATTTGACGAATTCGAGAAGCCCTGAGGAAAGAGATCCGGCGATTCCGAAAGCATGGACCATCTGCTGTGCATTGAGTCTCAGAAGACGGCCGGCCGTAGCTGCGGCCCCGAAAGTCCCCGTCAAGCCTGGCGCGTGAAAGCCGAGTTTCTCGGAAGTCTCACGGCAGGCATGCCCGATCCGAAACATTACCTCGCAACCTGCGACAAAGGCGGTGAGAAATTCCTTCCCGTCAGTCTCAAGCTCCTCAGCAATAGCCAGGGCAGCCGGCGTCAAAGTCGCGCCTGCATGAACTCCAGCGCCGGGCTGGCGAACGTTGTCTAACTCAAAAGAGTGCGCCAGGGCTCCGTTGACCAAAGCGGCTAAAGGAGCCTGTATCTTGTCTCGCCCATAACCCAGGATCGAGCTCTTTCCGCCGATCCCGTATCGCCGGACGTATCCGATCAGGATTCGACTCCAGGGAAGATCCGCGCCGAAGATGGCTGCCGCCAGCGTGTCGAGAATGCAATCTTTTGACCGTTCTACGATAGGATACGGAATCTCGTCGTAAGACAGATTAGCCGCATAGGCGGCAAGTATTTTTGTTTCCATGATGCTCGTCCACCCACAATAAGAGAATGCTTGACTGAGCTTATACCACCAGCTCGATCTCATTGCCAAAGTATTTCCTCTTTATGTTACAATGTTTAGATAGGTCGATGCATAAAAAAATCACAGCCCTCATGACTAACGTCGCCGAGGTGATCCATGGGAAAGATGAGATCATCCGGCTCGCGACCGTCTGCCTGCTGGCTCGCGGCCATCTCCTGATCGAAGACGTTCCAGGCGTAGGAAAGACGACGCTTGCGTCGGCCCTGGCCAGCTCTCTTCGCTGCTCATTTCAGCGCATCCAGCTGACCAGCGATCTGCTTCCCTCGGATCTCCTCGGGACCATGATCTACGACTCCGCGAGCCAAAATTTCCGGTTCAAGCCGGGCCCGATCTTTCATCACATCGTGCTCGCCGACGAGATCAACCGAACCAATCCGCGCACGCAGAGCGCGCTTTTGGAGGCTATGAACGAGGCGCAGGTGACTCTCGACAGTCGCACCTATCCGCTTCCTCATCCTTTCATGGTCCTGGCAACGCAAAACCCGGCGGAGTTTGCCGGCACCTTTCCTCTACCGGAATCGCAACTGGATCGATTCCTGATGCGCATCTCTATAGGCTATCCCGCTCGTGAGGCTGAGCGCAGAGTCATAACCGAGATGCTTTCACCGGCGCCGCTCAGACCGGTCATGTGCGCCGATGAAGTGCTGGAACTGCAGGCGCTGGCGAACCAGGTCCGGGTTGAGGCAAGCCTGGTGGACTACGTCCTCGATATCATCGAAGCCACGCGCAATTCCTCCGCCATATCTCTGGGCGGGAGCCCGCGCGCGGCAAAATCGCTCTACCGAGCCGCTCAGGCCTTTGCTCTGGTGGAAGGATACGAGTACGGGCTGCCGCGCCACATCAAAGAATTGGTCGTTCCCGTTCTGGCCCACCGTCTCCTGCTCAACGAGATGGAAAGTGGGCCCGCAGCGACCCATCGGGCGGAAGAAGTCCTTCTAGCGCTACTCGCAGAAGTGAAAGTGCCCCTGTGAGCGCGTTTAAGACTATTCTCAAATTTCAGTTCCACCCGCGCCGCCGCCTTCACTTTACCCCTGAAGGTTGGTTCTTTTCTGCCCTTGCCCTGAGCATGGGGTTGATTGCGGTCAACACCGGCCATAATCTCTTTTATCTGATTTTTGCGCTGTTGCTGAGCGTGGTCATCGTTTCCGGAATTTTCTCTGAAAGGGTCCTCCGATCCATTGACGTTCGCCGCCACATGCCATCCGATGTGACGGCCGGCGTCCCTTTTGCCGTAGTCGTGGAGCTGAGAAATCTCCATCCGCGCAGGATTTCGTATTCATTGACCGTCAGTGACACCGCCGATTTTATCGCGCCGCGCAAGCTGGGGTATTTGCCCTCCCTTCAGCCTGGAGAGTCCAAGCGCTTTCACTACCTTGCTCTTGCGGAAAAAAGAGGTTGCCATCGTTATGACGCCGTGCACGTTGCGACGCGATTCCCTTTCGGTCTTTTCGAAAAGGTTCGGCTGGCGCCGCTGCAAGAAAGCTTTGTCGCTTATCCTCGCGTTCTGGATCTGGCAAAGCTGAAGGAACTGGCATCAGGCAATGAGCGCATCCGCAATAGAAAGCGTCGCTCCGGAGAAGAGATTTTGGCGCTGAGATCGGCCCAGCCCGATGACGATCATCGGTTGATACACTGGCGAACGTCAGCCCGTCTGGGGCAACTCATGCTCAAAGAATTTTTTGAATCAAAGGATTATCCGCGCCCCGTCTTCTTCGATAATCGGGGAGTGGAAGGAGATCAATTCGAGCATGCCGTGGAAGCCGCTGCGAGTCTCCTGCGCCTGCTCATAAGGCAGGGAATCGCCATCACCTTCGCGACCTGGGATGAGGAGTTCCACGCCATGTCCACAGCCACGGAGATGAGGCCTGCGCTCCAACATCTAGCCCTTATCCGCCCGGTTCAGACAGTGGCCGGAAGCACGTTTGAAAGCTGGCGCTCGCAGGCGCTCAAACAAGGAGGAGGCGTCTTGATCCAGGGCACGGCCGCTTTTTCAGTCTCCCTTCCACCGTGCAAGATCCTGCGCGTATGAATTTCAATCTCGCCCATCTTCTCTCCTCTTATTTCATCATTTTTCTTGGTCAGGCCGGGCTGTTACTCACGGGCGAGCTTTCCCTGGGGTATCTGATTACGGCCTCAGTCGCGCTCGCAGTCGGGCTACTGCGCGATTTGTCGGAGAAAAAAGAAATCCTGCCTGCGTCGCTGGCCAACTTCTCGATCGTCGCGGTTTTCGCGGTAACGCTAACCTTCATTTTCATCCTGCAGGCGCCTCCTTTGCAGGAAATTGTGCAGTTTCTCTTGGCTCTTCAAGCAGTCAAGCTGCTCGGACCAAAGAAAAGACGGGACTGGCTCCACCTCTATCTCTTATCCTTCTTTAGCCTGATCGCCGCTGCCGCGCTGAGCGTGGAGCTTTCCTTCGCGTGGATTTTTCTCGCTTATCTTTTTTCCGCCCCCTGGGTATTGGTCCTTCTTCATCTTAAAACAGCGACCGAGTCAGCCGGCGCGAACCCTGACGGAGAAAGCAGGTTGCTGAGCTGGACTCTCTTTCGCATGATGGCCGGCGTCGATGCGGTTCTTCTTGCTCTTACACTTTTCTTCTTTATCTCGTTTCCCCGTATGGGCTCCGGCTTTCTTCGCAATCCCTGGCTTTCAGGTTCCGGGTTAACGGGATTCTCCGATCAGTTGACCCTCGGAGACGTCGCGGAAATTCAAAAAAGCAGCGCAGTAGCGATGCGCGCGAGCGTTGATCACCCGGAGGCGCTGAATGAAACACAGCTCTATTGGCGCGGCATGGCGCTGGATCTCTTTGACGGCCGGAACTGGCGGGCGAGCCCGGGGAATTTTATCGAGGTGAAACGGGTAGGCGGCAGTCATGTCGTGCACGAACAAACAAAAAGCTCGGCTCCGCCAGTCCGTCAGAGAATTTCCCTTGAACCCACAGGATCGCCGGTCCTGTTTGCCCTCAACCGGCCTGCCGCAATCATTGGGAGTTTTTCTTACGTGTTTCGCGATTCGCTGGGGAACTTGCGTGCTCCGGCGCCCTTCGCTTTTTCCATTCGCTACGAGGCTCTCTCTTACCCGGAGGCAACCTGGCGGGAGGCTGTTCCGATCGGGACGCTCCTCCAAATCCCTGAACTCGATCCCCGCCTGGCTCGACTGGCTCGAGAGATCACGGAGGCCGCCGATCAGGAACTAGCAAAAGCTCGTTTGCTTGAGCGCTATCTGAAGGAGAATTATAGGTATTCGCTGAAGGAGCTACCCGTCGGGAACGAGGACCCTTTGACGGCGTTTCTCTTTGAGGTCCGCCAGGGCAACTGCGAATATTTCTCATCAGCGCTTGCGGTAATGCTCCGGAGCCTTGGCATTCCCGCGCGAGTGGTGAATGGCTACCGCGGAGGAGAATGGAACCATTACGGCCAATACTTTCTCATCAGGCAAAGCCACGCGCACAGTTGGGTCGAGGCTTACATCGCCGACAGAGGATGGCTGATCCTGGATGCGACACCCTACATCCTTGGCCCGGCGCCTGGCGGGCTCTTTAACTCTCTCGCCCAGTTGATCGATTTTCTCGAAGGCCGTTGGCATCTTCACATCATCAACTTTAGCTTCGGTCAACAGAGACAGCTTCTGGCGACCTTAAGCCACCCGCGGCGGTGGCTCCTATCCGGCGTTCAGGGCTCTCTCAAGGGGCTCACCACCAGCTTGCGAGTCAAACCCGGTTGGTGGACCGGCCTCGTCTCAGTCTTGACGATCTTGGCATTGGGAGCGATCGGCCTTCGGCAGTGGAGCGTCCGAAAGAAATATCAACGACAGGCGGCCATTTTACAAGCAACGGAACGGTACCGAAGTCTGCTTGCGCTTTTGAAGAAAAAAGGACTGAATAAAGAGCCGGGAGAAACTCCGGATGAGCTTTGCGAAAAGGTCAGAGTCAAAAAGGAATTGGTACGGGAGTTTACGGGACTTTATCAAGCGGCGCGGTTCTCCGGCCAGCAAAATCTTGCCGCGACGTTTCAGAAGATGGACGAGCTTCTCTTTGAATTAAGAAAGTAAACTCTTTTGGCGCTCCATCTCCTTTCTTATGGCGCCGACACGCTCCGCGGTGCTCGGATGAGAGTAGTGGTAAGCAGAATACCAGGGATGGGGAGCAGGATTCGAAAGATTCTTGATCGAGAGACTGATGAGTGCCTCCTCCATCGGTTTGCCGTCTCGCAGTGTTCTCACCGCGAATCGGTCTGCCTCGTATTCGTGTTTTCGTGAGAGACGATTCATCAGAGGAGTAATATAGAAAGTTGCCGGACCCGAGACCAGGCTGAAAAGAACCAGAGCCCCGTGGGTCGACGGGGTGTCCAAGCCGAAAGCGCGATACAAAGGCTCATAGTCGATAAGCAAACTCAGCACGTAAAGCGCGGCCAGTAGGTAGATGCCCTGGATCAAAAGCATCCGGCGAATGTGTTTCATTTTGTAGTGGCCCATCTCATGGGCCAGGACCGCCAGTCCCTGGCCAAGCGTCATCTGTTGGAGCAGAGTATCAAAAAGAACGATTCTCTTCGCTTTCCCTAAGCCTGTGAAATAGGCGTTGGAATGGGCGGAGCGGCGTGAACCATCCATCACGTAGATCCCCTCGGTCCGAAATCCGACTTGATCCGCCAAAGCCAGGATTTTCTCCCGCAGCTCCCCTTCCTTCAGCGGCTCGAACTTGTTAAATAACGGCGCGATGAGTGTCGGGTAAACAATCACCATCAGGAGTTGAAAGGCCAAAATAAAAAGAAAAGCCCAAAGCCACCAGTAATGACCTGCGGATTCCATCAGCCAGAGCACGGCGAAAAGAAACGGAACGCCGATCATAATCCCCAACAAAATTCCCTTGAGTTTATCCGTTACATAAAGCTTGAAAGTTGTCTTGTTGAAACCGAAGCTCTCCTCGAGGACAAAAGTCGAATAGAGATCGGGCGGCGAGCTCAGAACCGAAATAATCAAAGCCGTGATAAGGCAAAACAGAATTCCCGTCGCTTGAGTGCCCGGAGGAAGCGAGCCGCCCCAATTCCGCGATAACCGGTCCACGAACGGGAGCACGCCTCCAAATAGCACGAAGAGAGTCACTACAGCCCCATAGACTGCAGCCCAACGCTGAAACCGACCCTTGGCAAGCGTGTATTCCAGGGATTTTCGGTAATCGTCCGGGTTCATCTTATCGCGAAAGAAGTCCGGCGTTTCTCCGCGAATTATTTGTTCGCGGACATGACGCATGTTCAGCTCGTTGAGCGCAAACTCAACGAGGAACTCAAGGGCGAACAAGATGAGAAAGACGGCAACGACAGGCTGCTCCATACAGTCATTTTATACACTACCCCCGCCTGGCCCGCCATCCGCGGGACCTAAAGCCCCGCTTCCAGCTTCACCCAGTATTGGTCCCCCGGAAGCCGAGTTTGCCGCGGATTTGCGCGGCATGGTAAACTTGCCTCGTTGGATGGAAAAGACGCTGCAAGTCCTGAATGCGCTCGAACACGACGGGGTGGTGAGCCGCTACGCAATCGGCGGCGCTATGGGCGCCACCTTCTACGTGGAACCAGTGCTGACGTTTGATTTGGACATCTTCGTCGTTCTGCCGCAGAGAGCCGATGGTTTGCTCACGCTGGAACCGATTTACGAGACCTTGCATGCGCGCGGTTACGCGGAGGAAGGTGAGTGCGTCAACATCGAGGGAATCCCCGTGCAGTTCCTGCCGGCCTACAACGATCTGCTGATGGAGGCGCTGGCCGAAGCACGCGAGACGCTGTACGAGCAAACGCCGACTCGGGTCCTGCGCGCGGAACATCTAGCGGCGATCGCCGTTCAGACCGGGCGCGAGAAGGACCGCCAACGTGTACGGCTGCTACGCGAGCAGGCCGCGCTGGACAACAATTACCTCACGGGCGTGCTGGCTCGCCACGGTCTGGAAGTCAAATGGAAAGAATGGACCCCCTAAGGCCGGAAATCGCGCGGCTAATCGCTGCAAAGGAGCGACGCCGGTTGAAACTGGCTGCGCTCTCTTTTCCGGAAAAAGTCCGCGTGGTGGTGCAACTGCAACAAATGGCGGCACCTGTCTTGCGGGCGCGTGGACGCCCAGTGCGGGTATGGGTGCTCGACAATCCAAAGCCCGTCGGCCAGAAATGAATCGCAGTCGAGCAGAATAAAGGGGATAGCCACCGTATCTCAGCCACTTCCTTTCACTAGCGTCCTCCCACACCGACAGAATCACCCGCCCAAGGCGCAGGCACCACCTGCACGCATCCGTCCTCCAGCGGGCCAGCCTTCGGACGGTCCGGTAACTGCTCAGGCACAACGATGTAAGTACGACCATGATCTATTATGCGCAGCGGGGGGTTATGTAGAGTCACTTCGGTAAGTGCTTGCCGTCAGGCCATCTCTCTTGGATTGCGACACATAAGATTTCATGATGGGTCTTCTCGGCGGCCATGGGGGTCGCCGCTTTTCAGAGGAAGTCGATCATGGATCAATCGAATTGTTTAGTTTCGGGGAACTTGCCACTGGACCGACTTGTTGAGAACGCCCTGGACGGGCAAATCTCGAGATGAAACGAAAGGCACTTGAGAGAATCAGCGACTCTTCGCCGGTCCGAGCGATTCCATCCTGGCAACAGAACAACAACCTTCTTGAGTGGCTCCGGTCTTTGTAACGTTTCGGAGGACACCGATGCCAGGTCTGAACCGAGAGGGAGGTCCGCCAACCGCGACCAGATTGTTATGTCGAGTCCCTCAACCAGATGGCCTTGCAATCAAAGGGTTAGGGCGCCTCACTGTGCATATCTACTGTCTCAGCATAATAGAGGACATGTGGAACGCAAATCGAATTTGGTTGACACTTTTTCTGCTGGCGGTGGAGTAGGCTTCGGCAGTGGGATGTTGTAATACACGTCCACTCTCCAGTCGTTGACCACGACTTTGTGCAAGACGATCCGCAACAGCTTTTGCTTGTTCTCGAACGAAATTCGTTTGAGGTTGCTGGAAACCAAGGCTGCAAATTCCCGCAGATTTGCTTTGATGTCTGTCTCTTTCTTTTCCTCGGCGGCGATTTTCCTCAACAACTCCTGCTCCCGGTTTAGCATCTCGATCTTCGAGTTTACGAGTTGCCGTCGCTTCTGTAACTCCGGCAGTTCTAGCGCCCCGCACTGATATGCATCCAGAAGCCGCGAGAGTTCCCTATTGGCCAACTTGATCTGTTCTTTCAGCCTGTCATCCTTTTTGGCCGCTCCGTCTTGCTCTGATGAAACCCTCCGCCGGGTATTGTGGTCTTGGTAAGCTTCCAGGACGAGCGCAGGGTCCTGCAGCCTAGTGCTCACTTCTTCCCACACCCATTCGTCCAGCACATCGGCACGGATACGCCGTTGCGAGCATCGCTCCTGCTTGAGAAAGCCGCTGGTGGTACGCAGGCAACTATAGTAGTGGTTGGGGTGAACCTTTCCACTATAGGTTTGTTTGCTCGTGAGTGCCGAGCAACTGCATCCGCATCGCCCACAGCGGACTAGCTTGCGCAGCAAGTAACCGCCTTCTTGGAGGTTTCGTGGAGAAAATGCCTCGTTGTGTCGAGCCCGGCCGGCCGCAGCATGGAACGTCGCCAGGTCGATAATCGGCGGCACAGAAATCGGAATCCATTCCTCCTTGGGTCGTAGGGTGCACTTGAAACGCTGTCGTTTTTTGCCGTAGACACCTTCGATGGGCACACACTGCTTGCGGTTGTAGTAATAGGTTCCGCTGTAAGCCTCCTCACGAAGAATCCGATCGACCGCGGACCAGCTCCATTGCCCGCCGCCATTTCTCGGCGTCGGTGTCCGTTCTAACGTGAGTTGCTTGGCAATCTGACGGACCGTAAGGTCTCGGCTCACATAGGCGTCGAAGATCCTCCGCACGACAACAGCCTCGGCTTGCTGTATTTCTGCATGCGCCGGCACACCATCACGGCGGGGAACTTTCAGGTAACCGAAAGGCACATCCGGAGAAACAATCTCTCCACAACGCGCCCGATAGAGCTTGCCACGCCTGTATCTTTCGGTAATCTTGGCACGCTCGAATTCGGCAACGGCTCCCGTGATCTGGTGCATCAGCTTCGAAAGCGGATCGTCCGCAGCCCCACCTTCGAGGAAAATCGTCTTCACTCCGAACCGCTCCAGCTCATCCAGGATCAGGGCCTGCAACACAAACTTGCGTGCCAATCGATCCGTGCAATAGGTCAGCAGCACCTCAAAACCGAGCCGTTCCGCCAGATCCCGCATCCGGTCCAAAGCGGGACGATCCAGCCGCGCGCCGCTGTATCCTTCATCGGTGAATTCCTCGACGACGTCCATCCCGTTTTTGGCCGCGTATGCGCGCAAGGCCTCTAACTGCGATCCGATCGTGTGCTCCTTCTCCTGCCTCTCACTGGAAACCCGGGCATAAAGAGCTGCTCGCATTTTTCACTCAACTCCCTGTGTAGAGAATGACAATCCCTTACTCGCTTGCGGCTGACAGGGCGTCAACGCAGACCTTCGCCTCGCACGCCGGCAAACAGCCACTCGCGTCGAACCCGTCGACGGGGTTTCCGACTGCCTCACGTTCTGGTATTTCCGCGCAGGACGTGAGGAGGAATGCGTAAACCTGATGCAGCTTGTCCTGGTGAAAGTCCCTCTTCCCACTCCAGGCAGGACGAGGGACGCTTTGAGCGTAGAGGATGAACGGGAAGTCATTCTGGAAGCCTGGAAACAAGCCCCCCACTCCGTACCGTCGAACTCGTTCCAGTGCCCAGGAAGGCAGCTCCACGTTCTGCAATGCCTCGCCGCGTACTTGCTCATAGATCGCCTGTACCGGATCGTCGCTTGCGACGAACTCCTGGGGCCGGCCCTTCTGCCGGCGAGCGCCGTTTTTTTTTAATCCCACGCATCACCGTTGTCCGATGGATCTCCGTGCCGTAACGCTGCTGGATCAAAACGGCCAATTGAGCCGGATTCATATCGGGATTCTCCTTCTTCTGCTTCAGAGCAAATTCGAGCACCTCGCCCTTGAGTTTTACAGGACCCTTGCGGCCTGGCTTTCCTGGAAGGAAGGAAATGAACCCGAACTGGCTGAACGCCTTCTGAATCTGATAGAAGCTTTCTCGGCTGAAACCAAACTGACGGCACGCCTCCGCCACAGGATCCCCGTCGACCGAATGGGCGCGCAACATCTCGTACTTGACCTGAGCGCGATCGCACGGATCGAAGAAATCCATTTTGAAGAGATCCGATCGGACCTCTTCCGGATGCGGGTTCAGCGTGCCGGAAGCCCGCAAGGCCTTCTTTTTGGCGGGAGTCGTCATGAGAAAACCAATAACATGGGCGCGATAATATGTCAATTGATATACACACAATACGCCGCAACTGCCGCTCATAAGCCAGGCCGCACGCTCCCTGTGTGCTACACCCACACTGCTGCAAGCACTATGAATCAGTTCGGTGCGCATATAGCCTGACATATGTGCATACATCGCCTTACACATTTGTCCTCTCTATTCGTCCCGCTAACCAGCTTTGTTTTGGCCGCCTTGCGTACAGAGGATATCTGTTCGGGCTTGATGAAAGGGTTACCGAAAAGGTCAAATGCGGATTTGTGTTCCGCATGTAATTT
>JACQUW010000210.1 GCA_016210115.1 Deltaproteobacteria bacterium | reverse complement strand
TACGAATCCCGGGAGCGGCACGGAGACCATGCTCCGAATCATGATGAAATATCTTCCTAAATACATTCCGGGAAATCCCCGGATGGGCTCGGTCCAGTTCATGCGGGGTGGAGGCGGCCTGCTTTCGGCCAATTATCTCTATAACCGCGCCCCGAAAGACGGGACTGCGATCGGCCAGATCTCGGCCGGTACCCATCGGGCCTATATCTTCCGGAGAAAGGGCGCCGACTTTGACCTTAACAAGTTTACCTGGATCGCCAACTACCTGCCCCAGAATTACCGGCTTGTGTATACGCGAAAGGGGATCGGGCTCGACACGATCGAGCAGCTCATGAAGTCGCCGAGGGTCAATATGGGCGTTACGGAGGTGGGGCATAATTTTTATAACGAAATGCGACTGGGGATTTATTTCTTGGGACTTAAATTTAACATTATTCCAGGATACAGCGATAAAGAAATAGACCTCGCCGTGGAGCGTGGAGAATTGGACGGAAGGGTTGATGCGGCGGATACGTTCCTCGTGAGAAACAAAACCCAGGCCCAGATGGCGAAGCTTGCGCTGCATTGGACGACGGAGTGGGTTCGCTTCCCTGATCTGCCTAACGTTCCGACCATTCTCGAGCTTACTAAAAAGTACGCGAATCCTCCGCTGGGCCAAAGAGATCTCGCGCTGATGCAAACGAACTGGGACCTTGGACGTTATGCGCGGTATCTCGCGATGCCGCCCGGCGTGCCGATTGAGCGCGCGCTGGCGGTTCAAGAGGCGGTTGGAAAAATGATCAAGGACCCGGACTTCTACAAAGAGTTCTCAAAGCTAACGGGTTTTGACCCGGAGTTCGCTCCGGGGCACGTTCTTCTGGAAGCTTTTCAGCGCCTGTCTAATCAGCCCAAGGACATCCTGGATCTCTGGCTCAAGTTATCCGGACCGGAGCCGGTTCCAAACCGGTAGGTGAGAGCGCGGTGCGCTGGAGTCCGGCAAAAGACCCCCAGGTTTTGTACCCGTGTTTGTGCTTCCTCTCCCTTCAGACGCGGTGTCATGATGCCCAAAAAACTCTGGCCCCTATAGATATCATTCTGAGCGAAGCGAGGCCGGAGAATCCGACTAAGACCTATGTTTGAAGCCGCTTACAATGCCTGGTTCGTCGTACTGCAGCCGAACGTTATGGCTGCGTTGATGGTCGGAATTGCCATTGGCACTTTTGTTGCCATAGCGCCTCAGGGTCTCGGCACTCCTCTGGCTTACTCTCTTTTGATCCCGATCGCGGTGACCTTGCCGCCTCCGGTCGCGATTGCGCTCCTTTTGGGAATGGACGGCGTCACGTCCTTCGGCGACAGCTTTCTGCCGGTCTTATTTGGAATACCCGGAGGGGCGGGGAGTCAGGCCATTATCCTGGATGGGGGGGCGCTGGGCCGGCGTGGGGAAGCGAGACGAGCCCTCGGCGCGGGATTTACAGCGAGCATGATTTCGGCGCTGTTCTCGGTCTTCGTCTGGATCATCGCGGTGCCCGTGATCGGATCCATCTTGCCCTGGATAGGCTCGCCGGAGCTTTTTATTTTGGTGCTTTGGGGAATGTCGACCGTTGCGGTTTTGGCGGGGGCCCGGCCCGTTAAGGGACTGATCGTGGCTTGCTTCGGGCTCCTCATAGGGACTGTTGGCCTTGAGCCTTTCACGGGTGTGGAGCGTTATATGTTCGGGCAACCCTACCTCCTGGATGGAATCGACATTCCCGTGATTACTCTCGGCTTATTCGGGATTCCAGCCGCTCTTGACCTGGTGCTTCGCAAGCTCGGCGTGGAGCAAGACAGCGTGAAGCTGGTCGGCAGTCTTTGGGAAGGAGTGAAGGACGCCTTTCGCCACATTCGTCTGGTTATCCAGAGCAGTTTGGTCGGTCTTTGGGTCGGCTTTATGCCTGGTCTCGGAGCCCACATTGCCGACTGGCTCGCATATGGCCTGGCCGCGCAAACGTGCAAGGGCGCGCGCGAGACTTTTGGCAAAGGCGATATCCGCGGAGTCATCGCACCCGACGCGGCCAACAGTTCAATGGACTGTGGCGGACTGATTCCAACAACGCTGCTGGGAGTTCCTGGAAGTCTCACCAAAGCCTTCTTCATGCTCGCGCTGATCATGATGGGGATCACCCCCGGGCCGGACATGATGGATAAACATATCGAGCTGCTTTTTGTGATGATCTGGGTGATGTTCTGGGCAAGTCTCATTGGCGGACTATCTTGCATGGTTTTCATTAAACCTTTTGCAAAAGTAGCCGAGCTTCGCTACACGGTGCTTGCGCCCCTGATCGTGGGACTTGGTTTTGTCGGGTCCTTCGGTTCCAACCGTCACATCGGCGACCTGGTTGTTTTCATCGGCTCGGGCATGCTCGGCCTTCTCATGCTGCGCTATAGTTATCCCCGAGCGCCGCTTGTTCTGGGACTAATTCTGGGCGCGATTCTCGAAAAATATCTTTACATCAGCGTCCAAAGGTATGGCTTTGCGTGGCTGGCTCGACCCCAGATCATGATTCTGCTGCCTATTGTGGTCGGGCTTTTTATGTATACACTCTTGAGCAACCGTAGAAGGCTCGACGCGGTCGAAGAAACCGCCTTGCCGGAAAAGGATTAGCGCGCAGGCGCTGAGGACGTCCGTGAACAAGAGGAGAGAATTGGCCGCGTTTGCGAATAGAAATGCGACCTTAGTTGCCGGTCTGTTCTTTTTGATTTTTCTCTCAGCCGTCCTTATGGCGCGAGACTGGTATTTCACGGCAAAACTCTTTCCTTTTTTTGCCGGAATTCCGGGCCTGGTCCTGGCCGCGATTCAGGTCTGGCGAGAGGCCACCGGATGGGAGGCGCGGAATTCCGAATCCGGTGTTCAGATGGACGAGGTTTACGACGAAACGATCGTTTCATCGGTTCGCCGCCAGCGGACCACTCGGTTCCTGTTATGGGTGACGGCCACCGCGTTGGGAGTCTGGTTCGTAGGCTTGCCTCTCGCCCTTACTCTTTCCCTGGCAATCTGGACCCGTTTTGAGGGAGGAGAATCGTGGTTAATGGCTTTGTGCATGGGAGCGGGTACTTTTCTGGTGGTCTGGGGGGTTTTTACGAAGATGTTCGGTTTGGCCTGGCCTCCGGGTCAACTTTTTTTTCTTCTTGATATGCCTCATTTCCTGGCTTAAAGAGCCTGGCCCGTCTTTCATCGGGCGGGAAAAGATCAAGAGACCGTTTCGCCTTACGTGAAACTTGATCAGAGCAAGAAGGAGAAGGCGCATGAAACAAACGGGATTGATTTATCTAGCTTTGGTTGGCCTGCTGGCTGCGCTCCTGTTTACCAATGAAGCGGGAGCCGCGTCATCGGAAGGCTCACGCCTGCTGCAGCGGCTTACAGCGGAAGCGCGGAAGGAGGGGCAGCTAAACTTGATGGTCGTTTCGTCAGTCGGCGAAAAGGGCTCCAGAGAGCTGATGAATGCTTTTAAAAAGCGATTCGGGTTAGAGATCACGATGAATGCCGATCTCTCAGGCCAGGAGTCGCAGAAGTTCAACCAGGCCGTGGCGGAAATCAAGGCCGGCATCTCTCCTACTTTTGATTTAATGCAGGGCTCGGATGAGAATGTTTTGAGCCTCAAAGATGCCGGTGGGAGCGAACTCATTGGACACTGGGAGATTCTCCTGAGGGAGATTGCGCCTGAGGCGCACAAAGTGAAAGAGAGGGTCAGTCCGGGAGAACTCGCCGGCCATTCGTTCGTCTGGTCCACCAGAACCGTGGCGCTCCTCTATAATCCGAAGCTTATTTCCGAGGCAGAGCTTCCCAAAACGTGGAAACAGATGGGCGACTCGAAATACCGTGGAGCTTTCTCCCTGCCCCCGTGGACCACGATCGCTTTGATGGGGATTCTCAAGTACGACAAGGATGAGTGGTTGGAAATTGTAAGAGGCATGGGCAGAAACAAACGAGAGGTGCTGACGTACGATGCAGGCGTCCAGCGGGTGTTACTCGGAGACTTGAAGTTTACGTATGGCAATGCCGACGCCTATTTTGAGCACAAGGCGAAGGACCCCAAGGCTCCGCTGGCAGAAACATTCTTCGAGGACCTTACTCCCATGCGCCAGGTCTCCTATGTTGTGCGGAAAGGGGCGAAGCATCCCCATGCGGCCAAGTTGTTCGCTCTCTGGGTTGCGAGCCCTGAGGCGAACGAGATCTTTCAGAAGCATGCGTTTAGCGAGAATCTGGTTCTGTCGCAGGGACCGATTTCACGCAAGGTGGCCCAGGCTTTAAACCAGCGGAAGATCAAACCGGCAAGTTGGTTCGACAGCCCGCAAACGCTGGAGAAGTTCCGTTGGCTCGCGAGCCCTGAGGGCCGAGAATATGTCCGCGCCATGGCTCGCGCCCAGCGGGAGGGAAAGTAGGGGACGAGCCGTGGCACCGCGAGGTCGCATTATAAACGTTGCTCATCGACGAATTATTCGACGCAAGACGGTTGCGCGGCCTATCAATAACTCTTGACAGAGACGATCTTTAGATATTATGAGTAGTCCGCTATCCGAAACTGTGTTTCGAAAAATGCGTCACGATCATTTCATGAGGCGGCTAGTGACTCTAAGGATTCGGCCCAGATGATCTCTCCTTTTACTCTGCACAGGCCCTCTACTCTGGAAGAGGCTCTCTCGCTCCTGCAGCGATACGGTGAAGAAGCCAAAGTCCTCGCCGGTGGAAGCGAGCTCATTTTGCTTTGCAAGATGGGATTCCTCAGGCCGGCACATTTAATCGACATCAAGGGCATCAGCGGGCTTGATCGGATCGAGCTGGACCCGGAAACGCGTCGAGTTCGCGTGGGAGGGCTCGTGACTCATCGAGCCCTGGAGTTGTCGGCCGTAGTTCGGGAGCGGTTACCCGTTCTTGCGGCTCTGGAAAGACAGGTCGCCAACGTCAGGATTCGCAATGTGGGCACGCTGGCCGGGAATTTGTGTTTTGCAGAGCCCCATGCCGATCCGGGAGCTCTGCTGATGGCCTGCGACGCGAGAGTAAAGGCCAGCAGCGTTCGGGGCGACAGGAGTCTCTCCATATCCGATTTCTTTGTTGATGACTATCAAAACGCGCTCGAACAGGATGAAATTCTAACTGAGATTGAAATCCCCGAGCTCAAAGACAATTTTACGGGCACGTATCTGCGGTTTTGTCCCGCGGAGCGTCCCACCGTTGGCGTCGCTTTGCTCATGGCCTGGAGCAACGGAGTGTGCGAGGATGCCCGGCTCGCACTGGGGTGCCTGGGGCCAAAGCCTATCCGCGCAGCCGAGGTAGAGGGAAACCTCCGACAGAGGTCCTCCGAGCAGATCCTGGCCAATGCCTGGGAGCTCGGGGCCAAGGCCGCTCTTCTTTGCGACCCTTCGCCCGATCTGTGGGGCTCGGTAGAGTATAAGAGGCAGATCGTAAAGACGCTGGTAAGCCGGGCGGTCGAACAATTGTGCAAGCGAGACGCCGCTTATGAGTGATCGGTTGATTCCCATCCGGTTTCGTCTCAATGGCCAGGAGTGTGAGGCGGAAGTTAAGCCCCATGAATTGCTCATCGATTGTGTTCGCGATCGCTTCGGTCTGACCGGAACCAAGAGATCTTGCGATATAGAGATCTGCGGCGCCTGCACGGTGCTTCTCAACGGCAAGGCCGTAAGTTCCTGTGCTCTGTTGGCTTTCGAAGCGGACGGAAAGGAATTATTGACGATTGAGGGTCTGGCCCAGGGAGCGAAATTACATCCGCTGCAGGAATCGTTTATCGAATGCGGAGGCTTTCAGTGCGGCTTTTGCACTCCAGGGATGATCTTGTTGGCCAAAGCGCTGCTCGATGAAAATCCGAACCCGACCTGGAAAGAAGCGCAGGAATACATGGACGCGAACCTCTGTCGTTGCACGGGTTATCAGATGATCATCGAATCGATTCTGAATGCGGCCGAGAAACTGAACCGCGCCCGGCCAGGAAATAAATGACATTCCTCCTGAAAGCAGCGGCAGTCGAAAGGTCCTCGGGCCTGAGTGTGGTTTTCTGAGGCTCGAAATACGAAAAAGCTTTTCCAGGAGAATCCGTGAAGAGAAGCAGCAGATCCGCGAAGCCGACGAGGTGCTGGTGATGAAAGCAAAATCCATCAAAGTTATTCTTGCCCTTCTGGTCATCCTGGCGGGAGAGACGGAGGCGCCGGCTGAGAAAGCCGACGAATCGCTGCAACGGCTGATTGAGGCGGCTCGCCGCGAGGGCCAATTGGATGTCATGATAACCTCGTCCATGGGGCAGAAGGGAGCAACGGATCTCATAGCGGCTTTTAAGCGGCGAACGGGTCTGGATATCACAATCAATGCCGACCTGTCGGGGCAGGAGTCTCAAAAGTTCAACCGGGCGGTTGCCGAGACGAAAAGCGGCATCCCTCCCACGTTTGATCTCATGCAAGGCGAGCCTCCGGCGGTGCTGGAATTGATTCACGCCGGGGGCATCGAGCGCATTGAGAACTGGGAGCCGCTGCTTTCTCAGATTGCGCCCGAGGCGTATCAGATCAAGGACAAAGTCAGTCCCTCGGCGATTGCGGGCTACGGCTTTTTGTGGGCAACACGAATTTCCGGCCTGCTTTACAATCCCAAGCTCATTTCGGCACGCGATTTACCCAAAACCTGGAAAGAGATGGGCAACCCTAAGTACAAAGGGATGTTCTCCATCCCTCCCTGGACCACGATCACTCTTATGGGCCTGATCAAGTATGATAAAGACGAGTGGCTGGAAACCGTCCGCTCCTGGGGCAGAAATAAGCCGCAAATCCTGACATACAGCGCCGGGATCGAGCGGATGCTTCTCGGGGATCTCAAGTTCCTGGAAGCCAACGATTACTATCAATACGAGCATAAGACAAAAGATCCTAATGCGCCGATCGGGCTGATGTACTTCGAGGATTTTACTCCCCTTCGTCAATGCACTTACGTGCTTCGGAAAGGCGCGCGCCATCCGAACGCGGGCAAGCTGTTCGCGCTATGGGCCACGAGCGCAGAGGCCAATGCGATTTTCGAAAAGCATGCCTACCAGACAAACGTCGCCCTGGCGCGAGGCCCTGTCTCGAAGCAGGTTACAAAGGTCTGGACGGAGCGCAAAGTCAAACCAGTGAGCTGGTTTGACAATCCGCAAACCCTCGAGAAGTACTCCTGGCTTGGAACCGATGAAGGCAGAAAATACAGCCAGGCCATAGCGAGGGGACAACGCGAGGGCAGATAGGACCGGGGGAGCCATACCCCTCACCCTAGCCCTCTCCCGCCCCGTGGAGTACCTGCCCGATCGAAGCCATCCAGCTCGGTCGTGACGTTACTCCACGGGGGGAGAGGGAACCAAGAAATTTCCCCTCCCTTGATGGGAGGGGATTAAGGGGAGGGTGCTTTCATTATAAGAATCCGGGCCCGGACGAAATTATGGCAAGAGCTGAGCAGGTGTTAGTTTCGAGGCGGCGAGAGCGGGCCGTAGAGGCGGTGGGAGATTTAATAAGCGGCAACTCCATAGCCGTTTTTTTTGCCTGGCTCATATCCGGCGCCATTCTGGCGCTAAGCTTGCTGATTCTGTGGATGACCTTTATCCCCGGTTTGCCTTTCGAGGCCGGGTTCTCTCTGGCGAATTATGCCGAGGTTTTCGGTTCCGAGCATCTCTGGGCGATTGTTTCGAATACGATTCGGGTGGGGATTGGGACGGTCGGCATTACTCTCTTTTTCGGCATTCCTCTGGCCTGGTTGCTCAACAGAACCGACATCCCGATGCGCTCTCTGTTTATCACGATGCTGGCCGTGACGGTGATCATGCCCGGTCTGGTGAAAGCGATGGGCTGGATCATGTTGCTCAGCCCGCAGGTGGGTTTGATCAATCGGCTCCTGATGGAGCTGTTCGGCCTGCAGGCGGCGCCGTTTGATATCAACAGCGTCTGGGGGATTTCTTTCGTTCAGGGTCTCATGCTGACTCCTTCGATGTTTTTTCTGATTTCCGGCCCCATGCGGTCGCTGGACCCGGCTCTGGAAGAAGCAGCAGAGGTCGTGGGGGCAAACCGCTGGAAGACTTTGCTTTGGGTCACCTCGCCGATGCTATGGCCGGCTATCCTGGGCGGGACCATTTATATCTTTATGACGGCGATTGCGATCTTCGAAGTCGCGGGCCTGCTCGGGGGATTAAGTGAAAATCGGGTGCTGGCGACGGAGCTTTTTCTTGCCGTTCAGCCTTTCGAAGGAAGCCTGGAGATCAAATACGGCGTCGCCGGAGTTTACGGGCTGCTGATCATGACCCCGAGCGTGGTCGCGTTGTTTTTCTATTTCCAATCCATCAAGCAGGCTCACCGGTATGCGGTGATTACAGGAAAAGGATACAGACCCAAGACCTTCGCGCTGGGACGCGCGCGTTATCCGGCGGTGCTGTTTGTGGTGTTATACCTGTCGCTCGCGGCATTTTTGCCGTTTTTGGTCCTGCTCTGGGCATCGCTCCTCCCCTCACTGCGTATGCCCTCGGTGGAGGCGCTCTCGCTCGTCAGCTTACGCTGGTATCAGGAAATCCATTATGTCGTCGGGGGATTTGACATCATAAAGAATACCGCGATCCTGGTGATTGCGAGCTCGGTCCTTGTCTTGTTTTTCAGCTTTATGGTGTCTTGGGTTGTGATTCGAACCAGAAACCGGATGAGACGATTTATCGACACGGTCGCCATGCTCCCACACGCGATCCCGGGAATAGGCTTCGCCTTTGCGTTGCTCATCGTGGGGATCCTGGCAACGAAATGGTTTCCCGCCATACCTTTTTACAACACGGTCTGGATTCTCGTTGCGGGAAACGTTCTCCACCGGCTGTCCTATGCGACGCGCATCACGAACGCGGCCCTCATTCAAATCCAGCAGGAGCTCGAGGACGCCGCCCTGGTTTGCGGCGCCAGAAAATGGGTGTCGATGTGGCGGGTCATCGTCCCGTTGGTTCGGCCCTCTTTGATCTTCGCGGGGATGTGGACCGCGCTGCTGGTTTTCCGCGAAGTGAGTATGCCGTTGCTGCTCATCGGTCCGAAAAACAAGGTTTTTGCAACCCAGCTCTGGATTCTCTGGCGTCAAGGAGACTTATCGCAGGCCTCAGCGCTGAGCATTGTTTTGATTTTTATTATGGGGCTTTTCATTCTCCTTCTCCAGAAGGCGACCGGACGAATCGGGGAAGCCAGGGCTGCCCCCCAATTGGTCGGAGGAGGCTAAGCTAAAGGGGAGTTTTTATGCTGCGGGTCAAAAATTTGCGTAAAACTTATGCGATGGCGGAGGGCCGGGTCGAAGCGGTTCGAGGCGTCAGCTTTGACGTGGATCCCGGAGTGTTCTTGACCCTCCTGGGCCCATCGGGCTGCGGCAAGACGACCACGCTCCGATGCGTTGCCGGGCTGGAAACTCCTGACAGCGGTGAAATCTATGTCGGCGAGCAGGCTGTTTTTGTGGGGAATCGAGGCGTCCTTGTTCCAGCCTATCGCCGGGGAGTCGGCATGGTTTTTCAGTCTTACGCGATCTGGCCTCACATGACCGTAGCTGAAAACGTGTCCTTTCCGCTGGTCCACGGAGGTTTTAAAGTTCCCAAATCCAAGGTTAACGAGAAGGTGAGGAAGGCTTTGGAGCTCGTTGGATTGGGCGCGCTGGAGAATCGGCCCGCGCCTTTGCTGAGCGGCGGCCAGCAGCAAAGGGTTTCACTCGCTCGAGCTCTGGTTTATGAACCCAAACTTCTGCTGTTGGATGAACCGCTCAGCAATCTGGATGCGAAGCTGCGGGAAGAAATGCGGCTTGAGCTGAGAGAAATCGTGAGGAGGCTGAAAATTTCCACGTTGTACGTGACTCATGATCAGGAGGAAGCGTTGGTTCTCTCAGATCATATTGCCGTCATGTCCGAAGGCCAGATCTTGCAGCAAGGCTCTCCAAGGGACATCTATCTCAACCCGCAGCATCCTTTTGTCGCCAATTTCGTCGGCAGCGCGAACTTTATCGACGGGGCGATCGACGAGGCCAAGAACGGGCATTACGGGTTTGCCGTCGGCACTGCTTTAGGTCCGATTTCTTGCCCGCTTCCAAGTGACGTAAAAATTGGAGAACGCGTTTCAGTCGTTTTCCGACCCGAAGACGTCCTGATCCATATTGACGCAGAACGCTCCCGGACCAACATGTTTCCGGGCGTGCTCGAGCGGGTGATTTTCGTCGGCAAGAGGACCCATTGCGAGATCCGCAGCGGATCGCTTTTGCTTCACAGCGAAGCGAGCGCCCGGACTGAGATGCAACAGGGATCGCGGGTGGTTGTAGAAATTCCCCCTGAGTATGTTCGCATACTGCGCAGCCAGTAGTCACCCCCACCTTACTCCTCCTGCTACAAGGGGGAGGACATATGTATGGCTGCGCTTCAAGAGATTCTTCAACAGGACGGAGTTACAGACGGAGAAATTTCGGCGTGTTGTAAAATTCTTTCCTGAGTTCCCCTCTTTGAAAAAGAGGGGTTAGGGGAGATTTCACCGACCAAGCACAGTACTGTTCGGGAGCATGTTGTGGATCCAAAAAGACTTGACTACATAGGGCGCTCTTTAGAGCGCGTCGATGCCCGCCAAAAGATCACAGGCAGCGGGATATTTACAGCAGATCACGAGCTTCCCGGAATGCTTTTCGCAAAAATCGCAAGATCTCCGCACCCGCACGCGAAGATTCGCGCCGTCAATCTCAAACCGGCTCTGGGGATGAGAGGCGTCAGGGCCGCTATTTCAGCTTTGGATTTGCCGGACGTCCGGTTTGGAAGCGGCGTTTTTGACAAGAGGCTCCTGGCCAGAGGCGTGGTAAGACACGCCGGAGAGCCGGTTGCGGCGGTGGCGGCGGAATCCCTCACGATCGCTGAAGAGGCGATTCGACGGATCGAGATTGATTACGAGCCTCTCCCGGCCGTATTCGATCCTGAAGAAGCGATGGACCCGAAACAGAAGATTCTGGTTCATCCGCATTTGAGCGACTACCAGAGGGCGGCGGCATGGACGCCGGATTTTTTGGGACGACCGAATATCAGCAACTACTTTGCGATCAAAAGGGGCGACCTCAAAGCAGGTTTCCAGCAGGCCGACTTTGTCATCGAAAATACGTTTGAGATCGCCCCGATCCAGCACGTTCCCATGGAGCCCCACTGCGCGGTGTCGAGAGCGGAGCCCGATGGAGGCTTGACGGTTTGGTCGCCCGCCAGGGTCCCGAATCATGTGGCCAGTATGATCCCGCTCACGCTGAAGGTTCCTCCGCACAAGCTGCAGATCATCACGCTGGAGATCGGTGGGACGTTCGGCGGCAAAAGCGACGGTCAGGTTGAAGGAATTTGCGCCGCTCTGGCGCTGCGCTCGAAGCGACCGGTGAGAATTGTTCTAGGACGGGAAGAGGAATTTCTCACGGTGACGAAGCACGCCTTCAGAGTGAAAATCAAAGACGGCGTGAAGCAGGACGGAACGGTCGTCGCCCGGCAGGTCGAGGTTATCCTCAACGGTGGCGCGTATTCGACCGGATTTTCTGTTACGCGGAACTGCACTTTTGGCATCGCCAACTCTTACAAGATACCTCATGTCTCCGTTGAAGCGTATCGCGTTTACACCCATTTACCGGCGGGTGGCGCTTTTCGCGGGTTCGGCATCACAGACGTGGTATGGGCGATAGAGCAGCAAACGGACATTATTGCTGAACGATTGGGACTCGATCGGGTCGAGTACCGGATGCGCCAGATGCTGCGGCAAGGGGACACCAACATCCTGGGTGAGAGGATGGACAGCTTTGGCAGCGTCGAGTGTCTTACGGCCGTATCCCAAGCCATAGGTTGGCCGAACGTCAAGCGCGAAGCCCAAAAAGGTTCATGGAAAAAAGGTGTCGGGATTGCCTGGGGCCAAAAATACAGCACGGCGCCGACATCGGCTACGTCGGAGGCGAGAATCCATAGCGATGGCACCGTCTCCATTTATGTGGGCGCGATCGAACAAGGCCAGGGACTGCGATCTGCCATGGCTCAGATCGCGGCGGAAGAACTGAAGACGCCGGTCGATAAGATTCATGTCTACACGGGGGAGAGAGGCCGGTGGGTCCATGACGGCGGCGCGATTTCCAGCAGGCAGACTTTTAACACCGGGAACGCGGTCTGGATGGCCGTGCGTGATTTGAAGGCGAGGATTCTGAACGCCGCGTCCTCTGAGCTAAGAAACAAAAAAACTGAAGAGCTCGACTACCTCGACGGTAAGATTTTTGTAAAGGGACAAGACGAGCCGGTCCTCAAGCTCAGCGATCTATTCGGCGGCGGCTCTTATTATGGCCCCTACCGAGGTCCCATCGAATATCTCCACACCAACAGGAAAGGCGAAGAATTCATTGGAAGAGGGACGTGGTCGGTGAGATCAATCCCGCTGGATCCAACGACCGGTGTTCCGTTGGTAGAAGGGTTGGCGACGGCAGGCTCGCAACTGATCTTCGATGCCAGCGCCACGCCTGCGGCCTGGACTGCCGATGCCGAAAAAGGCGCGTCCAGGACAGGCAAAGGCGCTGAGGCCCCGAACATCAGAGTTAACGCCTTCTATACGCCTGCTGCGGCGGTTGCCGAGGTCGAAGTTAACGTTGAGACGGGAGAGGTTCGGGTTTTGCGGCTCGTTTGTGCGGCTGATGGAGGGAAAATCATCAACCCGCTTCTTGCCGAAGGCCAGGTTGAAGGGGCGGCCTGCATGGCGGTGGGTATGACATTGATGGAGGGAATGCAATATAAGGCCGGCTGCCTTATCAATGGCAATTTCAAAGATTACAAGATCCCGGCTGCCCCTGACATGCCATTTGTTGATTCTTTCAGGGCATTGTGGGTCGAATCCCCGCACAAGGAAGGTCCATTTTCGGCCAAGGGACTGGCCGAGGTCGCCATTGTCCCCGTACCGGCTGCGTTAGCCAACGCCGTTTACGACGCGGTTGGGGTGCGCGTGAAGGAGCTGCCTATAACAGCGGAAAAGATCTATCTGGCCTTGAGAAAAAAAGAGTCCGGTCGTTCCTAGTGGAATATTATTATCGGAAGGATCACCTTGACAGTGAAAGCCGCCGCCCGCTCTCCGAGCCCGCGCAATGGGCCAGTGGTTAATCCCACCGCTGGTAACCTGCCTGCCGGCAGGCAGGTCGGATACGCGCGCTCTCCGACCGGGCAGCGGCTTTCACTTTGGCCGAAGGGCGTAAGAGAGAGGGTTGCGGCCGTAAGCTTGCGCACCGAGGGATCGCTACCGTGGGGAATGTATCTGAACTGTTTACGAGTTGAGAGAGTGAGAGCGGCTGCAATCCCTCTTTGATTTCCAAGAAACAGAAAGAAGAGAAGGGTTTTGCAAATCCTTGGACATTTATGAGTCTATTTAGTCCCAACCGTTGGTACACGCCTAAGACCACAGATGAGGCGGTCAAGATTATTGAAGAGCACCCCGGAGAGGCTTTGCTGTTCGGTGGCGGAACTTACATTCACGAACTGCGCGAGCGCGGCTCGTTAGAATGGGTCAAAGCATGCGTCGACTTGCAGGCGATCGGCCTGAATTATCTTGAGAAGACTCAGGATGGCATCAAAGTCGGCGCGATGGCGACGCTCAATGATGTCATTTCCTGCGCCGGTTTCCGGGCCGGAGGATTCGAGTCGCTCATCCAGGCAGCTTACGCCATGGGCCCGGAGCAGATCAAAAATGCGGCGACATTGGGTGGAGCTGTAGGTTGCAGGGTGCCGATCATCGATGTCGTGCCCGCCCTGATCTCTTTAGGCGCGAAGGTTATGCTCCGGGTTGCGGGAGAGACGCGGGTAATCGGGTTAGAGGAGTTGTTGAATGGCCCGGAAGCGTCGCTGCTCGGACGAACGGCCGTGATCGTAGAATTCCTTGTGCCGCAGCCGGCTCCCGGAAGTCGGTCTCATTTTAGGAAGTTTCGCAGATCGGCGGCTGACTGGCCGATTGTGAACGCGTCGGTTTTGGTCAGGGTAGATTCCGCGCGCGACTGCGCAGATGCAAGGCTTGTGGTCGGCTCTCGTCCCGAGGGTTACTTTCGTTTGAAAAAATCCGAGGAATTCCTTGTTGGAAAACAGATCAACGGTGACACACTCGAGGCTTTGCCCCACGTCGTCTCGAGCGAGGTCCGGCTGGAAAATCACTTTACGGCTTCCGCCGAATACAAGAAGGCATTGGCCGGGACATTCGTCCGGGAGGCGGTGCAAAGGGCCGTGGAAGCGGAGCCGTCCTAAACGGTTTGAAGGGACGAGATTTGCATGGATGAGATTACACTTCAAGTGAACGGCGAAGATCGTGTCGTGGTGGCGGAATTGTGGGAGCCGCTTCTGGAGACCCTGCGCGATCGATTGCATCTTATCGGGGCGAAGAGGGGATGCGACGACGGCGGGTGTGGAGCCTGCACGGTTCTGGTGGACGGCGCGGCGCGGTATTCGTGCATGACGCCTCTGGCCCGATGCCGGGGAAAAGAGATCCTGACCATTGAGGGATTGGCCGCCAACGGGCATCTGCATCCGCTGCAAGAAAATTTTAGCCGGTACGATGCGGCCCAGTGCGGATACTGCACGTCCGGAATGATCCTGATGTCGAAAGCTCTGTTGGATAAGATACCCCATCCCGGCGAGAGCGATATCAGGTGGTATCTTGTGGGTAACCTGTGTCGCTGCACCGGGTACCGAAAAATCGTTCAGGCCGTTTTGGAGACCGGCAAGGGGTCGAAATGATTGTGCCCGCTTCTTCCGAAGCGATTCTTCGGCGCGCAAGGTCTCGGGCCGCGGCCCGACTCATGGTACCTGCCCATCGCAGTAGCTAAGGGAGGAAAAATGATTACGCTCAAAGGCGCCCTTTTATCCATCGTATTTTTTTGGACGGCTGTTGTTCAGATGCCGTCCACGGTGCAAGCGGCTGCGGCCGGTTCGCCCGGCAAGGCAGTGATGAAGCAGCTTGTCGAAGGGGCCCGGAAAGAGAAACAGGTCTATTTGTATCCGACAACGAGTGGCAGCGATGAAGTCATCCAGGGCTTCAAAAATTATCTCAAACGTTTGGGGCTGGAGCTAGATCTCAAGGTCGATGCCTCGGGAGGCTCGTTTCAGAAAATCAGCCAGGCTATAGGCGAGACAAAACAGGGCATCGTTCCTGCGTACGATGTCCAATTTGGAGGCGCCCACGAGATCATCCACTTGCTGGAGGCGAATGGAGTCAAGCGCGTGGACAATTTGGAGTCCCTCGTGAGTGAGATTGCCCCTCAAGCCCTGCCGGTATTGGACAAGATAAGTCCCGGCCCTTTTAAAGGTCGTGCATTTACATTCGGGCATTGGATTAAGGCCATTATTTACAATCCAAAGCTGATCTCAGCTAAGGATCTTCCTCAGAGTCATAAAGAGCTCGGCGATCCGAAATACAAAGGCAGTTTTGCCCTCCCTCCATGGACCTCCGATGCTGACGCCGCCCTGTTGGCTTACGACAAAGATCAGGCTCTTGAGATCATCAAGGCGATAGGAAGGAACAAGGCAGCCACCGAGCGGGAGTCCGCGGCAGTGAACCGGATGCTCCTGGGAGAATTCAAATTTGTGGACGCAAACGCTCACTACTACCACGAGTTCAAGGGGCGAGATCCCCGCGCGCCGATCGGATTGGAATTTTTCCGCGACTATACGACCATCAACGAGTCCATGTACTTCGTGCGCGAAGGAGCCCGCAATGCCAACGCGGCGACTCTGTTTGTTCTTTGGACACTGAGCGAAGAGGGACAGCAGATATTCGAGAAAGCCACCGCCCACCCCAATATCTATCTGCCAAGTTCGCATGTCGGACGAGAGATCATGGGCATGATGAAGAAGAGGAAGGTCAAGATCGTGAGCTACGTCGAGAATGAGGAAAGTCTCAAAAAGCTCAAGTGGATGAGCCAAACAGAGGAAGGCAAGGCATGGACTCAGGCTATCGCTCGAGCGTGGCGCGGAAAGTAGGGGTGGAAAAGCGAGAAGTTTGAAAATCTGAGATCCGCCATTTGCAATTTCTCGCGCAGCGAGAATAGGGGGTGTCGGTGAGTTTGGATTTGAGAGAATGGGTGGCGGCCGTGGAGGAGCGGGGCGAGCTCAGAAGACTGGCCGGAGCGGATTGGGACCTCGAGATCGGTGTCCTCACGGAACTGTCGGCGGAGTGCAAAGGGCCGGCGCTTCTTTTCGATGAGATCTGGGGCTATCCGAAAGGGTATCGCGTTCTTTCCAATGCTCTGGTCAGCGACCGGCGCTTCGCCTTTACGTTTGGTGTCGACGAGGTTGCGAGCCCTCTCGAACTGGTAAGGCAAATCAAGGATAAGCTGCGGGTTTTAACGCCTCTTGAGCTTATCGAGGCAACGGACGGGCCGGTTTTAGAAAATTTGGCTGAAGGCGAGGATATCGACCTCTTCCGGTTCCCGGCGCCGAAGTGGCACGAGCGCGATGGAGGGCGTTATATAGGAACGGGAGACGTGGTGATCGTCCGAGATCCCGAGACCGGGTGCATTAACGCCGCGCCGTATCGAGTACAGGTCCACGGGAAGAACCTGGCAGGTCTTTATATGGCGCCGGGAAACCAGGGCAGTGCCATATGCCGAAAATATTGGAGTAGAGGGGAAGCTTGCCCGATGATCGTCGTGGCGGGCCAGCACCCTTTAATCTGGGCCTCGGGAAGTATGAAGTGGCCCGCAGGCGTCTCTGAGCTCGAGATCGCCGGGGCTCTGGCAGGCGAGCCACTGACAGTGATCCGAAGCTCCCTCACCGGTCTTCCGTTTCCCGCTGAGGCCGAGATCGTTCTCGAAGGGGAGTGCCCGCCTATCGATCGGCGCAGCCATCCTGAAGCGCCGTTTGGAGAGTTCACCGGGTATTACACCTGGTCAGACGAGCGCGGTCCCGTCATTGAAGTGAGAAGAGCGATGTGGCGCAACGATCCGATAATTTTGGGCGCGCCGCCGCTTTGCCCGCCCGCCGGTGAGCGTTTGCGCGATTACTTGCAGACGGCTCAACTCTGGAAGCGTTTGGAAGAACGAGAGATGCCGGGTCTGAAATCGGTGTGGATTCTTCCGGCCGGCGTGTCGGGGTTGCTGACGGTCATTGCCGTAGACCAGCAGTATGAGGGGCATGGAAAGGATGTGGCTGCGGCAGCCATTTCAGTGGGTGGGCTGGGACGATTCATCATTGTCGTGGACAGCGACATAGATCCAACCAATGAGCAAGAGGTGCTGTGGGCGGTGGCGACCCGCTGCGATCCGCTCGATGCGGTGGAGATTGTGCGAAATTGTCGCAGCACGATTCTTGATCCTTTGATTCCGCCCGAAAAGAAGAACCTTGCAGGCCAGCCGAACAGCGCTCGCGCCGTGCTGCTGGCCTGCCGCCCTTTTTCCTGGCGCTCCCGCTTCCCGGTTGTGAACCGTTTCAGTGATGAAATCAGGCGCGCAGTCGGGCGCAAATGGGCGGACCAGTTCTGAACCCAGCATAACGATGGAAGGAAGTCAGAGAACCGTCGAGTTAAGCCCTTCGCCGGCGGCGAAGTCTATGGCCTGGCGGGACGGGCGCCGGTCCATTTTTGAGAAGATGAGCGCCGGGAACGGTATTCCCCTTCTCTTAGGCGGCGCCGTGTGCGCGTTGATCCTCGTGCTTGTCGCGATCGTGCTGCTGGTTAGCTTCCTGGTCGACTTCCCGATCAGTTTCAGATTTTCATTGGACAATTATAAGTCCGTTCTCAACACTTACCTTTTCAGGGAGGTGGTCCCTAATACTTTGATCGTGGGCCTGGTTACCGTAGCCGTCTCACTGGCCTTCGGCATTCCGCTGGCCTGGCTTCTCCATCGAACCAATCTCCCGTACGCAAATCTTTTTCTCACGCTGATCGCGGTCTCCGTAATTGTGCCCGGGTTTCTCAAGGGAATCGGTTGGATTCTCTTGCTGAGTCCGAATGTTGGTTTTATCAATCGTCTCCTGATGGACCTCTTTGGGCTGGAGAACCCTCCATTCGATATCGGGACTTTGACCGGCATCGGCTTTATTCAGGGATTGATGATGACCTCCGCTCTGGTTTTTCTGTTTTCCGGCCCGATGCGGTCCCTGGATCCTTCACTGGAAGAGGCAAGCGAGATCTCCGGAGCGAGGCGTTGGACCACGATTCGTTGCGTTCTTGTCCCCCTTTTGCGGCCGGCGGTGCTGGGCGGCGCAATCTACGTTTTCATGACCGCGATTTCGCTTTTTGAAGTTGCCGCTCTGCTGGGCGGCATGGGAGGGAAGAATCAGGTCCTGGCAACGGAACTTTTCCTCAGCATCTACACGCTCACGGCGTCGGTTCCGCAGTATGGCGTGAGCGGAGTCTATGGCGCTTTGATCGCGATTCCGTCGTTGGTCGCCCTTTACTACTACTACGTTATGCTCCAGCAGACCCACCGCTACGTTACGGTCACCGGCAAAGGTTACGTCGCGAGGACTCATGATCTCGGAGCATTCAAGTACCTGGGGGTGTTCTTCGTCTTGTTCTACCTGGTGCTGGCGGTTTTTTTGCCGCTGATCGTCCTTGTCTGGGCCTCGCTGCTGCCCTATTTGCAATTGCCGTCCTGGGATGCGCTTTCCGTCATCAGCCTCAAATCCTACAGGAGAATCATGAACCTCCCGGGCATCTGGAAAATCGTCTCGAACACGGTGGTGCTGACGGTGAGCGTTTCTCTATGGGTGATGATTTTGAGTTTTATGGTCTCCTGGATCGTCACCCGGACGAAGATGCGGATAGGAATCTTCATGGACAGCATCGTGATGCTGCCGCATGCGTTTCCCAATATCGGCTTTGCCCTGGCGCTATTGATCCTGGCGCTGCTGGTGCGAATGTGGTTCCCCTCGGTCCCTTTTTACGGGACTGTGGGCATTCTCGTTCTCGCTCACGTAGTGACCCGGATCTCGTATGGTACCCGGGTCATCAATGCGGCCCTCGTCCAGATCAGTCGAGAGCTGGAGGAAGCTGCGTATATCTGCGGCTCCAAACAGGTCGTCGTCTGGTGGAAGGTGATTTTGCCGATTATCAGCAGGTCCCTTGTCTACTTGGGTCTTTGGACGGGTTTGTTGAGCTTTCGCGAGGTGAGCATGGCTTTGATGCTCTCCGGTCCGGACAACCAACTCCTATCAAATTATGTGTGGACGGCCTGGGTGAGAGGAGATCTTAACGTGGCCTCCGCTTTGGGTGTGATCATGGTAGTGGTGATGGGGGCTATGTTCCTGATTGTTCAAAAGCTGGGCGGCCGCGAGGCGCGCGTTGTCGGAACGGGATAGGGGTTTTAGGGGTTTCGGATTTCGGAATTCGGATTTCGGAATAGGAGGTGTCTATGAGCGAGCTTGATGTGCTTGAGGATGATCTTAAGATCGCGTCGCGGATTTTGGAATGGGAGATCGGCGACATATGGGGCCATGTGGGCACGCGGCTCCCTTCGGGAGAAGGCGTGACGCTGAAGCTGTTTCGGCGGCCGGAAGAAGCTGGAGTGGAGGACTGGATCGTACGCTTCGACTACGCCATGAACAAGATTTCTGGAGTGGCCCGCCCGCCCACGGAGGCTGCGATTTACACCGAGATCTTCAAAGCGAGGCCCGACGTAAACGCGATCGTCCACTGCCATGCCCCGATGTGCATCGCGCTCGGTTTGGCCGGCAAGAAAGTCGATGCGGTTCACATGCAGTCGAGCCATTTCGCGGGCGGGGTTCCGATTTTTCCCAAGCCCATTTTTATTATCGACGAGGCCGAAGGGAAGGAACTGGCCGACGCGATGAGAAAAGATGACGCGATTGTAATCACCGGTCACGGAGTCGTTCTCCTGGGCAAAAGCATCGACGAGGTTTGCATCCGGACGCTCTATCTGGAACGGACCGCAAGGATCATGGCCGTGGCGTACGGCCTCGGATTCCAGGGCCTGACGGACGAGTTTCGCAAGTATATGGAAGGCACTAAGGAGAAGCACCGCCAATATTTGAACAAAGTCAGGGGCCCGCGTCAGTACATCGCCGAATGGAGCTACTACAAGGACAAAGTGCGCAAGGGCGAGTGGTGGAATCGGGGATCGGTGTAAAAGCGATCTAGCGAGTTGAACTTCCAACGCTCAATCGACCATGAAAGCCGCCACGCGCTCTCCGAGCCCGCGCAATGATCCAGTGGTTATTGCCACCGGTAGTTACCTGCCTGCCGGCAGGCAGGTCGGATGCGCGGGCTCTCCCAACGGGCAGCAGCTTTCATCTCGGCCGACGGGCGTGGGAATCGTCTAGCGAGGAGGACAATGAAATGGACCTGCGGAACTGGCTTAAAGAAGTAGACGCCAAGGGGAAGCTCAAGGTGGTTCGGGGAGCCCATTGGGACCTCGAAATCGGCGCGATCACCGAGTTGCTGATTAAAAAAAAGGGCTCTCCAGCTCTGCTTTTCGATGAGATCGTTGACTATCCGAAAGGCTATCGCGTCGCCGCAAACACGGTGACACACGCCAGTGAGGATCCGACTCGGGTCGCCATTGCGCTTGGGATCAGAGAGGACGTCAACTCGACCCGGGAGCTGGTTTACAAAGTCAAGGACCGCATGCCGGAATGGGAGGCGCAGTGCAAAAACTTTCCGCCGGCCTGGGTGGAGGGGGGACCGGTTATGGAGGAGGTGTACCGGGAGGACGAGGTCGATATGCTGAAGTTTCCTTCCCCCCGATGGCACGAAAAAGACGGAGGGCGATACATTGGAACCGGCTGTGGCGTGATCACGCAGGATCCTGAGACCGGGCAGTACAACATCGGCACGTACCGGGTGATGGTTCACGACAAACATAAAGTCGGTATCTATATGGCGCCGATCCGGCATGGGCTTGCCGACATGCGCAAGTACCACGCTCAGGGGAAACCGGCCCCCGTGGTGATTACCTTGGGGCAGCACCCGCTTTTTGCGCTCGTCGGCGGCAGGCCCATTCCTCGCGCCAGCGGTCCAGCGCAAGAGTTTGGCTACATCGGCGCCATTCAAGGAGGTCCCGTGCCGGTCGTGCGCGGTGAGGTGACGGGATTGCCCATCCCTGCGGACGCGGAGATCGTGATCGAGGGCCACTGGCATCCGGGAGCTGAGATGGACGAAGGACCTTTCGGAGAGTTTACCGGCTACTACGGCGGTATGGTGGAGCCGGCGCCCTACATCGTCGTCGAGCGGCTCTACCATCGAAAGGATCCCATCATTCTGGGGAGCCCTCCGGGAAAGCACCCCTCCTATGGCACAAATGTTTTCTCGTACGCCATGTACATGCGCTATCTCGAATCCATTGGGGTGGTGGGAGTAACCATGCTCAGCACCCATCGTCTGGCTTCGAGCCAAATGGCCGCGGTCTCTGTCCGGCAACGGTATGCGGGCCATGCGCGTGAGGTTGGCCACCTCGTCGCACAACTGATCGGCAGAGGAGTCAATCGCTACGTCGTCGTCGTCGACGATGACATCGACGTAACGGATATTGAGGATGTCACGTTCGCGATGGCATCCCGGGCGGATCCCGCCCAGGACATCGATATTATAAAGCGGGCGTACACACAGAGGCTCGATCCGTTGCTGCCTCAGGGGCTTCCGCGCGAACAGTACTTCAACTCTCGCGCCATTATCGACGCCTGCATCCCGTTTGAGCGGCGCGCCAATTTCCCCGAGGTGGCGTCCATTAGCCCCGAACTGGCGGACAAGACGAGAGCCAAATGGGGAAACGTAGTGGATTTCTCATAACCGGTGAAAGGAAAGCTGCGATGCCAGCCGTGAATTTCGGAGTTGCTTTGTTCTGTGGTGAAAAAGCCCTGGAAGGCATCGAATTCGCCCGGCTGGTTGAGGATCTTGGTTACCATCGATTGTGGGTCGGCGACTCCCACATGATTTGGCGTGAGGTTTACGTGCTTCTGGGGGCGATCGCGCTGCAGACAAAAAGGATCCAAATCGGGCCGGGTGTTACGCATCCCGAGCTGCGTCATTCCACGGTGACGGCGAGCGCTATAGTTACACTCCAGGAGCTTTCTCAGGGACGCTCTCACCTGGGCATCGGCATTGGCGCTACGGGTCCGGGTAACGTGGGCTTAAAACCAGTGCGTCTTTCCCGCCTCGAAGAAACCATAAAGCTCATACAAAAAATCACAAGCGGCGAGACGGTCGAACTGAATGACAAGCCGGTCCGGTGTGTGTTCGCAAAAAATAACTCTATCCCTATTTACGTGGCCGCGAGCTCTCCGGCGACCAGACAAATGGCAGCCCGCGTGGCTGACGGGGTCATGTGTGGCGGCGAGGTCACCTCGATGGACGAGGTTGTGAAGCAGTTGCGTCCCGCCATCGCAGCTCAGAGGGGCGATTCGGGTCGAGTGAAAATCATCTGCTGGGCTCCCTGTTCCGTTTCGAATAATTCCGCGGAGGCGCGAGAAGCCGTCAAATCAATGGTGGCGCGAGTGGCCATGGTCACCCTCGGAAGACTCCATCGTAAAGGCGAGCTGCAAAACGAGGAGGAAAAGAAGGCAGTCGAGCGCCTCTGGAAAGAATACAACATGTATCATCATTTCGAACCGCAGCATAGCCATCTCGTCAGAGAAGAATGGATCGACCGCTACTCGATAGCGGGAAACCCCGAGCAGGTTCGCGAGAAGATCAGAGCCATTATTCGCGCGGGCGTTGACGAGATTGGGCTGGTGCCTTTTGGCAGATCAAAGGAAGCTATGGTCCGGCTCTTCGCGGAAGAGGTCATGGCAAAGGTCTAGTCTAGTGGGGTGGAAGGATCACGTGACGATGAAAGCCTCAGCCCGTTCTCCGAGCCCACGCGATGGCTTAGTCGTAATTCCAACGCTGGTTACCTGCCTGCCTGCCGGCAGGCAGGTCGGATGCAACGGGCTCTCCGAACCGGCAGCCGCTTTCATCGGGCCTACGGATGTACAAGCGCATGGCGCGGACCTGAACAGGTGGATCAAGAAGGAGCGAAACATGGAGACCATAGGAGCGGGCCGCTGGCTTTCGCCCGAAATGACTCTGAAGGGATTGCGACTGGTGAAGAAAGGTCAGATCTATCGGCTTGGCCAGGTGTTGAGCACGGACATTCCTCAATTGAGCGACAGCCCGAATATCTCTCGTAGCCGCCGGTTTACCATCGGTCGCTCGCCGGCGAGTCGCCCGGGTTCCGGGGCTTTGAGCGAGGTGGTGGAGCTTCCCACGCATACGGGGACACACATCGATGCTTTCGGGCATTGGTATTGTGACGAACGCGTTTTCGGCGGCAGGCCCAAAAGTGAAGTATGGACCGAGGACGGGCTCGTCGATCTCGGCATCGATCGGTGCCCGCCCTTACTGACCCGCGGCGTGTTGTTTGACGTGGCGGCTCATCGGGGGGTCGAAATGCTCGAGAGCGATGTCTCGATCGACAGGGAAGATCTCGAAGCTGTCGCCGGCGCGGAGAGTATCCGGCTCCAATCGGGTGATGTCGCATTGGTGCGCACGGGATGGTCCCGACTCTGGGAGAAGCGCGAGCGGCGTTACATGTTAGAGGAGCCGGGATTAACCGGCGAGGCTGCCAGATGGCTCGGGGAGCAGGGAGTCGTTGCGATTGGAGCCGACAATTGGGCGATCGATGCCTGTCCGCCGTCGGCGCCGAGGAATAGAGCTGTGCATGAACTCTGTCTGACGGAGATGGGCATTTATCTGATTGAGAATCTCAATCTGGAAGAGCTTGGCAGGGATCGGTCGTATGAATTTCTTTTTGTGGCTGTTCCGGTACGACTCAAAGGAGGCACGGGATTTCCCATAGACCCGGTTGCGGTTGTTTGATTTTTAAACTTCCTCTCTTTCCAAGGAGATGATTACAGTGAGGGTGAGAGAAATTTTCAGTGACCCCCTCCTTAGTCCTCCCCCGCAAGGGGGGGAGAAATGAGTAAAGATAAAAAACGGAGATGCACTCCTTCTCGTTTGTGAAGTTTAGCATTATCTACACGTTCACGCGCCTTATACCTTCCCCCCTTGCGGGGGAAGGCAAGGATGGGGGTGAGCAGGAATAAAGCGGAGATGAATGATTGCGACACAGTCTCCAAGCGGGGAGGAGAAATGCGAGGATGAAGGTTTGGTCTTTTTGCAACGGTGCCAGCACAGGGAGATGAACGGCTGATGGCAAGGAACGTGAAATTCGGTGTGGCCCTGTTTCCCACTGAGCCTGCCTCAGAGACGGTCAAGCAGGCCAGGCTAGCGGAGAGGCTGGGTTATGACGGGGTCTGGGTCGGTGATTCGCACATTATCTGGCGTGAGCTTTATGTCATTATGGGTGCGATTGCGTCTCAAACGAAGAGAATTGGCATCGGCTCCGGAGTCACGCATCCTCACGTGAGGCACCTGAGCCTAACAGCAAGCGCTTTTGCTACGCTATCGGAGCTGGCGCCGGGCCGGATCAGCATGGGCATTGGGATCGGCGCCAGCGGCCCACGCAATATCGGGGTGAAGCCGGTGCCGTTGCAGAAATTGGCCGAAGGCGTTGAGAGGCTGCGCCAATTGCTTCGCAACCAGCCTGTGGAGCTTGACGGCAACCGGATGCGCCTCATGTATCCCTCTCCGGTCGACGTGCCGATTTACATCGCGGCCAATTCGCCGCGGACGAGGGAGATGGCCGGCCGGATTGCCGACGGAGTGATACTCGGAGGACGCCGTGACAGCGTCGCGGCGGGAGTGGACGGCGTTCGAAGGGCCGTGGCGGAGGCCGGGCGGCCGGCCGATTCGGTGAAGATCATGTCGTGGATTCCTTGTTCTCTCGCGCGCGATGGGAAATCGGCTAGGGAAGCGGTTAAGCCGCACGTCGCCCGAAGCGGGATGGTGGTCTTCACCCGAATGCTGAAGCAGGGAGAGGCCATGGCCGAGGAAGACAGATTGGCTACCGAGCGGTTGAACCGCGAGTATGATTTCAGTCACCACATGGGACCGGAGCACAGTCACCTGGTGCCCGAACGGTGGGTAGATCTTTTTTCGATTGCCGGATCGCCGGAGCAGGTTCGGGCGAGAATCGTAGATACTATCAATGATGGGGTGGATCTCATTACGATTGTGCCTTATGGCGACAAGGAGTCGATTATTACCGAGTTCGCGAAGAAGGTGATGAGCGCTTTGCGATAACCGGGGATCCAGATGACAGTGCAAGTGCTTCCAACGGAGTACCACGTTGAAAAGGGCTACGCTCGTGGCGTTGTGGCCGGCGGGTTTGTCTTCCTCTCGGGAGTAGGCGGCATCGACCCCGATAGCGACACAGTCCTGCCGACCATGGCGGAACAGGCCGGGATTATTTGCAGAAGAATTGTGGCGTCTCTGGAGCTGGCGGGCAGCTCGGTCGAAAATATTGTAAAGATCGTAACCTATGTAACGGATCTGAATATTTACCGAAGCCACGGAGCCGCAATTGTCAAGGAACGCCTGCCGCGTAGAGCCTCGACGCTGGTTGTGGTCAAGCAGTTGGCGCGGCCAGGAATGATGATTGAGGTGGATGTCACTGCTGCGGTCGAAGCCGGCGAGTTCCACAGAGCAAAGTCGTAGGAGGAGATACGTGGTTCAACGAGATGAATGGGGCTATGTTCTAAAAATCGCATCGCATACGCCATTTCACCCCTGGTCGCGCATTACGGCCGTGCTCGCTCAAGCGCTCGACGGCAATCGCGAAAAGCCGGGAGTGGTGACAAGCGTCGGCGTCTACACACCGAAGTTCGGCCTCGGTTCTTTGGAAAATCCCAAGATGGTTGGAAGGGGGGAGGTGGATGTAGGGATTACCAATCCGCCCGTGACCGCAAAGATGGCCATGGAAGGGATCGGACCCTTTCGTGAAAGCGTCGGTTCATTGAGAGCGATAGCTCGTTTTCCGGAACCGGATTACATCTTCTGGCTTGTCGACAAAGATCTGGGTATCGGCTCTATGGAGGAGATACCGATCCGTAAACCCAAGCTGACGTTGGTCTCAGGCCGAGTCGGTCCGACGGGACCCGACACTTTGACCTGGACGGTTGAAGAAATCATCAAACAGTACGGATTCTCCTATAAAGACATAGAAACATGGGGCGGAAAGGTTTTGTTTCCCGGACAGTCTACCATCGGAGTTCCCATTGTGCGAAAACGCGAAGCAAACGCGATCTTCCAGGAAGGCGTTCACCATATCATGTGGGAAGAGCTCGCGGAGGCCTATCCGATGACATGCCTGCAGCTTAAGCCCGAGGTGGTGGAGTATATGAAATCGAAATATGGATTCCAAGCGAGCACGATCCCCAAGGGGCGACTGAAAGGGATCGAAGAGGACCTGCTCACTCTGGAGTTCGCCGGGTGGCTGCTTTTTTGTCGCGAGGATTTTCCCTCAGAGCTTTCGTATCTCCTGGCCAAGGTGTGCGCCGAGACCAGAGACCGTGTCGCCGCCCCATATAATGATCTGCCGCCCCGCCAACGGAGTCTCGAGGTTCCGATCACTTTAGAACACTTATCCACCCGGTGTGTGATCCCTCTCCATCCTGGAGCCGAGCGGTATTACAGAGAAGTCGGGTGCCTCTAACGATTTTCCATTTTCCAGAGGCTTTAGTTTGCTGCCATGCTTGGAACACTGATTAAAGGAATGCGGATTCTGGAGCTCTTCAGCGTGGGCCGGCCGCGCTGGAAGCTCACAGAAATCAGTCGAGAACTCAAGCTGACCAAGAGCGCGGCATTTCGAGTTGTTCAGACGCTGGAAAAAGAAGGCTATCTACGAAAAGATCAAAACGACAAGAGTTACATGCTCACGGCGAAAATTTTGAGCCTGAGCTCAGTCGTGCTCTCCCAATTCAATATTATTGATCAATCCAGACGAGCAGTGGACTGGCTTTGGGCGAAAACCCAAGGGACAGTCGTCGTAAGAGTTCTCGAGGGCGATCAGTTGATTTCTGTGCTGGTGCGGGAGAGCCCGCTTGCACTGCGAGTTACGCACAGGGTGGGAACCGCGTATGATTTTAACTTTGGAGCGATCGGCAAGGCGATCCTGGCCTATTTTCCGGAAGAGGAGCTTGAAAAGATCTTAAAGAAAAGTCTCCCGATGAAATTCACGCCGAAAACGATCGTCTCGATCCCCGCGTTTTTAGAAGAGCTCAGAAAAGTCCGGCGCAATGGCTATGCTCTGAGCGATGAGGAGGCCATCGAAGGGGTTAGAGCCGTTGGAGCTCCGATCTTCGACAGGACAGAAAGACCCATTGCGGGCATTTCGGTTGGGCTTCCGGTCGTTCGCTTTTCCAGACCGCAGATCTCGGAGTTCGGTGGATTAGTTCGGCACGCCGCGGATCGCATATCCCGCAACCTGGGCTGTGGCAGACGGTTGACTACAGACAAGTAGCCGAAACCCGGGTGAATGGCCGTAATTTGCTAGGCGGGCGTTGGATATCTCGCCAGAAACTTGCACCCCCAGACTGAAATCAGGAAAAAAACGATGATGATTAACGGTCCGATCAAAAAAAGGTAGGCATCCCGCGTAGTATCCCATGGCGTGATGGCGCTCCTCATCGGACGGGAGCGCGTCCACATAGAAGGCCAGACAGATAACGCCAGGGCGATCAACATGCGCGCCCGGCTTCCACGATAAACGAAGCCTGCCGGGAGACGAGCGGCCAGTGTTAGAACGGGTCCTACAGAGATAAGTGATCCGATGGCCGACACCGGATACTTGAGATCGTCCAGAAAAGGAGGAAGGACGAGGGCTCCCGCAGTCTGTTGTGCGGTCATCGCCATGACTGGAAGGCAAAGCTTTAGGGTGCTCGCCTTCATGAGCTTGATCTTGTTGACTTCGATACGTTGCGCATCCCATCTTTTAGTCTTCAAGCTATGCCGGTGCAAGAGTTACTTGAAATGCGTGGCATACAATCGTGAAGCAATAAATCAGGCTGTTGAAAAACTGGCTTCGTGCTTCGACGAGGCTCTGCATGAACGGGCATTTAGTTGTTATTTAAGACTTTATTCCGTTCGCCCTGAGGCTCTCGAAGGGTGAACGTGGAGTTTCTCAAAGTTGCCTTTCTAACGCGCCGTTTTTTGTGCTACAGGATGAGAATGCGCGAAAGCGATGCCGCAACAAAACAGCCGCGCGTTTCAGTTGCTCTTCCTTTCCACTATGGTTGGGTCATTATCGGACTGAGTTTTCTAACCAACCTCACGGCTGCTGGAATACGATCAGCGCCGTCTGTCTTGATCCACCCCCTCGAAGCAGAGTTCGGGTGGAGCCGAACGGCGATTGCTTCCGCCGCCAGCCTTAACCTTCTACTATACGGACTGGCGGCGCCGCTGGGCGGATGGCTGATTGATCGCGTCGGGCCGCGCCGCGTCGTTCTGGGTAGTCTGGCAGCAATCGCTGTGGGGGTGACGGGGACCGTTCTTGTTCAGGAGCTGTGGCAGCTCATTGTTTTATGGGGAATTGTTTTAGGGATCGCGACGGGCCTAACTCCTTCTCTCGGACCGAGCGTGGCGAGCCGTTGGTTTATCGGCAGGCGGGGACTGGCGCTGGGCGTCCTTATCAATGCCAACGCGGCCGGTCAGGTGATTTTTCTTCCGCTCCTGATGGCGGTGATCGTATCCAGGGGTTGGCGCAACGCATTGATGATTATTGTGGGCGCAGCCGTAATCCTTATACCGGCTATTTTGCTGTGGATGCGCGATGCTCCCGCGGACGTCGGGCTCGAGCCGTATGGTTCAGGAACGGCAAGCGTTTCCCGGGAAAGACGGAGTCCTTACGCAAATCGCGGTTTCCAGCCCATCTCCGCGTCATCGCTTTCTGAAGTCTTTCGGACCGCGAATTTCTGGCTCTTAAGCGCCTGTTTTTTTGTCTGTGGCGTGACCGCCAACGGTCTTATCGGCACACACCTGATTCCTCACGCTATTGAGAGAGGTATCCCGCAGGTGACCGCGGCAGCGGCGGTTGGACTCATGGGAGGAGCGAGCTTTATCGGGACGACATTGGCGGGGTGGCTGGTAGACCGCGTCGATGCGCGGAAAGTTCTGTCGCTAGCTTACGCCCTTCGGGGATCATCGCTTTTCATTTTGCCATACGTGTCGGAGCCGTGGGGGCTTTTTGTCTTCGCGGTCTTATACGGTCTCGATTGGTTCGCGACCGGACCCGCAACAACGGCGATCCTCGCACAGAATTACGGGCATGAAAGAGTTGGGACACTCTTCGGATTGGTTTTCGTGTTCCATCAATTGGGCGGAGCGCTTGCGGCGGTCGGCGGGGGTTGGGTACACATGCAGTTTGGCGATTATCAATACGCGTTTTTGGCCGGCGCCGTCATGGGTCTGATGGCGGCCTGCATGGCTCTGATGATTCGGGCGACGGGACGCGCGGCGCCGGCGATTCCAGCGATCACCGGCCTTGCCAAAGCCTGAATCCGCTGATCGGCTCCCTCTCACTTGCCCTCTCTCCCGTCTGACTTCCGATCTCTGACCTCTGGTTTTCTGATCTCCGACCTCTTGCCTCCGACTTTCGACCTCCGATCTCTGATCTGACTATTCCGGCTCCCTGCTCCAAGCTGCATTTCTCCCACATAGCTCTTCTGTTATAATCCGCCCTTTTATCAGACCCTGAAATCGCTTAGAATCGTGCCTAAAATTCTTGGAGGGATGCAGGGCTGCCGGCCCATGCGGATACAGGGCTTGCCTGCTTCTTAGTTCGGACAATTATCAACATCCAGGGCGTACTTCTTAGATACTAATATTCATGGCTGTCGAATCACCAATCCGCAGCGGACAAATTGTGAGCGGTCTACGATTACCTCCTAAAGACAGCGCGGGTCCGGTTCCTCCTGGCCGATGATGCTGGAGCGGGTAAAACGATTATGGCCGGTCTCCTGATTCGCGAACTGAAGCTGAGAGGACTGGCCGAGCGAATCCTGATCGTGGGCCCGTCGAATCTCACGTTTCAGTGGCAGCGGGAGCTAAAAAGAGAAGTTCGACGAAAAGTTCCTGGTTGTGAAAGGCAGCAATATCCGCGACCAATTCGGAGTCAATCAGTGGCTGGAACAAAACCAGGTTCTTACTTCCCTCGATTTAGCAAGCGTGAAGATATTTTGCCGGGACTTCGCCAGGTTCATTGGGACCTGGTCATCGTGGACGAGGCCCACCGGATGTCTTGGACCCCGCCCTCAAGAAAGACGGCGCGTTACGGGCTGGGGGAGCTTTTGAGGGATACAGCGGATCATGTTCTCCTGCTAACTGCCACGCCTCACAAGGGCGATCCGGTCAATTTCAGTCTTTTCTTGCAGCTATTGGACGCGGACGCCTATGCAGACGTACGTTCCATCCGGGAAGCCATGAACCGGCGCAGGGCGCCTTTTTATCTCAGGCGGACCAAAGAAGCGATGGTTTATTTTCCTGAACGGCAGCCGGACCTGCCTGCGCCGCGACCGAACATGTTCTATGTATATGCGATTGAGTGTGAAGGCGGCAGGCACTACATCGGTCAGACGGAAAATCTTCAGCGTCGTTGGCAAGACCATATAACGGGCAAGGTCGAATGGACGAAGCGGAATAAGCCTGTAAAGATTGCTCATTACGAAGAATACCAGTCGCGCGAAGAGGCGGTTAAACGCGAGGCCGATCTCAAAACGGGCTTTGGCCGACAATGGTTGAAGGAATTAATAGCTAGCGGTCGGGCGCGGCAGGCCCGCCTGCCAGAGCGCGGGCAGGCAGGCGGTTCCTGGAAGGCAAGAAAAATCTTTACCAAAAGAATCCCTCATACCGTGGATTTTCAAATCGATGGAGCGGAATTTGATCTCTATCGGGACGTGACCCGCTTCGTAAAGATGCAAAGCGCCAGGGCCGCAGCTCAAGAGGAAGATCCCCGCGCCCGCGCCGTTGGATTCCTCATGTCCCTTTACCAGCGGCGACTCGCGTCCAGTACCTACGCCCTTCGGCATTCACTGGAAAACCGTGCACATCGCCTTGAAGAGGCGTTGAAAACAGCGCAGCAGTTGGCTCGCATGGCGCCGCCGGACCTGCCTGCCCGCGCGCTGGCAGGCGAAGCCAAGCTCTCGCGCTTGAAAGAACTCCTCCACAAGGAGGGATTCTTTGACCACTCGGATAAGCGGCTCCTGATCTTCACTGAGTTTAAAGACACCCTTGATTACCTTGTTGACATCCTCAAGAACTGGGGTTTTCGTGTCGGCTTCATTCACGGCGGAATGAAACCAGGTTCGCGGAAAGAGCCAAAAGCCGGCTCTATGCCGAGCAGCAGTTCAAAGACGGCGCTCAGCTTCCAAGTACCCTAGCGGGCGCGATCCCGTTTGCGATCTATATGCTTGCCTTTGCCATCGGGACACGGTGGCTGATGCTGATTGGGGTCGTCCACTGCTTTCGCTCGTGGTTGCGATAGCCACGACGTGGGCGTATGTGGCAACTCGCAGAGAGGCGGGAATTCAGAGAAGCGGATGATCGGCGATCACAGATTTGGCCCAGAGAGCGGTTTCACCAGGTCGAATTTATTGCTAAATGCCGGCGAATACAATAGAGTCCGCCTTGACTACAAAAAACCTAACGGAGATACGCCGAATCTACTTTAACAGTTGGCCATGTCGCTGATGGAAAACTACTGGCTCCATGAATTTCTTAAGGCCATCATTTTGTATGGCTCTGCCTATTTTCTTGGGCTATGGGTACAGAAGTGCGGTATCCGAGTTAACTACACACGGAAAATTTTTCATTTTATCCTGTTTTTCTCTACGCTCTTTCTCGCGCATCATCTTCCATTTCAAATCTCAACGACAACAACCTTAACGAGTGGAATAATTTTTTTGCTTTGGATCGGCACGTTCAGTCATGCCCTGCGTTCCCGGTCTGGCTTTCTTTCCACCGCTTACGCCGCTATAGATCGGCCCGAGGATCGCCCTTTCACCTTGTTGTGGCTTTCCACACAGATTCTCGCCACTTACCTTGTCATCGTTTTAGTGGCTGTATGGCTGGCGCGGTATGGGAAGCAACCTCTCATTTATATCGCAGTGCTCGTGGCTGGCATAGGTGACGGGCTTGCCGAACCTGTTGGAGTTCGCTTTGGCAAGCGAAAGTATCGCGTAAAAGCTTTGTTTACAGATCGTATCTATACTAGAACTCTTGAAGGCAGTGCCTGCGTGTTTCTGAGCGCCATTATCGCCGTCGCTCTTTTGCGGCAGCACTTGACGGATCTTCAGTTTCTTCTAGCACTCGGAATCGTTCCATTAGCCACGACCTTGGCCGAAGCCCTCTCTCCCCACACCTGGGACGCGCCGCTTCTCTATCTTGTTGGCGGCATATCGCTCATTGGCGTTTTGGAATTATCTGCTTTGGTGTAACCTGCCTGCCTTTGCTGGGTTCGGCAAGGGGTCACAGGCGTTTTGGATAACCAACAGGCGCTTGCACTTGATGGCTTTGCCGTACGGGCTCGGCGCAGGTGAAGCGCACGCCGTTACCTGTCGCTTCCTTTACGAAGTTCTATGAAAGGCCAAGTTATTGATCGACGACGGCTACCAGAAACCGGCATTGTTGACTGATCTTCCTTTGTCGTATTCATTGAAGGTAAGGAGTATTTCAAACAACCAAGAAGCACGTGAGAGGAGCGATGCCCGCTGCAAATCAACAGTTTTTGGCCCAGACCTACTCAGAAGCGGCGAAGGGACTGTGGCCACATGGATACAGAGTAAATGTCCACACCATCCTGTACCGCTTCATCGATACGACCCGCGGAACGCCCACGGCGTTTAGGCGTCGCTTGCTTTAGGGAACTATTGGGTTCAGCTAACCTAAGGAGGTTGGATTATGTCCCATACAAGCCAAAGCGAGATGGGTTCGGTGACTTCGCTGTGGCAGTATCCCGTGAAATCCATGATGGGAGAGGAGCTTAACGCCGCTGAGGTTACGGGGCGCGGGCTACTTGGGGATCGTTCGTATGCCCTCGTCGACAGCTCCGACGGGAAGGTGGCCACCGCCAAGAACCCGCGCAAATGGCCGCGTTTCGTCGATTTCCGCGCCACCTTCATCGAGCCGGCGCGCGCGGCCGCAAAAATCCCTCCGGTCCGAATTGCCCTCCCCGATGGCACCACTGTCACTAGTGACCAGGGCGATCTCAACCAGATTCTCTCACAGGCGCTCAACCGTGAGGTGATACTTTGTGCAGCCCAGCGCGGGGCGGTGAGCGCCGAGGAGTACTGGCCGGACATGGAAGGCCTCGACCACCGGGACACGGTCACCGATTTTACTCTACCCGAGGGGACCTTCTTCGACTGTGCCACGGTCCATCTCTTGACCACGGCCACGCTCGATCGCCTGCGGGAGCTGTATCCGCAAGGCCGCTTCGAGGTCCGACGGTTTCGTCCCAACATCGTGGTGCAACTGGCCTCAGGTGAGAATGGCTTTGCGGAGAATGCCTGGGTCGGCCACACGCTCGCCATCGGGGACCAAGTGAGCCTGAGCATCACCGGTCCTTGCGGGCGTTGCGTAATGACCACTCTCGGGCAAGGGGATCTCGCAAGCGATCCGGGAATCCTCCGCACTGCGGCCCAGTATAACCAAACCAACATCGGTGTGTATGCTGCGGTAGTGCGGGGCGGCACAATTCGCCGTGGTGATCCAGTCAGAATTGAGTAATGCGACATAGCGTGGCAGAGTGCAAAAAAACTTATGAGGAGGCAATGCCATGTCCACCCAGAATAAGGCAAGTCTTTATGATCGCCTTGGCGGCGTCTACAGCATCGCAACCGTGGTTGATGACTTTATCGACCGCGTCATGGCCGATCCGCGCTTGAATGCCAACCCCGCGGTCGACGAGGTGCACCACAAAGTGCCACCCGCCGGCTTCAAGTATCTCGCCACCGAAATGGTTTGCTGGGCGACAGGCGGCCCGCAGACATACACGGGGCGCTCCATGGCCGATTCCCATCGCCACCTCAATATCACGCCCCAAGAATGGGAGGCGTTCATGGACGACTTTCAGCAGACGCTCGACAAGTTTAACGTTCCAGCGGCCGAGCAGGCGGAATTGCGAGCCATTGTCCAGAGCACCTACGGCGATATCGTTGTTGTTGCCAAGGCATAAGCTGCCCAGCCCTTGCCGCTATTCGGTTGGGTTCACCCGAGCCGCCTCGCCGAACCTGCTTCGGTATGACGCGGCCCAGCTTTCGGCAGTGAGTCAACCTAGATGGCCGGCCAATTGTAGTGAGGAACTCACGACAGATAGTGCAAGCGCTCATCGCCTTATTGCTTTGTGGCTTTCCATCTCAGGCTGTGTGTGCATACGACCCGGATAATATGGTCGTTTCAACCGTGGGCTCGCTTCCTCTAATCCTCACGGTCCCCCATGACGGAACCGAGCCCGTAGGCTGGATCCGTCCACGCGTCAAGGGCGCTATCGTTCGCGATGTGGGCACACGAAACCTCTCCGAGCGGGCTGCTAAGATCATCGCGGCCAGGACCGGCAAGAGTCCTTATCTCGTAGTTGCGAAGTTCAGCCGCAAATATCTCGATGCCAATCGAGCTGAAGCAGAGGCGATGGAATCGGCCGACGCACTGCCCGCCTATGCAGCCTACCATGAGCGAGTTGCGCGCTCCGAGACGTGTCGAACCGATTTCCCAGCGGCGGACTGCTGGTGGATGTACATGGACAGTCGGACGAGCCAAGTACGATTTTCCGTGGTACGCGCGCCGGCCTCACCGTCAAATCCCTCATCGCTCGTCATGGCGTCGCAGCAGTGCAGGGCGAACAAAGCATCACCGGGTTGCTCGAAACCAAGGGCTATCGCGTGATGCCTTCTATGGCCTCCAGAAGCCTGCGAGAAGACTCGCGGTTCGCGGGCGGCTACACGGTATTCACCTATGGCAGTCACCGTCCCGGCGGCATCGACGCGATCCAACTGGAGTTCGGGCGAGCCTATCGCGGCATGTCGAGTCTCGCCGATGACCTCGCCGATGCCTTGCTGATATTCATGAACAGGTACATCCTGTCGTCCAAATAAATGAGTCCCAACCTTTCCATCGGCAACAAACCGAGCGAGCGGTACCGATCGCAACAGTTTAGAGGCTCTCTCCAGTCGTTGCCCTGTCACGATGCATCTCTTCTGGAAAGGAGAGAACGCACAATTTCAGTGACGACGACTGATGCCACCCCGTTTGCGGGAGCACATTCTTACCTTTATTATTTATGCAGTCCCTTGTCGCCTTATGACGGTGCGGGAGGTGACCTATGCCGCTTCGCTCTCGATTGTTCGCTGACAACAAAGCACTGCAAGCCTGTTTGGTGTCCGATCCGGCGCATGTGGTGCCCGGCGCGCGGGGCGAGCACGTGACGCTTATCCAGTCGGCGTTGGTGCGCTTACGTTTCCTCGAAGTGCGTGACGCCCTCTCGGAGCCCGGGTATTATGGTCCCCGGACCGCGGCGGCGGTGCTCGCTTATAAGCGACAGTTCCAGATCATCAATCGAAAGTACCAGACCCAGGCCGACAACATTGTGGGTCGGATGACCATTGCGTCACTTGATCACGCGATCTGGGTGCTCGATGGGGGCGACGGAGCACCTCGGGCTGGGTCGTGGCCAGCTCCGCACCCACACAGCCCGCCGGCCGCTGCCGTGCCCTCAGCGGCGAGTCCTCCGCGCGTCGTGCGCGCGCTGACCGCTGCCGCTGAACCCTCCCGTACGGGAGGCGGTGAGGCGTTCGAGCCGCCGTTGTCGGACCTGCCTCAGGATATTCAGGACGCGGTCCGCCGCAGCAATGACGCGAAGAAGCCGGACGAGCTGATGCTCTTTCCGTTTGTCGCTAAACATGAAGGGCCACTGCCGGCGAAGGAGCTTTCCGCGCGGTTTGGCGGCGATAACGCGAGCACGACGGAGACGTTGAAGGAGCTGCACACCCGGATGAAGCCTTTCGATATCTGGAAGAACATCCGGATCATCATCAATGTTTTCCGGGGCGTGGGCTCCAAGGGGCTGTTCTGTACAATCTTTGATCGGAGGGCGTTTTTCGCGCAGATGGACAGGCTGACCACAGGCCCGCGGTTGAGCCCAGACCCGAACGTTGTTCCAGTAAGCATTCCGCTCACGGACTCCAAGTTCTGTCGTGATATGTTCAATGCTCACGGTCCACGCGATACTTTCCGTGAAATCGTCAAGCAAGGCCCGGGGTTACATATTTGCATCCCCCAGGCGGCGGCGCCTTCGAAGACTCTTTGTGACCTGCACATCGATGACATCCAGCAGGGCCAAGTGTGCTCACGCGGCTTCTGTATCCCAATCGTGAACGGCCAGACGATCGAGCACCTCCGCACGGTCGGACCTTGGCTCATCCAGGATGCCCTGGAAAAGTTCCGCAAAATCTTTTAAGCCGCTGGATAACCGAGATATGACCAGTCCTCTAATTTCGTTGTTTACGGGTCTGGGTTCGCGTCGGGTAGTGGAAACCGTCACGCCGGAACGCACATTGGCGGATGTCGTTCTCCCGCCTCAAACCCGGCGTACTCTGGAGCAGGCCCTTGCCGAAGTTCGGAACCAAACCCTGATCTTCCACCGCTGGGGTCTAGGTGAGCGGCACGCGTCGGGGCTTGGGTTGGCGTTTAATTTTGCGGGACCGCCTGGGACTGGAAAGACGATCTGCGCCGAGGCTGTCGCGCATGCGCTCGGCATGAAGCTTCTTGTCGTCGATTACGCCGAGGCGGAGTCGATGTGGGTAGGCGAGACGCCGAAAAATATCGTTGCTACATTTCGCGCGGCGGTCGAGCAAAACGCAGTCCTTTTCTTTGACGAAGCTGATGCCATCGCGTCGCGCCGGTCGGCCGGCGCCATTTTGCCACATGATCGTGAGAGTAACTTGACGGTCAACGTTCTGCTTCGCGAGTTGGAGGCGTTTAACGGCATCGTGATCTTTGCGACCAATCTAGCTGCGAATCTTGACCCGGCATTTGAGCGGCGGATCCGAACCCATGTGCTTTTTCAGATGCCGGGGGGCGAAGAGCGCGCGCGGATCTGGCAGCTGCAGATTCATCCGAAAAAGACGCCGCTGGCGCCGGATGTCGATTTCCGGCGGCTTGCCGAGCGGTACGCGGTGAGCGGTGGCGATATCAAAAATGCAGTGATCAAGGCCGCAGCCGCAGCTGCGGCCGAACCCGGCTCAGATTTGGGCAAACGGATATCCCAGCGGCATTTCGAATCCGCCATGGAAGAGGTACTTTCGGCAAAGGAAATAATGCAGCAGTCGCTCTTCACCGAGCGTGGTGTTGGAGCAGACGATCCCGTTATTGTATGGCGAAAGGTGGAGGCGCGGTGGCGGACCGCAATGCTCGTGGCGCTAGGGCTGGCCGGCACTGCATTCGTTGCCGCGCTTGTGGCACTCGCGTTGGTGCTCCTGCGTTGATCGCGGAGCATCGGTGCGAACCAAGCGGCAATAGTCATAGAATTGGGGCATGAGAGATACAAGAAATCGATTATAAAGGTAGCCGACCCGAAGCAAGATCCAGAAAAGTGTGCCTTTCATTGTTCAGAGTGAAGCACTAATTCATGTCGTTCC
>JACQUW010000205.1 GCA_016210115.1 Deltaproteobacteria bacterium | reverse complement strand
TCTCGAACGCTCATTAAGTTGTATCTGCGCGAGTGCGCCGCGAGTCGGAAGCGGCTGGCCCTTCAATGGAAACCGGCGGCGTGCGGAACGCAGCTTAACAAACGGAGGAGATTAAGGTCAGGCTTGAATACGTGAACGGGTTGATTTTTCAAGACTTGGTCTCTCGAGAACACAAGGGGGACATCTAAATTTCTAAGCCTAACTTCAACTTCAGACCGACGCCGTGCGGCGCTGCTGAGCTTAGCATTCGCTTTCAAAGTGCCACCTGCGCAGGGGCGCGTTCCGACCTGAATCGATACTCTGCCAATGCCGCAGCCGGGGCTTTGTCGAAACTGCTGTACGTTAGAGTGCAACAGTGATCGCGGCCCTGCTCATCTTGTTCCCCGTGGTTGGCGTGGTGGCGTGGGCGTTCTTTCGTTTTGCGCCGATCCACGCCGATAGAAAGGCCGTGCGTCGGTTTAACCTGTTGTCGGTAACTGTCGCTTTGTTCCTCGCGGGAGCTTGGGTCGTGCGCACGTACCTTGTGATGTCGCCCACGGTCGATTCTGCGTGGTGGCCGGTCATTTCCGTGCTCGGCGCACTGCTCATCGTTCCACTGGTGCTCGGCTTGGCCGCAATACTGCGCAAGTTCGTGATCGTCCGCCGGGGCTCCGAGGTTTCTCGCCAATGAGCAGACAGTGGCACCTTAACTCCAGGTGTAACGGCCAGGCCACCACGGCTGTGCCGAGTTTCAGCGCGTTCTTGGCCCGGCGTTCACGACGTTAGCGAGAGCTGAAATCCATGCTATTCTGAGTACCAGCGAGGCGGAGGGTATGGCGCATAAGGAGAAATGTAGCGAAACGATCAGGTCGAGCCGCCATCAGATTGCCAACTCCAGTGGGATACCAGGCGCATGACGGAAAACCCTCAATATACTGGCCTCCGGCAACAATCGACGAATGAAGTCAAGAGATTCCCGCTTAAATTGTCACCTGCATGGCGCCTGATTTTTGGTGCCGTGGGCGTGCTCTGCCTCTGGTTTGCTGTCGCCGCTGTCCAGGCAGGTCAGGATGGTTTTCCTTTTTTCGATGTGGCCTTTTTTGGCATCGGTGGCATCCTCGTCTTGCGTCTGGTGATCAAGAATGCCGGCTATCTCACCATCCGAGCGGACGGGTTGCTCTTAGATTCTCATTTAACAACCGGTCTGGTTAGTTGGTCTAACTTTCGCGAAGCCAAGAAAGTCAAAATTTGTGGAGCCGATTATCTAGGCATCAACGTCCGGGACCCCGGGGACTATCTTCAGTCACGCAAAGCGCTGGACGGTTTAGTTAACAAAACGGACCAATTCTATGCTCAAGGTTTCATGCGCGGGATGATCGCGATCGTCAATTGCCTGCCTCCAGCTAAGAAAATGATCGACGCGATGATCAAACTCCTGGGTTGGTCTCCCTTGCCGACTTCTATTCGCGAAGCCGAGATGATGGAATGGCAGGAAAGGAATTACGGCTCCCAAATAGTCATTCAGAGACTGTGGTTGCCGGATTTTGACGCAGTGCTAAACACGCTATCAGCCCAACGCGAGGCGACACCAACCGTCAGCGGGCAGGCACGACCGTTGCCAGCGGACAAGCCGGCAACGGAAATGAAGCAATGCCCGATGTGCGCCGAGTGGGTCAAAAAGGAGGCAAAGATTTGTCGCTTTTGCCGGTACTCTTTTGAGGAGCGGCGGCTCTTACCCAACAATTAGCGCCTAACGCGAAATCCCGACAGGATCTGTTTGATCGGATCAGAGCAAGCTTTGGACCTTCTTGAAGAACTGATCCACCATCATCTTGGCGACGCCTCCAAGCATTCTCTGTCCGATGCCCGCGATGAGTCCTCCCACCTTCGCATCCGTGCTGTACTTAAGAATCGTTTCGCCGTTTTTCTCTTCGAGATCGATGCTCAGATCTCCCTGCATAAAGCCCGGCCCCCCCGACCCCTCGCCGCTAAGAATATAATGAGACGGAGGCTGTTTCTCTTTGATCGAAACTTTGCCTTTGTAAGTGCCCTTCACGGCGGCAACGCCGATCTTCATGGTGGCTTCGTATTGATCCTGACCGATCTCCTTAAGTTCTTCGCATCCGGGCATGCACTGCTCGATTGTATGGGGGTCAAGCAGAACGTCCCAAACTCTTTGCCTGGGTGCTTTAAATACGTAAGTTCCGTCGATTTTCAAATCCCGTTCCTCCTTTTTGAAACCGCGCGCTTCTGATTACCAGAGATTCCGCGACTGTTGCAACTCAACTGTTACGGCTTTATTTGCGTTATCGTTCGAGCCGGCCCTCTCCGCGTCGCTTCGTAACTTTTATAGCTATGCCGTCTCGTTGCTCTGCCGTCCCGTCGACAAAGGGTGTCTTGGCCAGGAGGTCTTTTATCTCCCCCACAGAAAATCTATGAGGAGGGACAAGCCTCGGAAGCCACGAATATACTTTATAAGCGAGCTTTTCCCACCAGCGGAGAGACCGGCGCCAAACCCGCCGGTTCCTGCCGGTAAGGATTTGCGCCGGGTCCAGGATCCAGGCTACTCCTCCGGGCTTCAATACCCTGCAGCACTCTGCCAGAGCTCGCGCCGGGTCTTTCCAGGCGTGAAGCACCCCCGTGCTAATAACCATATCAAAGGAATTGTCCCCAAACATGAGCGCATAGGCATTTCCCGCAATAAACGTAAGCCGGTCGGCCATTCCCTGAGCCTTGGCCCGCTGGGAGGCAAAATAGACCATCTTCGGAGTGGCGTCTATACCAACCACGTTGATCCATCTGGCTCTCTTAACGATTTCGATAGGGAGATAGCCCGGTCCGGTTCCCACATCAAGGATTCTTCCGGAGCCCAACTCGGCCACGATCTCCTGGGCTAACGGCGCATAATAGCTTTCGATCGCGAGACGGGCGGCTCTTTCATAAAGGCCGGCAGCCCACCCAGGAATAGCCTCATGCGCCAGCTTCAGCCGCAACCATTCCACCAACCAATACCTCCGCCTCAGCCGCCGGGAAACCTCTATCTACCTCTGACATTTAGGGCAATAGAAGGCGCTGCGATTTCCCACCGGGACTCTTCTAATTTGCGCGCCACAGACCCGGCACGGCTCCCCTTCCCTGTCGTAAACACGCAGATGATTTTGGAACTCTCCGAAGCGATCCTCAGCGTCTCTGTAGTCGGAAAACGAAGTCCCGCACCAACGGATAGCTTCACGCAGCAATAGCGGAGTTTCCCGGGCGATGGACTCTAATTTCGAACGGGCAATTTGCCACGCTCTTCTGGTGGGTCGAATACCCGCGCGGAAGAGGATTTCATTGGCATAGATGTTTCCCACGCCCGCGATGACGCGCTGGTCAATGAGAAGGTCTCGGATTCGCCGTTTCGAGTTTCGGGCGGCCGTGTGAAGGTAACCACCTCCGAATCGCTGATCCAGCGGGTCCATGCCAAGGTCATGAAGTTGGGGCAGGCCCTCGAGTTCAGAATGGGAAACGACCAGTGAAAGACCGAAGCGTCGCGGATCGTGATAACGCACCTCGTATCCATCGGATAGACCGGCGACGATATGGTCATGTTTGACTCTGTGCCGGTCCGCCTTCACGCAGATAAGCTTTCCCGACATGCCCAGATGAGAAAGCCAAACCTTATCCTCTTCGAGAAAAATCAGGATGTATTTGCCTCTGCGCTCCACACGAACAATAACCCGGTGCAGGAGCTGCGATGAAAAATCCTGGCTAACGGGACTCCTCAGGCGCCGGTCAAAAACCTGAACGGCAACAATCTTGCGACCGGGAAGACGCCCTCGCAGGCCTCGGCAGATTGTCTCAATTTCGGGAAGCTCAGGCATGAGTCCCGATCACGCTCCGGCCCCGGGCTTTTCCCCAAGAGTTCGGCTTAGGCGGACGAACTCCTCTACAGTCAACGTCTCGCCGCGGCGCTTGGGATCGATCCCTGCGCTCCAAAGGAACGCTTCGATTTCGTCCCGGTTGTGAAAACCGGCGAGGCCGGCCAGAGCGTTCGCCAACGTCTTACGTCTTTGGCCAAAGGCAAAACGGACAAGGCTCCGCAGCCGGGACATCTCCTGTTCCCCCACGAAAGGCTCACCATTCAGAGCCAGCTTCAGAATCATCGATCTTACCCGGGGCTGAGGAAAAAAGGCCTCCGGAGACACTGGAATCTTGTCCACGATCCGCCCGTGGATCCGGCACCAAACGGAAAGGGTCCCGTAAGACTTCGTACTCGGCACAGCGGCCATCCGCTCGGCTACCTCTCGTTGAACCATCAAAACCAACAATGAGAAGCGCTCGCGAAATTCGAAAATACGGAAAAGAACGGGTGTGGAGATGCTGTAAGGAAGATTGGCTACGAGCTTGATTTTCCGGGGCGGAAGAATCCGGGAGAGGTCAGCTTTGAGAATATCGCCGTGAACCAGCTCCAAAGCCGGATGGGAGCCCAAAGCGCTACGTCTCAGCCGATCCACAAGCAAGGGATCCAGTTCAATGGCCCAGACTTTCCGCGCGACCTGAACGAGCTTTCGGGTCAGAAAACCGAGGCCCGGGCCGATTTCCAACACTTCGTCATCCGCGGATAACTCGAGGAGGGCCGGAATCTTTTGCAGAGTGCTTTCGTGAATTAAAAAATTCTGTCCGAGTCTCTTTTTGGGTCTAAAATCCGATTCTCGGAGCGCTTCCCGAACCTCCTGATACAGAGAAACCATGGTAAGCGACCGTTAACAGCGAGGTTTCAGCGGGCTTGTAGTGAACCCTGCCCTCAGTCCTTATCTATAGAGTCAGGTCGGCATCGGCGTTGAGGCGATAGTCGTCTCGGCGGCCTTGCGTTAGCCAATAATGACCGCATAGGGCGATCATGGCGGCATTATCGGTGCAAAAAGCAGGTGCGGGGAAATGGGTTTCTATCCCCTCCTCCTCTGCTTTGTTTCCGAGCCGTCCGCGAAGGCGACTATTCGCCGCAACCCCCCCGGCCAGCACAATCCGGCCAACACCTAAGTCTCTTGCGGCCCGCAACGTGGGGGCAATGAGCATGTCCACCACGGCTTCCTGGAAGCTCGCCGCGACATCGGCCTTTGTGATTCCCGGTTGCCCGTCACCGTACGTTTTCAGATAGTGCCAGACTGCGGTCTTTAAACCGCTGAAGCTGAAATCATAACGGCCTCTCTTCATTCGAGAGCGGGGAAAGCGAATGGCTTTGGGATTCCCGCTCCGGGCCATCTCATCAATGACTCTTCCGCCGGGGTAACCCATTCCCATCATTTTGGCTACCTTGTCATAAGCTTCGCCGGCCGCGTCATCTTTCGTTCCGCCCAAATAAAGATAGTCACCGAAACCCTTCACGAGACAGAGGAGCGTGTGTCCTCCTGATGCCAGCAAAGCGATATAGGGAAATGGGACTTCCCTCTCCAGGAATATCGCCACGAGATGAGCCTCCAGGTGATTTACGCCTACGTAAGGAATGCCCCATCGGAAAGAAATCCCTTTGACGACCGAGAGACCCACCAGCAGCGATCCCACAAGCCCGGGACCGCGAGTCACAGCGATACCGTCCAGATCCTGCAAAGCAACTCCGGCTCGTTCGAGGGCCGCGTCAACAATCGGAAGGACATGGCGTATATGCTGCCGAGAAGCCAGTTCAGGAACCACTCCGCCGTAAGGGCCGTGAATTCTGTCCTGAGATGAAACCAAATTGGCGAGAACCTTTCGCCCACTCAGAAGAACCGCCGCAGCCGTGTCATCACAAGACGTTTCTACACCTAATACCAACATAGAAAGGAAGCTTTCAGCGGGGGGCCGATTGTACTTTGAGCCCTTCGGCGGCCGCCCGATTGCCTCTGTTCAATCGCAGCGCCTGGGAATAGCTGGAGTCGGCTCTCTGCGACAGGCCCAGGGAACGGTAATTGTCGCCTCGCAGCGCGAAAACTTCGGCCAGCCAGAACGGATCATTCGTCAGAAGAGACTCGGCAACATCAAGAAAGCTTAGCGATTCCTTGTAGCGACCAACACGATAATGGCACTTTGCCAGAAAGTAATAGCCATAGGGATTGGTCGAGTCTATCGCAATGGTCTTTTCCAATCGAGCCAGGGCTTTTGCGTAGTCTCCGGCTTCGAGCAGCCGTCTCCCCTCTTCGGTGAGCCGGAGCGAAGCGGCGCGTTGCGGCGGGGTTCTCTGGTTAATCTTGGCAAGGAGCGAGCTGTCATCCGGTAAAGTCTGCGCCTCCTCGCGCGGGGACGGTGCGGGAAGACGCGCCTCTTTGGTGCGCGGTCGCGGTTGCGGGGAAATCCGCCGCTCCGCAAGCTCTTCTTCTTGGATTTTGCTTTGTTCCAGGACCGGCTGGCTTTCGGTCGGGCGACCCGTCACCGGCGAGGGCATTCTGGAAGGGGAAGAAACAGCAGGACGCGGAGAAACCGGAATCCGAGACACGCGCGGTGGAGCGCAAGCCTGAGTTACGACACAGATCCCAAGCGCGGCAGCAAACCCTGCACTTTTCCTAAATGAAACTCGACGCCGATCTTCTTCCGCAAAATCGCTTCTCCACATACGTCACTGACCCCTAATTATCGAAGAGAAAGCAGACCAGAAATCACCGGACTTCATAAGACGGTCAATGATAGAAACAGGGTGCAATGGACAGGAACCACTGGGCTCCTCCCCCTCCACAAAGGCTTCCCGGATCACTTCCGGACAATTAGCGGTCGCGCGGGCGCCGCTCAGCGGGTCAATATCCACCAGTTTGATTCCTGGCGGCGGTATGAAATCGGAGACCGGAGTGCCGGAAGTCGCCCGCTTCATGAACTCGGTCCAGATGGGAAGGGCAGCCTGTGAGCCCGATAATCCCAACTTGCTCTGATTATCAAACCCGACCCAGACGACCGCGAGCAAGTCGGGCGTGTAACCGGCAAACCAGGCATCTTTAGTGTCGTTGGTGGTGCCGGTCTTTCCTGCGGCCGGCCTGTCGAATCCATGAATTCTGGCGCCGCGTCCGGTCCCCCGATCCAGCACACCTTTCAGAAGGTGATTCATCATGAACGCCAACTCCGGAGTGATTACCTTCTCAACGCGGATATCTCGTTTCTCTAAGACCCGTCCCCCATGACCCACGACCTGCTTAACCGCGAGCGGGCGCGTGCTTACGCCGTTGTTGGCAAGGGTGGAATAGGCCATGGCTACCTCCAGGGGGTTGACCTCGGCGGATCCCAAAGCTAAAGAAGGGACGACAGGCAGTGGGCTCTGGATTCCGAGCCGCACGGCCACGTCGCGAACTTTCTTGATCCCGACATCTCTCGCGATCCGCGCGGTAGCCGAGTTGAGTGACCTTTCCAAGGCTCTGCGAAAAGTGACGATGCCCCAATACTCTCCGTTATAGTTGTCCGGTTGCCACTCCTGGCCTTCATAGCTCCAGGTGAATGGGGAGTCCTCGACCAGGGTAACGGGCGTGAATCTTTTCCCGCCAAGCTCCGACCCATAGGCAAGCGCTGTAAGATAGACAAAAGGCTTGAAAATCGAACCAGGCTGGCGCTTCGCTTGAAAAACGCGGTTGAACTGCGATCTTTGATAGTCCCTGCCCCCCACCATGGCCTTGATCTCGCCGGTTTGAGGTCTGATCACCACGATGGCGCCTTCCAGACTGTCTTCCTCCCCCCGTTTGCGCAGACGGGGATAGCCGTCCTCCAGTCTTTTCAGACCGTCAGCCAGGGCTTTTTCCGCGCTCCTTTGCAGCTGAAGGTCCAGGCTCGTGAAGATCCGAAAACCTTCAGCCGTTAACACCGCGTTCGAATAGTTCTCCGCCAGCTCCCGTTTCAGATAATCGACGTAGAACGGCGCATCGTTGGCGACTTTTACCAGCTCGCGGCGTGGAACGACCTCCCGCAGCGC
>JACQUW010000021.1 GCA_016210115.1 Deltaproteobacteria bacterium | reverse complement strand
GGCGGATTTCTTCCTAATTTCAAAATCCTGAAATCGAAACTGTTTGTCATTCTTGCTCCCTGCTCCTTGCTCCCTGCTTTAATCGGACCGTTACGTAGTAAAGCGCCAGTGCCAGGTATTCCAACAGGACCGTTTTTCGTCCCATATAGGTCTGCCACCACGTTTCAATGCGAAAGGATCGCGCCGGCGCGGAGGCGAACCGCAAAGTCACGCCGGATCCATTAAAGACTTTCTCGAAAACCCATTTTGTCCGCCGGAGGTGATAGTTCGATGTGACCACGAGGACCGAGCGCACCGCGTAATCGCCGGCGATTTTTCGAACTCTAAGCGCTTCTTCGTGAGTGGTGAAGGCCGGTTCAGCAAGAGGCATGGCTTTCTCATCCGGCACTTCCATACAGCGGTAGTCGTTCGGCCGGACGTCCGGGCCGACAAGAAATATTCTCTGCGCGAGTCCCTGCTTAAGGTAGCTTACCGCCCGGTCCTGCCTCGTCCTGTCCCCGCCCAGCGGGACCACCAGGTCGACTTTTTCCAAACGGCTTTGAACCACCAGCCACTCCCCCATCGCGGTCAGCAGCCGGGTCCTGAACGAAAACAGCAGCGCGGCAGAGACGAAAACGACAGAAAGGACAATGATCTTGTTTGATCGCATAAACGCGGTTTTTCGCTTTGCTGGGTGCCTTTGTGTCTTCCTGGCCGAAATACGAGCTTAGCCACCAAGCCACATGCTGTTTTTTTTCTGACCTCCGACCTTTGCCCTCTATCTTTCTAAAATCCGCATTCCGCAATCCGAATTTCACACTCCGATCTCCATGCTCGATGCTGCCATGCTCATTGCCCGCTGCTCCTTGCCCTTACCTCTTTGCTCCTCGCCTCCAACCTCCCCTCGCTGCTCCCTGCTCCCTGCTCCATGCTCCCTGCTCCATGCTCCCTGCTATCTGCCATTTGCCATTTGCGAGCCAAAAACCGAGCGTCACCAGAACCCACACGCGAGACCACACCGTGCTCTGAGGCTCGCGCAGGAAGACCGCGCGCACGTGATCCACCCCCGCAGGCTCCACCATTCCGGAACGTTTCACCTCGACCAGGCAGTCCTCCATAAGCTCGCGCAGCGGCCCAATCAGCCACGTCTGTAAGGGCAACATAAACCCCCGCTTCGGCTGCTTTGTCTGCTTCGCATCATAGAACTCCGCGCACATCTCGCGCAGGAGATGCTTTCCGGGCGCTCCTTGGGGAAGAAAAAGAGCGCTGGGAACCCTGAACGCCCACTCGACCAGGTCCCTATCCAGCAGCGGTACCCGGATTTCCAGAGAGTTGGCCATGCCGAATACATCGCCGTCTCTGAGAAGCGTATTGCGCAGGTAAAAAACCGTTTCGAGCCGCCGCACGGTTGAGATCGGGTCGCCAAAGATGAGATACCGCCCATCGTCGCCGCTCTGGTAATGAAATGAAGGACTCAGCTCCAGGTTGGAGGGTATGACGCCGAGCCGCGTCATGTCTCCGTCTGAAAGCACGCGGCGAAAGTGAAAATAGAGACTCAGCAGGTCCGGTCCCGCGCGCGCCACGTCCTGCGCCTTTTCTCTGAAGGCGCTGGACCTGCCGGTTGTGGCAAGCTGGATAAGGCCGGCGCGCAGCGAAGGAGGGAAAGAGCGGAGCCACCCCATGTGCGAATGCCATTGCGGGACGCCGCGAAAAGAGCGATAGCCGCCGAAAAGCTCATCTCCACCCTGGCCCGAGAGCGCCACCACGATCCCCTGTTCGCGCACGGCGCGCGACACCATATATGTATTCAAACCATCGAGCGCGGGCTGATCCATTCTCGCAAGCCCGTCCTCGACCCATTTGAGGGTGGTCCCGGAATCGACCAGGCAATCGTGGTGCGCGACATCGAGACGCCTTGCCGCTTCGCGCGCGAGCGCGCCTTCGCTATAGTCCGGATTGTCTGGGAACGAGACGGTAAACGCCTGAATGCGTTCGGATGCCACTTTCCGCGCCATTCCCAGCACGGCCGTAGAGTCCAGGCCTGAGCTGAGAAAGACGCCCAGCGGCACGTCGCTCAAGAGATGGCGGCGAACCGAGCTTTCGAGCAGCGCCCTTCCCTCGTCTACTAAACCGCGGCTCGCGCTTTGGCGCCCATCCAATTCGGGGGAAGGGATCTCCCAATACGTTTCCCGAGCTATGATCTGTCCCGAGCTGTTCAGTGTCAGGAGCGATCCTGGGGGAACGGTGAATATATCTTGAATAATCGAGAGGGGCTCTTGCGCGGCGCCATAGGCGAGATAACTTGCCAGCGCCCGCTTATCTATCTCGGCCGAAAAAAAGCCACTGGCAAGAAGCGCCCGGACTTCGGAAGCGAAGAGCAACCCTGTTCCGAGAACACCGGCGTAATAGAGCGGCTTAATTCCCAGATGATCGCGCGCCAGAAGGAGCCGTCGCCCGCGCGCATCCCAAAGCCCGAAGGCGAACATACCTTTCAACAGACTGAGGCACTGGATGCCCCAGTGCTCATACGCGCGCAGCAGCACTTCCGTGTCGCACTGCCCGCGAAAACCATAGCCGGATTTTTTCAGCGATTCCCGCAGCTCCGGCGCGTTGTAGAGCTCCCCGTTATAAACCAGCACGTCGCCGGTATCGGGGTTCGCCATCGGCTGGTGGCCGAGGGGAGAAGTGTCCACAACGGCCAGCCGGCGATTCCCGAGTCCCACTACGCTGGCGCCTGCGCGCAAGACCTCCATCCCTTCATCGTCCGGCCCGCGATGGATCTGCGCGCCCAGCATCCGCCCGAGCGCGGACGCGACCTGCTCTTCAGCAAAATCGCCGATTATGCCGGCAATCCCGCACATGTCTTTGTATCAGAAGTCAGAGGTCAGAAGTCGGATGTCAGAGTGCAATCCGCCATCATCTGTTCCCGGTAATCTCAGAGATCGGCAGAGTTCGAGCGGGACATTCGAAAACAGCATCATAGATCATGCGAAACGATTTCATACGTCACCTTCTCATGTCCGTTGGCTTCTATAGGAGCAACGGTTATAATGTTGATCACCGCACTGGTACTAAAAGAAGGAGAAGTTATGGAGCAGCCACCACGTGAGAATTCAAAGCTCCTTGAACGGATTACTATCGATTCAAATATTTGCCACGGCAAACCCTGCATTCGCGGGCTTCGGTATCCGGTTGATATGATTTTGGAGCTGCTGAGTGGAGGGATGAGCAGCCAAGAAATTCTCGATGACTATGACGATTTAGAGCCGGAAGATATTCTGGCTGTGCTCGCATTCGCTGCTCGTTTAGCCCAAATCAAGCGCGTGCAGTCAGTTTTACGATGAAGTTTTTGGTTGACGCACAGCTGCCGCGACGCTTGGCGCATTGGCTGCAAGCCTCGGGACATGACGCCATCCATACCCGAGACCCGAGATTTACCAGAGGGAAATTGCACCGTAGATGAAATGATCAACCAGATCTCCGTGCACGATCAGCGTGTCGTCGTCACCAAAGACGGGGATTTTGTGGACACGTTCTTGTTACGACATGTGCCTTACAAACTGCTTTTGGTCGCAACCGGCAATCTCAGCAATAAAGAGTTGGAGCGCCTGTGATCTACGCCGCCACACGAACGGAGGCATAGATGAACTTGCCTTTCAAAGTCACCCGCTTCCGCGAAGGGGCCGGGATCGGTTCGCCATGCTTGCGAAGGCTGCCTAAAAACTTTGCGTCCTTTGCGCCTTTGCGCGAGAATCATCTGTTTGTTTTTCTTCCGGCATCAGAAATGCCTAAGACTTTTTCGCGCCAAGACGCCAAGCTCGCCTAGGAAATCATGTCTCTCACCTTTGCGTCCTTTGCGCCTTTGCGCGAGATATCTTTCTCCGACCCTGAGATCCAAACAATTCTATCGCGCCAAGGCCGCCAAGATTGCCAAGAAAATCATTTCTTCACCTTGGCGCGTTTCAGTCTTCGCCAAGCCCATTGACTGCTCGGGTGATGCCGTTCTTCATCAAGGCCTCGCCGAAATTGAGCAGAAATCCAAGCTTGCATCCTGTGAGACGTAAATATGTCTGCAGTTGTTTCTTGTGCGCCCGGGTAACTTGCTCCACCGACTTGAGCTCGATAACAACCTTCGCGTCGACCAGGATATCTGCCCGGAATGCTTCGTCGAATTTTATACCGCGGAACTCAATGGAGATCGGCACCTGTCGCTCGACCCGAAGCCCGTACCGTTGTAATTCATGTGCCAAGATAACTTCATATACCGTTTCTAACAGTCCGGGCCCCAACTCGCGATGGACGGCTACCGCGGAGTCAACAACAATTGTCCCGATTTCGTTTTCAGTCACTCTAAGTCCTGTGGCTTGGCGCGAGCATCTCTCCGCCCTTTGCGCCTTTGCGCGAGCATCCTTCTCCCATCCGACCTTGGCGTCCTTTGCGGCTTTGCGCGAGCATCATCCGTTTCTTTTCCGCATCAGAAATGCCTAAGATCATCGCGCCAAGAGCGCCAAGACCGCCAAGAAAGACTCTTTCTTGTTCTGTAAACTTTGCGCCCTTTGCGCCTTTGCGCGAGCATCCTTCTCCCATCCGACCTTTACGCCCTTAGCGGCTTTGCGCGCGCATCTATCCCGCCAAGAGCGCCAAGAAAATCTCAAGCTGCGGCCTCACGCATCGCCGGCTTTGCAATCGACGTGTAAGCCTGGATCAAGCAGGCTGCCACTGCTTCCGGGGAAAACTGCGCCCGCGACAAATGCCGGCCATTTGCGCCCATGCGGGAGCGCAGCTCAGCGTCGCCAACGAGCCGGATCATGGCGTCGGCTATAGCATCTACGTCACAGCTCACCACGAGACCCGCCTGGGCTTCTGTGATTTCCCGGTGAATGCCTACTTGATCGGAGACCACCACAGGCAACCCGCACGCCATCGCCTCAACCCCGGCTACCCCGAAATTTTCCGAATACGACGGCAAGACAAACAGATCCGCACTGGCAAGCAGCGCCCACTTCTCTTCGCCTGTAAGAAAGCCGGTCCAAAGAATATCTGACTCAATGCCAAGCCGACTTGCCTCGCGTTGAAGACGCGCCACAAAATCCGGCTCGCCGGTCCCTGCCACAACCAACATTGCTCGTGGATGCCGCAGTCGCACTTTAGCAAAGGCTGGAAGCAGCAAATCCAGTCCCTTTTTAGGATCCAGTCGCGACAGGAAGACAATCAAGGTGCGTCCGATCAGTTGCGGATATCTGGCACGGAACTGGCCGTGCCTCTCACCCACACCGGACTTCGCGCTCAGGTCCATAGAATTGGGAATAATCACAGATCTCGCGACGCGTACCGCGTCCGCTGCTTCCTCCCGTTCCTGCTCGCTCGTGTAGTGAACCAGAGCGGCACCGGCCAAGATACGGCTCTCTATCAGACGAAGAGAGATTTTCTTCAGCCATCTGCGCCGGTTTTGCATGCCCCAGCGATTCAGAACCCCCAGCGGCCGCACTATATAAGGTATAGCGTATCGGCCCGCCCAAAACGCCGCCAGTTAATCGCGCCAAGAGCGCAAAGGCCGCAAAGGGTTTTTTGAGATGTTTCTGTTGCGACATGTGCCTCAAACACGATTTCTGGTCGCAGCTAGCGTCAGCTCCATTACGCGGCTTTCGACGTAATCCCCTCTTCAGGCTGCTCAACCAAGCCGGCCTCAGAACCGCCGTCTCAACGGGCCCGGAAAGCTCTAGCCGGGCGAAGAACTTTTCGGGATACAAATAATCCTCCCCCGATTCGTCGATGACTCGGATCAAGCCGTGAGCCGCTGCATCAGCGTCGCGCAAAAATTCGTAGATCTTGCGCAGCTCCAAAGAGGCTGGACAACCTGTATTGCGGACGCACACCACAAATTCTCGACGTTTCTTTTTTCGTCCTTTCATTATCTCTCGCGCGAAGCCGCAAAGGGCACCAAGCTTGGAGAACGCCAAAGAAAAACCTTTTTCTTCGCCTGCTTGGCGTCTTGGCGCGATGAAATTCTTAAGCTTCGCCGTGACGATTTCTTACGGCGTAGTAACTTCCTGTCTTTCTGACTAAGGCTTTGTTTTTTGAATTTCCACATTTGCACAATTGTACAAAGGTGGAACGGTCCGCCGGGCTGAGGGCGGTGAGGGCTGTTTCCTGGTTGGCGTCGTCGTAGTGTAAAGTCTTCTTCGTGTTTTCGTGTATTAGTCGGTCGATCCGATTCAGCGATCAACGTGCAAACTGACTTTTTCTCTCTTATTGGCCAAGGTTCAGCTGCGGTGGGCCAGTTTGTCTTCAATGAATCGAAGGAACCCGCGCAGGGCTTCGTCGGGTTGATCCGCTACCTGGCTCGCTTCACAGTTCTCGTCTGCTTCAGAGCCGTTGTGAAAATGTTTCGGAAAGGTCTCGATACGCCGCCACCGCTCGTGTGGCGCATTATCATGACGATAGACTGTCCCGTCGAGATGGCGTCTTTCCCAATGATAAGAGTATCGACCGGTTGAAGTGAGAAAGATGTCGATCAGGGAACCATCAATGACGGTTAGCCGCAACTTCTGTGGTACCCCCCCTGGCGTGCGCAGGATCTCCCCACCGTCAATGAGGTGACTGAATTCTTCTTTGGCAAGCCTATGCTGCTTGATGTAAATCTCTAAGATATCCATCGAGCTTCGCGATGGCTTCTTCCAGGTTCTCCAGGGTGATAAGATCCTCCCAGGTAGGGTGCTCGTTCACTTCGCCCGATCGAATCTTTGCCTCCAACTGCCTAGAGTCCAGCACACGATATCGTGAAAGGATCTCCTGCCTGTCCAACATAAGACGGCGTTTCCGATCTTTCAGAAAAGCCTCGATCCCCTGTCTCAGCAAGGCCTCGCGATCCAAGTCCACGTACCGACTGATCTCATCGATGACGTCCACCTTCATAAAGAACAAATTACCACGCATGTTTTCAAATCACCAGAGCGCAACTCAACCGTTTCGTTGGATTCTATAGCAGCAACGGCTATAATGTCGATCTTTACCTGGATGACGACGTTCACAAGCAGGTCGCGGCTGCTCTCCGGTTACGCGGCTTTGACGTCAGGATTGGCTGCGGCGCGGCAAAGACCATTACGGTATTATCGTTTCAGATCAACTCCAGATCCGCGAGACAGTCCGCCGACTCCTAAGGCTGCTGAACCAACTGGCTGCTGACGAGATGAGAAACCAAGTCCGCTGGCTTCAGGCCTTCCCGTAGAACTTACTACTTCTATTCCGGCAATTTCCGGCTCCGCCCTCTGATTTTTTAGATACTGATCCGGGCTCCGAAATCTCCTGCCACTCGCCATTAGCCACTCGCTATTCGCTGTCCTTCGGCCCCCTGCTCCGTAGTCCCTGCTATTTGGGTTGCCGTGGTGCCTCAGTGTGTTCGTGGCTAAAGCTTTCTTTCTTTCATTTCACATTTGCACAATTTTGCAAACGTGGAAGGGTGGGGCGTAGCGGTGCGGCTGTTTTGCCTTTGCGGCTAGAATCCGATTTTTAGCCACCAAGGCACCAAGACACAAAGTTCACATAAAATAGAAAGTAGAAATTTGGACAACAAAGATTTTTACGTGTCATTTATTTTTTTCTGTTTTCCTGATGTCTGCTGTGTCGCTAATTTAAACTTTCTGTTTTTCTACTTTCCCTTCGTGTCTTAG
>JACQUW010000214.1 GCA_016210115.1 Deltaproteobacteria bacterium | reverse complement strand
GTTGTAAGCGGCAAAGGCAGCGGTTCGGTTTCGGTCTTCAGTTGTTTGCGGAAGAATAGCCTGCTCGATCGAAAGAAATGGCCCGACTTCTTTACCTGAGGGGCTGATGGTTCCAAAAATCGCCGCAATGGCAAGTAAGATGGGACTGTTTGTGGCCAGAAAAACAAGACCAGCCAAGGCCATGAGCACCGCACCCGCAATGAGAAGCGATCTCCGACCTGCGGCGTCGGCTACGGCCGTAAGAACAACCGTCATCAGGGCTCCGCCTCCGAGCGCCGCGGTGAAGATCCAACCGATGGCTGTCCTCTCCAATCCTATGGCATCAAGATAAAGTCCGAGGATAACCGACAGAAAGCCGTAGGCGAAGGAACGGACGGCGCAGGTGGCAAACAGCAGCCATCCATCCCGTGATAGATGAAACAAACGGCTTGATGGTCTGCTCGGCAGGATGGGATCGGTCAGTGTAATTATCCTCGCGACGCGCTGCTCATGGAATTCATCCGGCCGCCATCGACGGGCAAAATGGCGTTGGTGATATAGCTCGCCTTGTCCGAGGCTAGAAACACGGCAGCCTCAGCAACATCCTCAGGCTGCCCGATGCGCCTGAGCGGGATGCTCGCGTACTCGGACTTTCTGCTTCCCATTTCCTTTTGTCCCAGCGGTGTGCCGATGATCCCTGAGATGATGCCGTTAACTCTGATCCTGTGCGGAGCCAGGTCCACTGCCGCCTGGCGTGTCAGCGCGTTGATGGCGCCTTTGGAGACCGAGTAAGCGGCTGTGCCTGGACTTCCTCTTTCTCCGGACGCCGCCGAGATGTTGATGATTGTTCCTCCGCCATTCTCCTTCATGATTCGGGCTCCGTGCTGGATACAGAGAAAATAGCCCGTGAGATTAATCGCGATGATCTGGCTCCACTCGTCCAGTGAGGTTTCCAGAATGTCACTCTTGGAGGAATGGGCAACGCAGTTGACCAGAATATCCAGCCGGCGATGGTTGTGCCAGATATGCTGGAAAAGCGCTTCGAGCTGTTCTGGCCTCGAAACATCCGCGGCAAAGGAATCACCGCCGATTTCTGCGGCAACCTTCTTGCAGTCTGCCTCATGGCGCGAATGAACGATGATCCTTGCCCCCTCGCGGCTGAAGGCGCGGGCAATACCCAGCCCGATGTTGTTAGTTGAACCCGTTACCAGCGCGATTCTATCCTTAAGCAGCATGCTTTCCTCCCTTTCCTAGCGGTCGGCCTTCAGGCTATCTCAAAGGAATCCGCGGATCAATTCAAATGTTTTTGGTCTCCTGGAGTTAATTGCCAAAACATCTCTTCTGGTCTATCACCAAAGATAGATCACTGATGTTCAGATTGGGAGGTCACTATGAAGGCTCGGTATTATCGTTGTCATCTTATCGGGCTCGGGCTTCTTCTGCTGACTCTAGCCTCGTGTTCCAGCCAGAGCATGACGCTGGTTCATCCCCAGACCGGCTCGACCATAAGATGCGGGGCGGTGGGAGGAGGGATCATGGCGAGCGCAGTGGACAGCATGATGGCAGATTGTCGCAGCTATGAACGCCAGGGATATGTGCGCGTAGAAGAGCTCACGCCGGAGCAGAGGCTCGATCTCGAGCGCCGCGGGCTGCTTCCCAAGCCTGATCCGCCGGCGACTCGAATGAGCTACTGAGTTAGCTTCAGCCGGGGTGGCTCCAGAGCTCAAACTGTGCCCCATTCATGCTCATTCTGAATTCGATGGATTCAATCAAGGAACTCATCGTGGGAGCGCGCTTTCTTTCCAGGATCCCGTCATTTCTTGGAAACCGTTGGAACCTGGATGAAGCTCGTTCCACGTTGCGCCAGCGCCTTGAACGACGGGAGTCTGATTTCCTCGCGCTCATGGGGAAAACTGTCTACGCGAATGCCGCAAGCCCTTACAGGCGGCTTTTGAGCGTCTGTGGCTGCGAATACCGGGATCTTCAGCGGATGGTGAGGCAGGATGGGGTCGAAGGAACTCTGCAAGCGCTCTACACCGAGGGCGTTTATCTGACAATGGACGAGTTCAAGGGACGCCGATCAGTGGTCCGCGGGAGCGCAACCTTTGAGCTGAATCCGGATGAGTTTCACAACCCAATGGCGACCGCCCATCTTATGCGCCACAGGAGCGGAAGCCGCGGCTTCAGCCCGCCCGTTCCAGTGGATCTCGCGTCCATCCGCGACCGAGCGGTGAATCTTGGACTAACGCTTCACGCCCGTGGCGGTCCGGATTGGCACCATGCCTACTGGGAAGTTCCTGGAGGAAGCGCGATGGTGCATGTCTTGGAATCGCTGAGCTGCGGCGCCAAGCCTGAACGTTGGTTCTCCCAGGTCGACGCGAATGACCGGAGTCTCCACCCGCGCTACCGCTGGGGGGCTCGCTTAATGCGGTGGGCGAGTCTCATAAACGGAGTTTTTATTCCGCAGCCCCAATATGTTCCCGTTGACAGGCCGCAACCGATCGCACGATGGCTCGCTCAAGTTCTCTCTGCAGGCCATACACCTCATCTCAAAACCTATGCGAGCACCGCCGTCCGCCTGTGCCAAGCTGCGCTGGAGGCCGGCATAGATATCCGGGGTGCCCAGTTCACGGTCACGGGAGAACCCGTCACTCCGGCGCGTCTAGCTGCGATACATGAGACCGGGGCCTCGGCCCTGCCCCGCTGCGGGACGAGCGAGGCAGGCCTTATCGGCTATGGTTGCTTCTCGCCGGCCGTTTCCGATGACCTTCACTTTTTTCACGACATGAACGCCCTGATCCAGCCGGCAAGCCATGCACGGCCAAACACCCTTCCACCCAAAGCCCTTCTTCTCACTTCCTTGCGCCCAACCGCACGGCTGATCCTTTTAAATGTTTCCCTGGGCGATCAAGCCGAAACTGAACGACGGTCATGTGGCTGCCCGCTGGAGAAAGAGGGTTGGACGACGCATATCCACACGATCCGGAGCTTTGAGAAGCTGACTGCCGGGGGCATGACATTTCTGGATGCAGACGTTATCAGGGTTTTGGACGAGATCCTTCCTTCCAAATTTGGCGGTGGACCGACCGATTACCAGCTTCTGGAAGAAATGTTTCAGGGTGGGCGCCCCTCTCTCCGGTTGGTTGTCCATCCGGGGATTGGCGCAATTGACGAAACCGCGTTGATAGATACCTTCCTCAACGCGCTGGGCGTAGGCTCGGGGGTGGAACGGGTGATGTCGATTCAATGGCGCGAGGCCGGTCTGCTGTGCGTCGAAAGAGCCGCGCCGCGGATTACTGCTGCGGGCAAGATTCTCCACATTCACTCGGAACGGCCAGCCTCCCGCTGAGAATGTTTCCCGAGCGGTTGTGGCTATTTTGCTCGGTTTTTCTTTTTAGGGGAAGGGTTTGGAGTTAGATAGGACTCCCGCAGAACCCGTTCCAGCTCGCGCGCGGCACGTTTGCGGTCATACCTGGTCTTGTCTTCTTCTACCCGGCCTGGCGGAGGAATTTCTTTCCGAACCTTCCTTAAAGCCGAAGGAACTCGCTTGCGGCTCTTTTTCTCGCCGGAAGCCGTCAATGAAGCGTCCTTTCCGCCCATACCTCCTCGCCGTCGGCTCGCCCGCCGTGAGTGAACGTCAACTCGTCTCGCTCGATGTCTATCCAGACTTTTTCTCCTTCGCGGAACTCTCCTCCCAGAATCTTTAGAGCCAGCGGGTCCTGAACGAGTCTCTGGATCGTCCGCTTCAATGGTCGCGCTCCGTAAACGGGATCATAGCCTTTCTCCGCCAGAAAGTCCTTTGCTCTTTCACTAACCTCAAGACGGATTTTTCTCTCTGAGAGCATCCGCTCCAGCCGTTTGAGCTGGATGTCCAGAATCGCTTTGATTTGCTCGCGCCCCAGACTGTTGAAAATAATGATTTCATCGATGCGGTTCAGGAACTCCGGTTTGAAAGCCTGCCGCAGCGTTTCCGTGACCCTTCGCTCCATTTCTTTTCGGTCTCTATCGCCAAGATCCTGAATATACTGGCTCCCAAGATTCGAGGTCATGACGATCACCGTGTTTTTGAAATCCACGGTCCTGCCCTGGCCATCAGTCATCCTGCCGTCCTCCAGGATTTGCAGCAGGGCGTTAAAGACATCCGGATGCGCCTGTTCGATTTCGTCGAACAATATGACAGAATAAGGCCTTCGGCGCACCGCTTCGGTCAGGTATCCGCCTTCCTCATAACCGACATAGCCCGGGGGCGCTCCGATCAATCGGGCCACAGAATGTTTTTCCATGAATTCCGACATATCCAACCGGACCATCGCCTGTTCATCGTCAAAGAGAAACTCAGCCAACGCCCGGCAAAGCTCCGTTTTTCCCACGCCAGTGGGACCGAGAAAAATAAAAGAGCCGATAGGACGGTTGGGGTCCTGAAGACCGGCCCGGGCGCGACGCACCGCGTTGGACACTACGTGAATCGCCTGATCCTGCCCTACAACCCTGACCTTCAGCCGATCCTCCATTCTCAGCAGTTTCTGTACCTCGCCCTCGAGCATCTTGGATACGGGGATTCCGGTCCACTTCGCCACAACCTCCGCCACATCCTCCGCGTCGACTTCTTCTTTAAGCATCTTGCGCTCTTGCTGCAGCTCGGTGAGTTTACGGTTTTCCTCCGAAAGTTCCTGGTTAAGCTGGGTCAGGACTCCATAACGCAGCTCCGCGGCGCGGTTCAGATCCCCTTTGCGCTCGGCCTGCTGCTCCTCCACCTTGGTCGCTTCAATCTTTTCTTTTAAAGAGCGAATCTTCTGAATCGCCTCTTTCTCTTTTTTCCAGTGGGCCTTGAGCTCGCCCGCGGTCTCCCGCAATTCCTCGATCTCCGCCTCGACGCGGCCGAGTCTTTCTTTTGAGGCCTTGTCCTCCTCCCGCCTGAGGGCCTGGCGTTCGATCTCGAGCTGAAGGATTTTTCGCTCTACCTCATCGATTTCCGTCGGCATGCTATCGATTTCGATCCTAAGGCGCGACGCCGCCTCGTCAATGAGGTCGATGGCTTTGTCCGGCTAGAAGCGATCGCTGATGTAGCGATGAGAGAGGCCGGCGGCGGCCACAATTGCTCCGTCGGTGATCCGCACGCCGTGATGCACTTCATATTTTTCTTTGAGACCCCTCAGTATGGCGATAGTGTCTTCTACTGACGGCTCGCCCACCAGGATGGGTTGGAATCTTCTCTCGAGAGCGGCATCCTTCTCTAGGCGCTTGCGGTACTCATCCAGGGTTGTCGCGCCCACGCAATGGAGCTCGCCTCGGGCCAGAGCAGGCTTGAGCATGTTGGAAGCGTCCATCGCTCCCTCGGCAGCGCCGGCTCCCACGAGCGTGTGCAGCTCGTCGATAAAAAGAATGATCTGGCCGTCGGACTCCGTCACTTCTTTCAAAACCGCCTTTAGCCTCTCTTCAAACTCCCCGCGATATTTGGCTCCGGCGACCAGGGCGCCCATATCCAACGCGACGAGTCTTTTGTCTTTGAGACTCTCCGGAACATCTCCGTTGACGATTCGAAGCGCCAAGCCTTCCACGATGGCGGTTTTCCCAACGCCGGGTTCGCCAATGACAACTGGATTGTTTTTCGTCCGGCGAGAGAGGACCTGAATAACCCGGCGGATTTCGTCGTCTCGCCCGATCACCGGATCCAGTTTTCCTTTGCGAGCGAGCTCCGTGAGGTCCCGGCCGTACTTCTCCAGAGCCTGGTACTTTTCTTCCGGATTGGGGTCAGTGATCCTCTGCGCGCCGCGAATGTCCACGAGGGCCTGAAGGATGCGATCTTTTGAAATCCCGAACTCTCGAAGGATTTTTCCCGCTTCTCCCTGATCCTCCACCATCGACATTAAAACATGCTCGGTGGAGACATATTCATCTTTGAGGCTCTCGGCGACAGCCTCAGCCCCTTCGATGACCTTTTTGAGACGTGGCGTGATGAACGTTTGCCCTACGCCGCCTCCGGTTATTTGTGGCTGGCGATCGAGCGCTCTCTGAAGTCGATCAAGAACCGCCGTGGGAGACACTCCCACCTTCTGGAGCAAGGGAAGAACGACACCCTCTTTTTGTCCCAGGAGAGCGACAAGAAGGTGCTCAACATCAATAGCCTGATGGTTTCTCTTCTCCGCAAGGGCCTGAGCGTTCTGCAGTGCCTCTTGCGATTTTACCGTAAGCTTATCCAGACGCATAGATTTTTTCTCCGACAGTATGCCAAAAATCTAAGCATCCCTTAACGGTGTGTCAAGAAACGGCAGGCTGTTGAAAAAATTGGCTGCATGCTTTGACGAGGCTCAGCATGAACGGACATTTAGTTGTTATTAAGACCTATTCCGTTCGCCTGAGGCTTTCGAAACTTGAACGTGGAGTTTTTCAAACAGCCTGACGGAGTCTTAGAGGTGAAGGCGGCATTGACCTGAGCGCGCGGTTCGCTGGCCGGGCGCGGTGCCTTCGCGTGAGGAGCGGGCTACGAGGCGTTCTCTATGGTGATTCCCTTGCCTTTGCGAATCTCAAATGCGTGCTCCGCGATTGTGATGGCCGTCGCCCGCATTTTCTCTATTCTCAAACTCCGCGCGATCCGGCCGTTATGCCACCGCATCGTCAACGCAATGGTGCCCGCAACCAGGTATTCCTCGATGCCGTGGCCGCCCTTCTCCCCGATGCTCGGAGTCGCATAGCAGGTCAAAAGATTCGTGGTCGCCATGCTGGTTCTCAGGGAGTGGACCAGCATGCGCGCTGGGTCCTGAACCGGCGACATAGGATTGCGCAGAAGTATTAAGGCATCGACCGGGTCAATCACCACTCGCGCTGCTTCCATTCTCTTCACGTAGATATTGAGGTCTCCAACCACCTTATCAATATCGACCTGCCTCTCTTTTCCTGGACCCGCGCGCGAGCTAAAATAAGCTGAGGCATCCAGTATCAGAAGCTCTTTTCTGTCAATATAGGGAGACAAGTTCCAGCCGAGTGACTCGGCCTGAGACGTAATGTCCGCGGGCTTTTCATCTACAGCGACATATATTGCCTTCTCGCCACGCGTCAGACCGCTAACGAGAAATTGCAGGCAAAAAATACTCTTACCTGTGCCTGGCTCCCCCCTGACTAGATAGCTGCGCCCGACAGGAAAACCTCCTTCAATGTGTGGGTCCAGCTCCGCAATTCCGGTCGAAACGCGCTCCTGACTCATGTGCCCTTTGTGCCAGATTTTGCCACTCTTGGGAAGAGGAAGAAGAGACCGCCTACAAGAGGCAATGCAATGCCGTCTCGCCCCGTATTTTTAGTTGTCGTATGTAAGATTCATGCCTTGCAGACAGCACCGTTTCCGACGTATGGTATCATTGGTTCTGCAGGCAAGGTCAGGTTCAATCGAAGAGGGAGGATTAAATCATGATTGTGGAAATGCGAACCTATCTGCTCAAACCCGGGACCATCGCTGCCTTTGAAGAGCGTTTTGCCGAAGGTCTTACGGCGCGTCTTCAATTCTCCAGGCTCGGAGGACTCTGGCACTCGGATGTGGGAACGCTCAACCAGGTAATCCACGTCTGGCCTTATGAGAGTTTCGCGGAGCGGGAGCGGATCGGCGAGGCAGCGAGAAAAACTGGAAAGTGGCCTCCCAATACGCATGAGTTTATCATTTCCCAGGAGAACAAGATCCTTCAGCCCGCGCCTTTCTCTCCGCCGTTGGAAGAGAGAAAGCTCGGAAATATTTATGAGATCCGGACGTACACTTACCGGCCAGGGACGATGCCGACAGTCCTGGAGCGCTTCGGCAAGGTGATTCCCTCGCGCGTCCAACTCTCGCCGCTGGCCGGGGCCTGGTACGGCGCTATTGGGCCTCTGAACCAGTTTATCCACGTCTGGGCCTATCGGGACGCGGGGGAACGGGAGCGCGTTCGAGCGGAAGCTCAAAAAACGGTCCGAGGATGGCCCCCTGAGACCCGTGAGTTTATGCTCAAGCAGGAGAACATGTTGGCGATACCCGCCGCGTGTTCCCCATTGCACTAAAGAGAGACGTCTACGGGAGGACGTATGAAGCGAGTCATTTTCATTACAGCACTCCTGCTTGTTGTAACGGCTCCTTTCTTGTGGGGCGCTGATAGGATTCGCATCGGATATAGCTCCATTAGCGGGAGCTACATCGGTCTCTGGGTTGCCCACGACGCCGGTCTTTTCGCCAAGGAAGGGCTGGAAGATCAAATCATTCTGATCCCAAGCGGAAGTCAACTCGCTCAGGTAACCGTCGCGGGAGAGGTCGAAATCGGTTTTCTCAACGGCAGCTCAGTGATGGCCGCTGCCCTAAAGGGCGCCGACATCAAGATCATCGGCAATACGGTAAACAAGATGATTTTTTCGCTCTACACGCGACCCGAGATCAAAACCATGGAGGGCCTTAAAGGGAAAAAGCTCGGCGTGACCCGCTTTGGATCCAGTACCGACATTTCTGCTCGCTTTGCGCTGAGGAAACACAACCTCCAACCAGAGAAAGATGTTGCCATCCTGCAAATGGGAGCCATGAGCTCGATTATGGGAGGGCTTCAAGGTGGCTCCATCGATGCTGGAATTGTCTCTCCTCCGACTCTCTTTGCGGTAGAAAAACTTGGATTCCGAGAGCTCCTGAGCATCACGGATATGGATCTCGCGTTTCCGAACCCCTCGGTGGCTGTTCAGGGGGGAATAATCCGCAGCAGGCCGGAGCTTATCAACCGCTTTATGCGGGCGTATGCGCGCGGCATCCATCGCGCCAGGACCGACCGCGAATTGACCCTCCGTTCAATCGCCAAGTATAGCAAGGTCGACGATCCTTTTTTTCTCCAAAAGGCCTACGATCTCTACATAGGAAAAGTCCTGGAAAAGGCGCCGTATATCAACATGGCGGGAATGCGAAATGCCCTGGAGGACGTGGCCAAGACGAACCCCGCCGCGCGCGAAGCCAAGCCCGAGCAATTCATCGACTCTCGATTTCTTGAAAATCTGGAAAAAAGCGGTCTTCTCAACGAGCTTTATCGGTAGGGCCCTGTGCCGGAAAATGAAACCGTATGCTTTACAAAGCGCTTCTCCGTCCGCTGCTTTTTCTTAGAGATCCGGAAAAGACGCATGAGCAGACTCTCGCTCTGCTTTCCCGCTTAAGCTTTCTCGAAAAGACCCTGGAGCAGTTCTTCTCGATCGAGGATCAGCGTCTTCAGGTCCGCCTCAACTCATTGACCTTTCCCAATCCTGTGGGATTGGCTGGCGGGTTCGACAAAAATGCCGTCGCTGTAAAAACTTTGCCTGGCTTCGGCTTCGGATTCATTGAGATCGGCGCGGTTACCGCTCTCCCGCAACGGGGTAATCCCAAACCGCGACTCTACCGTCTGCCGAAAGATCGCGCCCTGATCAATCGACTTGGGTTCAACAATGAAGGGGCGGAAGCGATCGCCGGTAGACTCGGAGCGATGAGGAGAAACGGTCACTTTCCCAAAATACCGCTGGGAATTAATATTGGGAGGAGCAAGATCGTTGAGACCAAAGACGCCGTTGCTGACTTTCTTTCCGCTTTTGCGAAACTTTATTTTCATGGAGACTTTTTCACGCTCAATGTGAGTTCGCCGAACACACCCAATCTTCGGGACCTTCAGGAAAAAAATCTTCTTAAAGAATTGCTGGCGGCGATCCAGGAAAGTAACAGAGCACTGGCCAAAGAAGCCAGAACTAAAGAAAAACCGATTTTGGTCAAGATTGCCCCCGATATGGAATTCTCGCAGGTCAATGAGATTATTGAAGTCGTCGAGTCGGAAAAGGTCGCCGGGATTATCGCGACCAATGCCACTGCCTTTCTCCGAGAGAGCCTTGTGTCCGAAATGAATGAGCCCGGAGGCCTAAGCGGAAAGCCGCTCCGAGACAAGGCAACATCCTTTATTCGTCATATCTACCGGGAGAGTCGCGGGCGCTTACCCATTGTCGGCGTCGGAGGAATTTTTACCGCGGAAGATGCCTATGATAAAATTAAGGCGGGCGCCACAGCGGTGCAGATCTACACGGGTTTTATCTACGAAGGCCCCGCGGCCGTGAAGCGGATTAACCGAGGGTTGCTAAGGTTAATGGAAAGGGACGGATTCAAAAGGATATCGGAAGTTGTCGGAGCGCAGGCGCCGGCCTGCCCTCGATGGATATAGGAGTCAGATAAGCCATGAAAAAATTGTTTGTTGCAGCGCTTTTTCTTTTTTGCTCGTTTGTTACGGTTAGCGCGTTCTCCGCAAGCCTTGAGGAAGTTACTTTCCTGACCCGGGTTGAGACATACGAGACGGTTGCTGACACTACGCTCGTGACGCTTGAAGGAAAAAGAATTCCCGTCCCCAGGGGCACACGGCTTAACGTGGCCGGCTTTACTCCCGGCGAGGCTTTTGTCATCTCCAGGCAGGACAAGCCGAATGCTTTCGTAAGACGCTCGGATATCGTTCCGGTCGACAAAGCGCCGCGGAACTACTAGAGAGATCACGAAGAGAGTCGTAGATCGGTCGCTCCGCTCCGAGCCCGCGACAATGTTCGCAGGACCATCTGCTGGCCGTGGTCACGACGTGGGAGCCACATGAAAAAAAAGGTGGGCTGGCACCTGATCACCCGGTTGGGGGGGGCAATAGCCGATAGGGGGGTCTTATATCAACTTGGGGTTAGGTTTCAGAAACTCCTCGCAAGAGTCATGGTTACGGCTCTATGGTTAAACCAGGATGTCGGCGCCAGAAGTAATATCCCATGGCCGTGGCGGCAAGCAGGTTCCCGATCAGAATGGCTGGCCAGGCAACGGCGTGAAGAACGGGCTCTGCAAAGATCAAAGCTGCAAAGACAAACCCGAACTCCATCACGACAAAGAGCAACAGAATGCCAAAACCCAGGTTCAGATTCCGCTCCGCCACTGCGAGGAGCCGCGACACGACGCCGCCAATCACGCAGAAGGCAAGTCCGTGCACCCAGGTGTACATCAGGACCATATCAAGAGAAACCGGCAGCCTTTCGGGCGCGGCGAGAGCTCGGGTTCCGCGGAAGAGTGCGGTTCCAAGAACGTTGGGTGTATAAAGGGGCCGACCATTGACAGCGTCCAGGATCAGGAACCAGATGGCGATCGTTGCCGCTCCAAGAAGTCCCGCGACGATGCCTTCCTGATAGACGCGGGGAATTTCGGCTGTGCCGTTTGCTGACAAAACAGACGCGCTCGGTTCAGATTTAGCAGTCATGGGGAACTCCTTTCTTTTGGGAACGAGGATTCCCAAGCCAAATTCATCCCCAACCGACCATCCTTCCACTGCCCTCCATTTTATCCTTATCATTTTTTGATGGGGTTAGGTAGAACGCGGGTAAACAAGGGGAACCTGTGATACATCGACCCAAGATTGTAAACTAAGGCGTGGAAGCCACAAATCCCCATCCCACGATTCAAAAACCTTGTCCGTCAAGACACTGTATAACAGGTTAAGATGGGCCGGTGGGAACATGGACTGGCCTGCAATATTGTGGACACCATCGAGCATTTCTTTCAGACCGATGGTCTTACTCAGAAAATTCAGATCCCGGCGTGATGTTTCTCCCCAGTGTTCGAAGTCTAAGTAAAGCTCCTTTCGATATGTCTTCACTTCCTGGATTGTCATTGATTTTGACTGCCTTCTTTCGAAGCACTTCGGTCTCTATATAAGCGGGGATGTGTTTCCGTTTGTTCGCAGTCATGTAATCAGGCCGCTGCATCGCCTCGAATTTTACCCGCAAGCGAGAGAGACTAAAAACAAACGGTCTTAGCCAGAGAAATTTTCCACCGGCCGGAACCTCTTCTGCCCTTGATGGCCTGAAGGACAAACACGGGTGTTCTGCTACAGCGTAAACGTAAAATCCTCCATCAACGCTCCCGGCACCCGGATACTGCTGGTGGAGCGCCCACCGTACGTACTCGAGTCAAGAATGAACTCGCGCTCTCGCGTGAAGCCCACCAGATTGTCCCCCAAGATGCGATAGAGCGTCTCATCAAAGCGCATCACGTTCAGTGGAGCCTTAATCGCGCCATTCTCGACCCAGAAGGTGGCAAAGCGGGTCATGCCGGTGATGCGGCAGGCGGGGCGGTCAGAATAGTTAAGATAATGCAGGTTGTTGATGTAAACACCCGTGTCAAGCCGGGGCAAGATCTCAGCGGTCGGAATATCGCCGGCAGCAATATCTAGGGACTCCGGTGCCTCGCCGTTCGAGGCGCCGTTTGTTGGCACCTCGTACTCTTTGGCTGAACGGGGTGAGACCAGGCAGTTCTGGAAGAAGCCATTTTCAATCAGCACGACCTGGTCGGGTTTGATGAAGCCTGCTTCTTGGAAGTTGGGTGCGACACCAGAGCGGGTATTTTCTATAATACTCACAGCGGGATGAAGGCGCGCCGCCTCCTCAACCATTTTGAGGAGCGGGCTCTGTTTGGTGCGGTGATCCTTGAGCCCAAAGCCTCCCCAGCCCAAAAGCCAGACAATCTCAGCGAGCGCGGCGGGGGCGATGTAGACGCGGTAGCGGCCGGGCTCGACTGTGCGCGCCGGCTGGGAGATAACCGCCAGTTGTTCCATAGCCAAATCCACCTTGCCCTCAAATTCCGCCGGGTCCCAGACAAAACCGGCGTAACTCATCTTCACCGCCTTGTCCCCCCGATAATAAAAGCTCCAGTCAAAGTTGTAGCTGTAGCTCGAAACCCAGTTGCGCTGGCCGAACGAGTTGGCGAATCCATTATAGACCCCGCCGGCGGCGTAGAGGCCAACCAGATCGCGACCGCATCCAGCCGCTAAAATGGCGTCAACAACCGCCGCACTCTTCTCCGGCAGATGGTTTTCGCCATGATGCTCGCTCGAACGGGCTTCAACGGCATAGAGCAGATGAGGATCATCAACAACATGCGGCAGCTTCTCCCGCAACGCGCCGACCAGATTGGCCACCCGCTCACGATCAAGGGCGAGATTGCCAGACAGGGTTACCGTTCCCGGCGCGTGCCGGATATTATGGATAAAATCGAGCGTGAGAAAGCGTTGGCTCACCGTGCCGGCTTGACGCACTGCGCTGCGGTTGAAACGCACGAAGTCTGAATCTTCTGCGGAGAAGGCACAGGTATAAATTTCCTCCCCGCGGAGCAGAGAAGTAACAAAGTCGGCAAGCTCGTAAAAATACCGCTGCATGGAGTATCTCTAATTTCAGCCTGCGGCCACGGGGTCTCAGAGCCGCCCCAACGCTATTCCCCGCCGAAAACCTCGACGTCCGTGAAAAGACAAGCGGGCGAGGCATGCCCGACGCGGATCACCTGATTGGGCTCGCCTTTGCCGCAGTACGGCGAGCCGAGGACTTCGACGGTATCGGCGGCGCCAACCATTTTGAGGTTGCGCCAGAAGACGGCAGACACGCCGCGGTAATTAGGGTTTTTCACGACAGCCGTCAACTTCCCGTTCTCGATAAGCTGGCCCCGCTCACACCCGAATTGAAATTTGTTGCGCGAGTCGTCGATGGACCAGGAACAGTTTGTCTGCATGTAGATGCCCCTCTCCACGGCTCCTACCATCTCATTGAAACGTGAGCTACCCGGTTCTAAGTTGAGATTGGCAATGCGATCGATGGTCGGCCGGTTCCAGCTCGTCGCGCGGGCGTTGGCAACGCCGGATAGACCGGAGCGGCTTTGAGAGAGCACCCCTCCTAAGCCGCGCAGCAAGATACCGTCGTGGATCAGGTACTCGCGGCGAGCAGGCTGGCCATCGTCATCAAAGCCGTAGCTGGCAAATTCCTCATTTCGCGTCGGATCAAAGGTGATGTTCAACAGGTCGGAACCGTAGCGATAGTTGCCGAACATGTCGGGGGTAACAAAACTCGTCCCCGCATAGTTGCGCTCGTCACCCAGGATGCGGTCCAGTTCGAGCGGATGACCAATGGACTCGTGAATCTGCAAAATCATCTGATCCGGCGCCAGCAGCAGATCCATCGTGCCCGGCGGACAGTTGGGCGCCATGAGCAATTGGAGGGCTTCCTCAGCGAGTCGTGGCGCGGCATTGTGGAAACCGCAGTGAGTCAGGACTTCCAGCCCTCCCTGACGACAGTACCCGCGCCCGGCGAATGTGCGCGTCTGTGTTTCCGCGCTGGCATTGGCTGTGGCGCTGAGGATCGGGACGATGTGACAGAACTGCTGGCGCACTTGCCCTCCATCGGCGGTAACATAGAGTATATCACTCTCGGTATTCCAGAGTGACGCCTCCCAATCGACGATGCGTCCGTCAACTTTGAGCCGCTGGCATTCGGCTCGCAAAAGGTCAATCTTTTCCGCTAGCGACATGACGTTCCATGGCACTTCGACTGGACTCGTGTATTCTCCGCTAGGCCGCGGAAACGGAATCGAGGAGAAGTCCACCACGCTTCGCCCGGCACTGGAGCGCGCCCAACCCAGCGCATGTTCGGCCGCGCGACGCAGTCCGGCCTCCGTTAAGTCGCTCGTGCCGGCGTAGCCCATTCCACCGTGGTCGACGACGGTGATCATCGCTCCGACGTCTTCGCTGGTCGAAGCGGGCTGGAGGATGTTTTGCCGGACGGAAAGGTACTCAGAGCGTGCGTGGACGAAGCGTAGCGAACAAAATTCCACGGGCGGAGCGATTGCACGGAAACGTGCGATAATGGATTCGTGCATGGAAGGAACTCCTGATTCAGAATTGGCGCGTCTGCTCTTTTTCCCCAGACTGACAACTACGCCAGACGTTTCAAGCGCTCGTAATCTTCCCAAGTGTCGAGATCTAGAAACGATTGTTCGTGGTCCCACGAAAGCAAGGCGGTCCTCTGTCTGTTTTTCTCAATAACGTCCTTGCCTCCCCTGTCTCCAGACACTTGGAGCAGTTCGGGAAACAGCTGCCGGTGGAAAAGAACCGGGTTGCGGGTTTGACCGTGGAAAGCCGGCGCCGCGATCAGGGCTTTGCTTCTTCTGAAAAGCTCAATCAATCCGTTGATAAGGTCTATCTGAACAAGAGGTTGGTCCCCCACAAGAAACAGGGCAGCTTCACAATTCGATGAGACGGCTTTCAGGCCGGCTATCACCGAAGTGCTCTGGCCCTCATCTGCGTGGTCATTGTTGATCCACCGAAGTCTGATATCCTCAAGGTGAATTTCCGTCCTGGTCTTGTTTGCGCCCCGTGTCACACAGATGATCTCATCCAGGCCTGAACCGAGAGCCGCCTCCAGCACCCACCGAAGAACGGGTTTCCCTTTTAAATCGAGCAAGAGCTTTTGCTCGCCCAATCTTCTTGCTGCGCCGGCGGCCAAAACAATCCCGGAAATCATAACAGATTACTAGCCGCCGGCAGTCATCACCTCTTTCACGGGGCCATCCCCACGATAGCTGGTGATGACAACCCGCTCCGGCCCGCAGCCAATGAGTAACCGGCCAAGAGCGCGGCTCTTTTTGACCTCTGCTTCCGTATCTGCCTGATTAATCAACGCGATCTTTCGACTCTTATTAGGAATGCCCTTTAAGCATCCGTCAGGGTGACCGACCAGACGCAGGATCAGATCCTCTGTGACGGGCGTGCCGGGTTGCACACCCAACAGTGCCGCTGCTTTTTCGGCTCGGTGAACCGAAGCTCGCATTAAGGGCTCGCCCAAGACCTTGATCCCCATAACCCATATGGTAATCGATGACCGATTCGGCACGACGGGTTCGTGCTCAGCCGGCACTTTGAACGGCTTCATGGCCGCCCCATCCGCCTCGACGAGAATCCAGTCGAAGCGGCTTTGCTCCAGCAAGACATCGCACCACTCGGCTGGCAAACCACAAAGCTTACCGGCCTCATCAAAGTCATACCCGACAGCGACGATCACCGGTTCGCGGATCTTAAGCAGCTCGTTCGTGAGGAACTGCAGATCCTGCGCCAGAAAGAGCCGATGGACATGAGGCTTTCTAGGCTTGAAAATCTTGGTCGTGGTGGTGAGGAGGACTTTCCCGCCGTCCTGCCATAGGTCGTGGGCGAGTCGATACAGCGTTGTCGTCTTACCGCCAGCCCCAATCAGGGAGACCATATCCCCACGTTTTAGATCACAAGCTTCCTTCAGGGTCATAGAAGCTCCCTTAAACCTTTCTTTCAGGTCTTGCAAGCAAGCCATCCTCCGGTGCGCGCTTGCAAGCGTCATCCGATTTGGATACCGTCGGACCTATGTCGCGCGGTTTCGGTATCGAAGTCAGCAAGGACTATTTTAACTTTGCCTCAGCTCATTTTCTTCTCTTCGCTGATGGCAAGCGAGAGCCGTTGCACGGGCACAACTACCAGGTCTCCGTCGCTCTCGAAGGCGAACTGGACAGAGCGGGCGTGCTGCTGGATTTTATTACCTTTAAACCTTTGGTTAAGAGAATTTGCGACGCCCTGGATCATCGCACGCTTTTGCAGGGCGAAAGCTCGATCCTAAAGATCCGACAGACGAGTAAAGACGTGACGGTCCTTTACAAGGAGCAGAGGCTCATCCTGCCGCGGCAGGATGTCCTGGTCCTGCCCATCGCGAACACCAGCACCGAGCTTCTCGCGGAATACATCGCGGGACAGCTTCGACGCAAGATCGCGAAGCAGTTTCCCGGCGCGACCGTTCACTTGATCGAGGTGGGCGTTGAGGAGAGTCGAGGACAACGAGGCTTTTATCGGGGGTCTTTTTAGTGGCTGTCGGATTGATCTACCACGATGGCTATTATGCGGATATCGGGGCTCACGTATTCCCGGTTGAGAAATACCGGCTTGTCTATCGGGAGCTCCAGATGCGTGGAATCACGGCCGGTCATTTCGCAAGCCCCGAACCGGCCACCCGCCAAGACCTGCTCCTCGTCCATGATCGGGATTACGTGGACGACTTGATGGAAGCGCGCTCAACACCGCAAACGATCTCGTCTGAGCTGCCCATTTCTAAACCGATCATTCAAGCCTTTCTGCTTGCAACCGGAGGAACGATTAGGGCTTGCGAAGAGGCCTTCGAGAAGCGCTGTGCGGTCAACCTGGCGGGCGGTTTTCATCATGCTTTTCCGGACCACGCCGAGGGATTCTGTTACATCAACGACATGGCGGTTGCAGTCCGCAGAATTCAACAACACAGACAGGGACTGCGGGTGGCCATCATCGATTGCGATCTTCATCAGGGGAACGGCACCGCGTTTATTTTCAAAGAAGATGAGGATGTCTACACCTTCTCCATTCACCAGCGCGATCTCTATCCGCTGAAAGAAGATAGCAATTGGGATATTCACCTGAGAAACGGCGTTGGAGACCAGGACTATCTGGCCCTCCTGGAGAGCGCAGTGCGGGCGATCATCGAAACATTCAAGCCCGATTTCGTTCTCTACCAGGCAGGAGCTGACCCGTACGAGGGAGACCAGCTAGGCGATCTGCGCCTTACGATCGAAGGGCTTCAAAGGCGTGATGAGCTGGTTTTTGAGGAATGCAAGAAACACGGCCTGCCGGTCGCCGCTTTGCTCGGCGGGGGGTACGCGATGGATACCCAGGACACGGTAAGCATCCACGTTAACACCTGCCTCGCAGCCATGGCCTGCTTTGGTCCGACCGAAACAAGGCTGCCCTAGCGCGAGGATTTGAGCCGGTCCGCGGCCGCCCGGACGGCATTTTGGATTTGCACGATAGAGTTCTCATCGGGATATCGCTGCCGGGGCCAGAAGAAGCCCCTCAGGCCGTCTTTTTTCTTGCGCGGCACAATATGGATATGTAAGTGGGGAACGCTTTGACTGACCCGGTTGTTAATGGCTAGGAAGGATCCCTCCGCATCGAGAGCCTCCTCCAGGGCCTGCGCCAGGAGCTTGGCGTTGGCGAAAAGCGGGGCAATCAGAGGAGAGGGCACATCAATGAGAGTTTCGTAATGCTCTTTGGGTATCAGAAGGCAATGCCCGGGGAACAGAGGACGACGATCTAAAAAGGCAAGGGAAACTTCGTCCTCGAGAACGGCGTAACGCTCCGCTTTTCCCTGGATGACCTTGCAGAAGGCGCAGTCATCCTTGGGAGCGCGCCCGTTTTTATCCCGGGCCTTCACAGCCACAGCGGCGCCCCGGAAAAAGCCCATCGGATCCGGGGGTTCATCGGTGCTTCCCTCGGGCTATCTTTGTCCTTTTGAAGCCTGTTTAGCGGAAGGGGACGAACTCTCCTCGGTCTTTTTCCTTCTGTCTCCTTCAGGAATGATGAGCAAGCGGCGGTAGGCTCCTCTCCCTAAACTTTTGGTCGTGAGCCAGGGATCATCCTGAAGAGCCACGTGGATAATCCGCCGATCAGCTGCACTTAAGGAATCGACGCTGACCGTCTTTCTCTGTCTTTTGGCTTTTTCTCCCAATCGCAGGGCCATATCTTCGAGACTCTTTCGCCGGCGCTCCCGATAGTTCTCCGCATCGACGACGACCTGTGCGCCTTCTGGCTCCTGTCTCTCCCCGATGATCCGGGTCACGAGATACTGAAGCGCCTCCAGCGTTTGGCCTCTTCGACCGATTAGAAGCCCCCCGCTCTCCCCGCGAATGTCGAGCACGACCTCTCCGCTGGTATCACCAGGCTTCATTTCGACCGCGGCCTCCATTCCCATAAGCCTGAGAATCTCCTCCAGAACGCTTTTCCCCTTTAGCCCCATGGCAGAAGCTTGTTCGGCCAACAATTTGTCTTGCGCAACGGATTTGTTTCCGACTTCCTGTTGTTCTTCCACTGCCAGAATTTTTCTCAGGGTCGCGCGGACCCGCGCCTTCTGGCTTCCAAAGCCTAAGATCCCTTTTCGCCCCTCCGACAAGATATCGACGCTAACTTTATCGCGCTCGACTCCTAGCATCTTAAGCGCGTTCTTTATGGCTTCATCGATGGTATCGCCTTCTGCTTCTACATACTCCATACTCGGGCACCTCCAAGAAGGTCTGTTCCCTATTTGACCATTCGGTTAATGAGATACTGTTGTCCAATGCCGAGGATATTGTTCACCAGCCAGTAGATGGTTAAGCCGGAAGGAAAATTGATAAACATGACGGTAAACATCAAAGGCATGATCATCATCATGCGCCGTTGGTTGGGGTCTCCGGCGCTTGGCGTCATCCACTGCTGCACGAACATGCTCGCGCCCATGAGCAGGGTAAGGATGGGAATGCCCATATGCCATCCGCCCACTGTGACCGGCAGCGATTCCCAATCCGGCCGGGAGAGATCTTTGATCCACAGAAAGGGAGCGTGGCGAAGTTCGATCGGGGTGAGGAGCGCATTGTAGAGCCCGATAAAAACAGGGATCTGAAGCACCATCGGCAAGCAGCCTCCCAGAGGATTGACTTTGTTCCGCCGGTAGAGTTCCATGATTTCTTTATTCAGCTTCTCCCGGTCGTCCTTAAATCTCTCCTTGATCCGCTCCATCTGAGGCTGGAGCTTCTGCATTTGTTTCATTGAGACAAAGCTCTTGTGTGTGAGCGGAGCCATGAGTAGCTTTATCAATACGGTTAGGAGAATAATGTCGACTCCGTAGCTCCCCGTAAAGCGGTGGGAAAAATGCAAGAGGTAGAGCAGAGGTACAGAGATAAACCCGAAATAGCCAAAATCAATGGACCGCTCCAGGCCTTTGCCCAAGGACTTCAGCGTATCGAGATCCTTCGGACCCATGTAGATCGTGTAGCGTTTTTTCGCTGCGCTGCTCTCTCCGGACAACCCGCTGATCTCCATGACTGCAGCGGACCCCGACTGCTTTACCGCCAGTTGCGTTTCTGCCTGAGTTTCGGGCAAAAGAGCAATGAGAAAGTAAGTATAGCCAAATCCAGCCCAGGCAACGGGTCCGCTGTACGTCTTTCCTTTTTTTATCTCTTCCAGTGGCTCACGTTTCGTTTTGTTGTCAATGAGCGCCAGAAATCCTTCGAAGGGGGCATCGCGCTCCGGAGTCTGGGGTGTTTCCGCCGAGACGAGCTGAATCACCGGGGATGGGATTCCTTCAAGGCCTTGGTAGAAAACCTCCAACTCAAAAAAGTATCTGGAACCCGTGAAGGCAAAATGCTTCGTTATGACTACACCGTTGGGTGCCTGAGCTTGAAATGTGAGGCTTCCCCGCGCGTCGCCCCTGAGTTTCAGGTCTTCCCCTTTGACCGAATAGGCCAGAGCTTCGTCATTAACCGGGGCTGGTCCTTGAAATTGAATCCCCAGCGGATAAGGCGCTCCGGGTGGGTGAGGGACGAGTTCGAAAGGGGCCCCCCCTTCGCCCGTCGATGTTCGATAATGCTTCAAAACAAAACTCTTGAGCCTCGCACCCTGGCTGGTAAATAGCGCAGCGTACTGATCCGTCTCCACTCTGATTTCTTTCGCCGCCTGCGGCTGTAGAGCTGCCCGAGGGGGGGCTTCCTGAACTTTCGGCAAAGCGGCGGATGGAGGAATGACCTCTTCAACTTTTTTCTTCTCCGGCAAAGGTGGAGGGGGAGTTTGATAAAAACGCTTTAGCCACTCTTGATAAACGATAAGAATCAAGAGCGAAATGACAACAGCAATAATTGCCCGTTTTTCCATGGAGTTAACAGGGGCTCGACAGGTCTGAAAGCTAAGGTCGCTTTACGAGTTCTCCGACGGAAGGCGAGATGTCACGGCCCGTCTTGAAAATAGATCTTCCTCCCCTACTCCGGGGACGGGATCGTAGCCTCCGGGAGTGCCTGGATGACAACGCAGCAACCGCGTCAACCCAAGCCAAATCCCTCTCCTCACACCGTAACGCGCTATCGCATCCATGACGTAACTTGAGCAACTGGGAAAAAACCGGCAGCAGCGAGGCAGAATTGGAGACAAAAAGCAGCGGTAGATCCTGATCAGGATGATGATTGCTCTAGACACAGCCCAACACTATTTGTGCCCACGTGTTCGTGGGCTTAATTCCCCCGGAGTTCTGCTGCGATCCTCTCCAGAGAGAGTTCTGCTGCCCCTCTTTTGGCGATGACGACAATATCCTGATGAGGGCGACTCTTAGAGCGACGGCGACGAAACAATTCTCTAAGCAGCCGCTTAACACGATTTCGTGCCACAGCCTTCCCTACCCTGGCGCTCACCGTTACGCCCAGTCTGTCCCTCCCCTCGTCGTTGGCCTTTCTAATGATAATAAAATGGGGTGTGTGAACCTTAATCCCTTGCCGCGAGACACTCAAGAACTCTGAGCGCGTGGTTAGACGAGCTTGTCTGGGAAAGCTTTGCCCTCTCGATCCCCTTGCCGGTTTCAAGACCGAGAAGATTTCGGCGGCACGACAACGGTCAGCTTCTTGCGCCCTTTTGCCCTTCTTCGTCTAAGAACGTTCCGTCCTCCGGGCGTTTCCATCCGGGCAAGAAAACCGTGAGTCCTTTTGCGCCTTATGTTGCTAGGTTGATAAGTTCTTTTCATAAAAAAATGCTCCTCGACCCTGCGGCACAGCTAATGTTTATTAGAACCATAGAGATCTCTCCTTGTCAATTTACTCGTGATTTGCTGTCATCCGATCCGCGATCAACCGATCTCAGGCTTGAGGGCGCGCTGCATGAGGTCCCGCGCTGCTTCAGAAGGATTTTTTCCCTCGTAAAGGACCTGATACATTTGGTCTACGATCGGCATCTCAACTCCGAGCCTTTGGGCCAGAAGGTGGACCGCGCTGGTATTGCGCACCCCTTCCGCCACCATCCGCATCCCACTTAAGATCTCGTCCAGGCTCTTTCCACGGCCGATCTCCACGCCGACTCCGCGGTTGCGACTCAACGTGCCGGTACAAGTTAAGACGAGGTCTCCCAAGCCTGGAAGCCCCGAAAGGGTTAGCGGTTCCGCTCCCATCCTGACGGCTAACCGGGTCATCTCGGCCAGACCGCGAGTGATGAGCGCAGCCCGGGCATTAGAGCCGAGAGAAAGGCCATCGCAAATGCCCGCCGCGATGGCAATTACGTTTTTTACAACTCCCCCGAGCTGAACCCCAACAATGTCTCTTGACCTGTAAACCCGGAAACTCTGAGTGCTTAACACCTCCTGAACTGCGGTGCACACTTCGTCATCCAGAGAAGCCGCCGTCATGGCAGCGGGCAGACCGCGAGCAACCTCCAGGGCGAAAGTAGGGCCGGACAAGAAGACCAGTTTCTCTCTTCTGGACTCGCCGAAAATCTCCGAAAGGAGATCTCCCATTGTCATTAGAGTGCGCTCCTCCAGTCCCTTGGTACCGCAGACGATGACCGTGTCGGGAGACACATCGGGTTTTGCGCTCTGCGCCACTTCGCGTAAATGATGCGAAGGAACCGCAAAAAAAATTATATTTTTCCCCGAGACCGCTTCTTTTAAGGACCTGGTAACCTCCAACGCGTCCGGCAGGAGGATGCGGGGAAGGTAGGAACAGTTTTCTCTTTTCTGCTCAATCTCCCGGCAACTTGGCTCTCCGTGACACCAGAGGATTACATCGTAGTCCTTCTCACAGAGCAGCTTGGCCAGGGCTGTACCCCATCCCCCTGCTCCAATGACCCCCATCGCCCTGCCTCTCATACACGACTTTCGTTTTTGGATCCAGGCCGAGTCACAACGGCGGATCCGAGCAACTCACTCCTCCTCGTCCTTCTCGGCCAGACGTGCCAGGGAAACCACTCTCTCGCCGGATTCGAGATCAATAAGGCGCACTCCTTGAGTGTTGCGCCCGATGACGCGAATGTCTTTGACCCTCAGGCGAATAATCTTTCCTATATTCGTAACCAACATGAGCTGATCATCTTCTGTGACCTGCTGCACTCCGACGACTCGTCCGGTTTTCTCGGTCGTTTTCATCGTAATGATCCCCCAACCACCGCGTGATTGCAGCCGGTATTCCTCCATCTGAGTGCGCTTGCCATAGCCGTTTTCCGAAACGGTCAGGATTTCGGCTCCACGACTGAGAATCTCAATGCTAACGACCTCATCGCCTTCATCCAGGCGCATTCCCACGACTCCATACGTATCCCGACCCGTAGAACGAACCTGTGCCTCTTTGAAATGAATGGCTTGGCCTTTCAGGGACGAAAGCACAATTTCCTGCTGTCCATCGGTCAAACGGACCCCGATCACCTCATCATCCGCTTCAAGGGCAATGGCGCGGATTCCGTTGGCGCGCGGATTGGCGTAGGCCATCAGCTCGGTTTTTTTGATCAAGCCCTTCTTGGTGGCAAAAACTACGAAGCGCCCTTCCTGAAACTCTCTGACCGAAAGAAAAGCGGAGACTCTCTCCCCCGCTTCGAGATTGAGAAGGTTAACGATAGGCCTGCCTCGGGCAGCCCTGCTGGCCTGCGGGAGCTCATGAACCTTGATCCGGTAAACTTTTCCGACCGTCGTGAAGAACAGAATATAGGAGTGGGTGGAGGCGACGAAGAGGTACTCAACAAAGTCTTCCTCCCGCGTGGTCGTGCCGATCTTTCCTTTTCCGCCGCGCCGCTGCGCGCGGTAGAGCGTTGCCGGGTTGCGCTTGATGTAACCTTCATGGGAGATTGTGACCACCATGTCTTCATCAACAATGAGGTCCTCAATGGAAATCTCCTCCGACTGCTGCAGAATTTCGGTCCGTCTCGCGTCACCGTAGCGCTCCTTGATCTCAGTGAGCTCCTCGACGATGATTCGATATATTTCCTTCTCATCAGCCAGGATGGATCGAAGCCTGGCAATCAGCTCGACGGTTTCCCGGTGCTCCGTCAGGATTTTCTCCCGTTCCAGCCCGGTCAACCTTTGCAGACGCATGTCCAGGATCGCCTGGGCCTGAATCTCTGTCAGGCCGAAGCTGTCCATCAGGCCTTCTTTGGCGACCTTGGGGTCTTTGGAATTCCGTATCAGGGTAATGACCGCATCGAGGTGGTCCAGCGCGATTCTCAACCCTTCGAGAATGTGGAGTCTCTCCTCGGCTTTCCGCAGATCATAAGCCGTCCGCCGGGTAACCACCTCTTTTCGATGATCGAGGAATGCTTTCAGGCTGTCCCTCAGGTTCAGCAGCCGCGGCCGGCCCTCAACGATGGCAAGCATATTAATGCCGAATGATTCCTGTAAAGCCGTGTGTTTGTAGAGCTGGTTCAGCACCACCTCGGCAACCGCATCACGTTTGAGCTCGATGACGATACGCATCCCTTCCCGATCCGATTCGTCGCGCAGGTCGCCGATTCCTTCTATTTTTTTCGCCTGCACTAAAGCGGCGATCTGCTCGATCAAGCGGGCCTTGTTGACCATGAAAGGGATTTCACTGATGACGATCTGCTCTTTTCCAGTGCGCTTCACCGTCTCGGTAAATGCCTTCCCGCGCATCTGGATAATGCCCCGCCCTTCCATGTAAGCCTGGACAACGGCTTCCTTCCCGTGGATAAAACCGCCCGTGGGAAAGTCCGGGCCGGGAATATATTGCATGAGCTCCTTAACGGAGATCTCCGGTTTCGTTACCATGGCGATTAGCCCGTCCACGATCTCTCCGAGATTATGAGGAGGGATATTGGTCGCCATGCCAACGGCGATTCCCGAGGCGCCATTAATCAGCAGGTTTGGGATGCGCGAGGGAAGTACTGTCGGCTCTTTGAGAGAATCGTCGTAGTTGGGAACGAAATCCACCGTCTCTTTATCGATATCGGCGAGAATTTCTCCGGCCAATTGGGCCATGCGGATCTCGGTATATCTCATGGCGGCGGGAGGATCTCCGTCGATGGAACCGAAGTTTCCCTGCCCGTCGACGAGCGGGTAGCGCATTGAGAAATCCTGGGCCAGGCGGACAATCGTGTCGTAGACAGCCACATCGCCGTGAGGATGATATTTTCCAATCACATCACCCACGAGGCGAGCAGATTTCTTGTACGGGCTGTTCCAGGTGTTCCCCATGTCGTACATGGCGTATAGAACCCGCCGGTGCACCGGCTTTAGCCCGTCGCGAACGTCCGGAAGAGCGCGGCCAATGATGACGCTCATGGCGTAGTCCATGTAGGACTGGCGCATCTCGTCCTCGATGTAGACCGGCACCTTCTGTTGCTTCAGAGTCGCTTCCATGAATTAAACTAAGGTTGAAACCGTTAAACGGTCCAACTCGTTCATTGTTTAACGGGTGACCGTTTTGAACTGTTTCGTGATCAAATGTCCAGATTCTTTACCGTGAGCGCGTGCTCTTCGATGAATTTGCGTCGAGGCTCGACCTCGTCACCCATGAGAGTGGAAAAAATATCATTGGCCTCCACAGCATCCTCAACACGGACCTGTAGCAGGACTCTCGTCTCGGGATTCATCGTAGTTTCCCACAGCTGGTCCGGGTTCATCTCGCCCAGCCCTTTGTAGCGCTGGATATATTGGCCCTTTTTTCCGCCTTCCATAATGTAGTTCAGAAGCTCTCGGAGGGAACGCAGCCTCGCTTGCTGCTGGCCGCCCTCCACAGAGTAGGGAGGATGACCGAGTCCCATCAGTTCCGAAAAAAGCCGCTTGAGCTCCTTGTACTCCGGGCTCACCAAGAACTCACGATCGATCACGGTCTGTAGCCCCGTTCCATTCGACCGGGTGGAGCAGATGAGCTTGAAGCAGTTGTGCTCCGGGTCCTCCTGAATCACGCAGGAGAGCGGTGCTTCCTCGGGGGCCAGAAGATTAATGTAGGACGCGACCGGCTTCTGGATCCGATGGAGTGTTTGCGCGTCTTTTAAACTCTCTTCGCTGAAGTCATTGAGGAGTAGCGCTTCGAGAACCGACCGGCTTCTTTTCTTGCGTGTTGCCAGGCCCATCAGCTTCTCCCAACGGAGGACCTTTTTGATGAAGCCTTGCAAAGGCTGACCGGTGATCCCGTTGCCGTCGTCGGATGCCCGAAGTCGTGCGTTCTCCGTCCCCATCTCGATCAGGTAATCTTCCAGGTTGTTTTCGTCCTTGAGATAACGTTCCTGTTTCCCTCGCTTGACCTTGTAAAGGGGAGGTTGCGCGATAAACAGATGCCCTTTCTCCACTAGATCTGGCATCTGGCGGTAAAAAAAAGTGAGAAGCAATGTGCGAATATGGGATCCATCCACGTCGGCGTCGGTCATGATGATGATCGAATGGTAACGGAGCTTTGCGGAATCGTAGTCTTCCTTGACTCCGGCCCCGAGAGCGGTGATGATCAAGCGGATTTCCTGGGAAGAGAGCATCTTATCGAAGCGGGCCTTCTCCACATTGAGGATTTTCCCTTTGAGTGGCAGGATGGCCTGATTCCGGCGATCCCTTCCCTGTTTGGCCGATCCTCCGGCCGAATCACCCTCAACGAGGAAAAGCTCGCTCAGGGCCGGATCGCGCTCCTGGCAATCCGCCAACTTTCCGGGCAAAGAACCTGAATCCAAGGCCCCCTTTCGGCGAGCCAGTTCCTTAGCCTTTCGCGTTGCTTCACGAACTCGAGCCGCTTCGATGCCCTTCGAGACGATCTTCTTGGCCTCACTCGGGTGTTCGGCGAAATAGGTCGCAAGCTTATCATTCACCAAGGCCTCAACAATGCCTTTTACCTCGCCATTTCCGAGACGGGTTTTTGTCTGGCCTTCAAACTGTGGCTCCGGAACTTTCACGCTGATAACGGCGGTCAGGCCTTCCCGGACATCCTCTCCCTGGAGATTCTCTTCGTCCTTCTTCAGCAAACCGCATTCCATGGCCTGATTGTTAATGGTCCGCGTCAGAGCGGATTTGAAACCAATGAGGTGCGTGCCTCCTTCGATCGTATTGATATTGTTTGCGAACGAAAAGATATTCTCCGTGTACCCGTCGTTCCACTGAAGCGCGACTTCGACGTCCGTGCCGTCTTTTTCTCCCTGAAGGTATATGACCTGAGTATGAATCGAGGTCTTGGCGCGGTTCAGGTGCTCCACAAATGAAACAATTCCGCCCTTGTAAAACAGCTCGTGTCTCTTCTGACTCCTTTCATCCTCGATCGTAATTCGAACTCCGCGGTTGAGAAACGCCAGCTCGCGTAACCTTTGCGAGAGAATATCGAAGCTGAATTCAAAAGCTTCAAAGACTTGTGCGTCGGGTCGAAAGGTAATTCTTGTGCCCCTTTCTTTGGATCTTCCCACCTCTTTCAAGGGCTCTTGGGGGACCCCGCGCTTGTAGTATTGCTGGTAGACCTTACCATCCCGCTTGATCTCCACCTCTAACGATTCGGAAAGCGCGTTCACTACGGACAGGCCGACACCATGCAGTCCACCGGAAACCTTGTAAGACGCCTTGTCGAATTTGCCTCCCGCATGAAGTTTTGTCAGCACGACTTCGGCGGCCGATATTTTCTCCGTGGGATGGAGATCCACGGGAATGCCGCGGCCGTTATCTACCACCGTGACGCTATTGTCGATGTGAATAGTAATCTCGATCTGATTGCAGTAACCCGCCAGCGCCTCATCAATGGAGTTGTCTACAACCTCATAGACAAGATGATGCAGTCCCCGTTCACCGGTATCTCCGATGTACATGCCCGGTCGTTTCCTGACCGGCTCCAACCCTTCAAGCACTTTTATATTGTCGGCACTGTAATCGGATTGTGACAGAGAGTTTGGTAATGCCATCTTTTCCTTTGCTTCAGCTAAAATTTCCCTGAAAAATTATGGGGTTAGGTCTACTTAAAAGCTAAATACATTGTACCGAAAATGGCCCGAAAAGTAAAGGGAAAAATCTGATAGCGGAGAAGTACTTGCGCCGGATACAGAAGCTTTGCTAATGGTACTCGGACGACCGTAAAGAGGGAGATTACCAGATGCCATACAAAGATTTAAGACATTATCTGCAGGTCCTCGAAGAAAAAGAAAAACTCTTCCGTATTTCCAAAGAAGTTGACAAGGACTGGGAGCTTTCAGCGGTTTCCAAACTGGTATTTCGCAAGATTCCCGATGAGCGCAGGCCCGCTCTACTGTTTGAGAATGTGAAGGGGTTCTCGATACCGGTAGTGACCGGGGTCCTCGGAGCTTCGCGCCAGGTTTATGCGACCGCTCTCGAGACGCAGCTCAATTTTGAAGAAATCTTTAGACGCTGGAGCAAGGCCCAGGCGGAACCAATTCCCCCGCTATTGGCAAAAAACGGCTTGTGCCAGGAGGTCGTGTATCAGGGAGATGAGGTTGATCTCTTCCGGCTCCCGGTGCCTGTCTGGACCGTTCCCCATGACCCGGCGCCCTACTTCACCTCACCTTATGTGATCGCGCGTGATCCTGATACCGGGCAGAGAAACGTGGGAACCTATCGGATGCAGCTCAAGGGAAAAAAGAAAACGGGGATCTACTTCGGGAATAACCTTCAAGACTTGCGCCGCATCATCGATAAAAACGAGAAGCTAAATCGGCCGACGCCGGTGGCCGTCGTTCTCGGCACGGATCCAGTGATCGGCCTCACATCAGTTTCGAAAATTGCCTTCGGGCTCGACGAGCTGGCGGTTGCCGGTGGACTTCGGGGAGAAGCGATTGAGCTCGTGACATGTAAAACCTCAGATCTCGAAGTCCCGGCCACGGCGGAAATCGTTCTGGAGGGAGAAGTTCCTCCGGGCGTGCGAGAGGAAGAAGGCCCGTTCGGGGAATATGCAGGCTACATGAGCCGGGGAGGACCCTCTTTTGTGATCAACTTCAAATGCATGACGACGCGGCGCAATCCTATTTTTCAGGCATTCGTCAGCCAAATGCCTCCCAGCGAAAGTAGTTGCATCCGGGGTTTCGGTTTTGAAGTGCCGATCTACAAGAAGCTCAAGTACGATCTCGGTCTGCCCATCACGGATCTGCACCTTAAGACAGCGGGAGGGAGCACCGCCTTTCTCGTGATCTCGATTAAGAAAGAACACGAAGGCCAGCCCAAACAGGCCATCTGGGGCGCCTGGGCCGTACTGCCCAGATTCGCGAAGTTCGCGGTTGTAGTGGACGACGACATCGACGTGCGCGATTCGTTTGCCGTCGACTGGGCCATGAGTTTTCGCGTCCAGCCGGCTCGGGACATTTTCATCGAGCCCCACACGCTGAGCGTTCCTCTCGATCCGTCGGTCCCCATAGAAGGCCCCGTCTCTGATGAGCGGCGCGCTTTGGGCTCTAAAATCGGGATCGACGCCACGAAAAAGCATGATTTCCCTCCCATTGCCTTTCCACCAAAGGAGCACGTGCTCGAAGTGGAAAAACGGTGGAAGGAATACGGGCTTGACCGGATTTCTTGAGCTTTCCCTGAGTGGTAGAGACAGACCGGGCGATTGCGGCGATCTTAAGATCGAAAAGGGATCCTCTCAGTTCTCTGTTTTGGAGACCTCTCACGGCTGATTCACCGGTCTAATCTTTTACGCTGTCATCGGTCCGGGCCATTCAGGCTTGGAGAGACCCCTTCCGGGCGGTTGCGCGCGGGGAGGCTTGCCTCTTGTTTTAACCCGTTTAACCACTGCCGGTCCGTAAGCCGCCCGGAAGGGAGGGCAACCAGAGAAAGGCTGCGGCTCCGAACGATCCGGAGCAACCGCGCCCGACACCCCACTTGGCCGGGTGCGTATACCTTGCTAGAATACGCAAAAACGTGCCGAGCAACTCCCGGGCACACTCCCGACTCTCGACTTACACGATTTGAAATAGGGGGCAATATGGGAAAGAGACTTTCTGAGAAGGAAAAGTCAAGAATGAACAGCGATCCCAGGAATCGGATGCGAAGCTTCAATGGCAAGAAGAGCGCGAAATTAGGCACTGAAAAGAATCCGGCAGTTGTTCATGTGCAAACAGAAGAAAGACTCAAAGAGGTGCAATCGCTGTTTGAAGAGCACGGATGGGAGTACACAATCCGGTTGGAACCGGATAAACCGGAGGATACTGCCGATCTCGAACGTCTATTGAATCCACCGAAGCCAGTCATGGCTGAAAAGAAAATCGGACGAAATGAGCCGTGCCCATGCGGAAGCGGCAAGAAGTATAAACACTGCTGTGGCAAACAATGACGGTCAGTCCGAAGTCATACACTGTGCTCTTGGTATCGCACAGCCTCACGAAATCAGAATCCACGACCTCGTGGGTGGGACCGCGCTTTTCATGCGGAGAGCGAACGAATGTGCTATACACACATGGGCTGTATCATTCAGTTGAGCTCGAAGGTGGTGATAGTATGGCAACCGTCAAGGAAGCGTTCACAGCAAAAGTTCAGGCCAGCAAGAACGTCCCCATCGAAGAGGTATCCTTTACCCCAGGGGAGGAGGTTCAGGTCTTGAAAGAGTGGAAGAATGACACCTGTCTGGTCAAAAAAGGAGATCAGGTGTTCAATGTTCTCAAGAGTTACCTGAATCTCGGTTAGGTTTCCGGGCACTTGCCGTTGGCGAGATGATACTCGAAGTCCGAGCGAAAGAGCCGAAGCGCACTTTCGATCGGCGGTCCGGGCATGTTAATGAGGTTGCAGAATCCTTTGCCCTTGTTGAAGCTGATCACTTTGCTGAACTGATCCAGGATGGGAGGGCCGCCCTCTCCTTGCTGAACTTTCTTCAAGATCATCGCCAGCATGTTGGTTTCCATTCGACAGGCCGGGCACTGACCACAAGATTCCGCGGCAAAAAAATCGGCGATTCTGAGAGTCTCCTCGACGATACAAGTCCCCTCTGAAACGAGCCGAACCACGCCGCATCCAATGGAGGAGCCGGCCTCGCGCACGGAGTTGTGATCGAGAGGAACGTCAATCCGATCGCCTGGTAAGAACGCCGAAGAGGGTCCTCCCGGCATAATCGCCTTAATTTTTTTCTCACCTTTCAGGCCGCCGCCGCAGTTCTCGATCAAGAACTCTAAGGAAGTCCCGAACGGAAGTTCATAAATTCCCGGTTTATTTATCTCCTCGCCGAGAGAAAAGATCATGGTCCCCGGGCTATCGGCGGTGCCAAAGCTTCGATACCATTTCGCCCCACGGGCGACAATGGGGGCCACATTGGCCAGCGTTTCAACATTGTTCACGACCGTCGGCTTTCCGAACAAACCGACCGTAGCAGGAAAGGGAGGTTTCTGGCGGGGGAGGGCTGGCTTTCCTTCAATGACTTCCAGGCTGGCCGAATCCTCGCCCGCAACGTAAGTGGTTGGAGCGGACACAAACGAAATCTCTAGGCTCACATCATGTCCCAGAATTCTTTCACCCCAAAAGCCTGCCTCCTTCGCCTCATCCAGCGCTTGAGCCAAACTCTGGCGCGCAGCAGCATAATCCTGGTTGATGTAAAGATAAGCTTTTCGAGCGCCGATAGCATAGGAGGTAAGGACGACTCCCTCGATCAGAAGATGAGGAAGGTTCTCCATTAAGAGTCGATCCTTCTTGCTCCCCGGTTCGTCTTCTCCTCCGTTAAGAATGACGTAATGGGGCTGTTCCGCGCATTCGCGCGTAAACGCCCATTTTTTGCCTGTGGGAAATCCGGCCCCTCCCCGACCTCTGAGACCGGAGTCGTTGATTTCTTGGATCAGTTTCTCCGGGGACAGCTCTCGCAGTGCCTTTTCCAGAGCCTGGTAGCCTCCCCTGGACCGATACTCCTTCAGTCCCTCTCTTCGCTCCACGACTCCCTTCGGAAACAAAACACCTTCCATTTGCTGCTCCTAGCCCGGTTTATTCACGAAATAGACGCAAGACCACCGGGCTAAAAGACACCCGTGTCTAGAAGTTGGTAGATAAGTTCTTTCAGGGACGGATCGATTTTATCGAGTCTTTTCACGTCCGGGCCACCGGCGAGATGTCCCACAATATCATTCAAGTCGCCTGGTTGTACTCCGGCGTACCAGCTCTTTTCCGGATAGAGAACGATGTTTGGACCATCCTGACAGGCGCCAAAGCACATGTACGGGCGAACCTCGACGTCGCCGAGACCCCTTTCGGCAACTTTTTCATTAAGCTGCTTCATGATCTCTTCAGAACCACGGCTCTTGCAATCCACGTTCTGACAGACTAGGCAGATATGCTTCACCAACTGACTCCTTCCACTAGACGATTCAAATAGAGTCCCGATAACCAACCAAGATCCTGAAACAACCCTTGATCGCGTTGTACCAGAGCCTGCTCTGAGTTCTTCAAACGGGAGCGTCACCGTGCTCACCTCTTCGCCTCCGCTCAGGACAAGCCTGTCAAGCAGCATGACACAGGTTGATCTTTCACCCGATTCAATTCATCTGCAAAACCCAATCTTTTCCCTTAAAGATCTCTTCCAGGAGCCGCTCATCTTCGGGAGTGGGAAGAACTTCGGCGAGATGTTTCTGATAATCCGCGGTAGACAAGGCTTCGCCCTTAACGTTATAGGTTTTTCCCGCCAGCTCGCCGATAGACCGGTTAAATTTGATATCCGGTATATAGAGCCGCGGCTGCTCCGGCGGAATATATTGGTTCAAAGCGTCCACCAGACCCTTGCATTCAGTCCAATAATGGTTCCGCGCGAGGTCGTTGAGGCGGCTTTTATCAGCCGGCTCCTTCGCCTCATCCTCGTCGAAACGGCCCTTCAGCCCCCATACGTACGCCCAATGGGCCGAAGAGGAATGGTCGGTCCCGAAAAGATCGAAAGCGGTCGAGAGCCACTTGTTAAAATATTT
>JACQUW010000203.1 GCA_016210115.1 Deltaproteobacteria bacterium | reverse complement strand
GGTTACCTGCCTGCCGGCAGGCAGGTCGGATGCGCGGGCTCTCCGAACGGGCAGCGGCTTTCATACGTACCGAAGGGCGTAAGGGAGAAGGCCGAATCCTCGCTTCGCGAGAAATTGCAAATGGCAGATCTCAGATTTCAAATTTGCCATTTGAGATTTGCAATCTGCTAACCCGGAGGACTTGGCCGCGGTACGAAACCTTGCGCCCTGAGGCTCGCTTTCGGGGGAATGACCATAAAGTTTTGGATCACCCCTGAACGATGAGAGCCACGGTTCGACACCGAGGGGTGCGGGGCGTCGAAAAAAGAACAAAATTTCCCGGAACATGATCCTGAGTTTTCCCTTGACTCCGGGCCAGGCTCTCTATACTTTCGCCTTCAGAGCTGATTCCCGGATTGTTTAGCAGCGTTGTATGAAGAGTAATCCTGTAATCCGATTTGAACCGAAAAAGCAGATTCTTGAAAAGGCGAAGAAGTATGTCGACTCGATCGAGTTGTTTGTGGAGGAGCCTGCTAAGGCGATCCCCCTGCTTCTGAAGGCCATGAAGTATGCCGACCGGCATCTTAAATGCGAGATCATGCTCGTTCTCGGGAGTTTTGCCAGGGAAGAGGCCGTTTGGCCGCTCTACGAGATGATGACCGATGCTTCCGAAAGTGAGGATGTGCGGCACGATGCCGCCATTCAGTTGAGCGTGATGGGGCCGTTCTTAAAGGACCCTCACCTGCTTACGGACCGGTTGTTGAAAGAGATCGAAAGCCCGGATGCTGAAACCCGGCTCCATGCGACCTTTGCAGTGGGATGGGAGGGGAATTTTCAGGCGGCGACTTCTTTGATCGGGCGCCTCTACGATAGCGATCCTCGAGTTCAGGAAACAGCCGTCAATGCTTTGTGCAATCTCCGGGACGACAGAATCATGGAGCTGCTTTTGGACCGGCTTGAGCACGGTTCGTTAGAGCAAAAGAGAACTATCCTCTTTAACCTCTGGCGATTTTATTCAAAGGAAGAAAAAGTGAGAGAAGTCTATGTCAAGTATTTAGAGCACCCGGATGCCGATCTGCGTTTTGATGCGCTCGTCTGCTTAAGCCCGATCACAAATGTCCGAGAGCACCTCGAGCTTTACCGAAAGTGCCTGAAAGACGAAGATGGGCGGGTTCGAGAATTGGCATTAAAAAGACTGGCCGAAGAAGGCGGGGAGAGCTCGTTTCGATCCTTGAGAGCAGAGATTGAAACTCTCCTCAATGATCCGGACATAAAAGTCAAAAAGGCGGCCTTAGAGCTCCTGAGAAAGAACAAGTAAGGTTTACTTACCTGTTCGCTTCGGAAGCGCTCTTCCGAAGCGACCTTTTTGCTCCAAAGAGCGCGCCAGCTTTTCTGCAAAAAACTCAGACTTAATACGACGTTCCCTGGTAGTACACGCCGGCCGTGCCGGCAGAGTTGACAGTGGGCGGGTTGGCAGCTAGTTTTTATATTTGGTTAGTCACTGAGAGATCCGGCGACAAGAAGAGAGCCTGAAATAATTCGGAGGTTTCAATGCCGCGAGGACATCATGACGTAGGGGGATTGCCGGGCGGGTCGATCGATCGGACCGAGCATCAGCTCGAAGATTGGGAGATTCTGGCCGATGCGATCAATCAGGCGCTTGGAGCTAAAGGCATCAAGCGAACGGATGAAATGCGCCGCGCGCGCGAGGAAATGGATTCAGAGCAATACAAAGCATTCAGTTACTACGAGCGTTGGGTCGCCAGCCTGGAGAGCATCTTGGCTGAAAAAAAGATCCTGAACCGGGAAGAAATAGACCGCAAGCTGGCCGAGATGGAAAAACGTTGGGGCGAACCATAGGTGCAGCTATAGGGACACCAACAAATGTCTAGACAAAGTCACCCTCCCCTTAATCCCCTCCCGTCAAGGGAGGGAAAACTTCTTAAGTTCCCTCTCCCCTTGCGGGAGAGGGCGAGGGTGAGGGGTATGTGAAATTATTCACAACTGAGACCTCTAGCAGTCAGTTGGCAGTAAGCAGCAAGCAGTAACAAACACGCCAATACTGGAGCGACAGAAATATGGCAAGGTTTAAGCCTGGCGACCGCGTTAGAGTGAAAATGGAAGATCGGCCGGGACACATCCGGACACCCTTTTACGTCCGGGGAAAGACCGGCTGGGTGGAGAGAGTCTACGGGGATTTTCTCAATCCGGAGTTGCTTGCCTACGGGCGCGACGGGCTGCCGAAACGCGCCCTTTATCTGGTGGGCTTTGCCTCAACCGACGTGTGGGAACAGCACCACATGTCGGCCCGGGACAAGGTCTATGTCGATATTTACGAACACTGGTTGGATCCGGCTTAAAGGGAGGAAATCTATGAGCAATGACCATTCCGCAGACGATCATCCGCATCCGAAGCATGAGCTTAGCCCGGTGGCCAAACGCATCTACGCCATCAGGGAGCTGCTGCTCGAGAAGGGAGTTTTGACTCAACGGGATATCCAGCAGCAGATTGATTATCAGGAGGCCCGCTCGCCCGCCAACGGCGCCAGGCTGGTGGCGCGGGCGTGGGTTGACCCCGATTTCAGGGCGCACTTGATCGCCGATCCCAAAGCAGCCTGCGCTGAGATTGGAATTGACGCCACGAGCATCAATGAGTTCGTGGTGCTGGAGAATAGCGAAAAAGTTCGCCACATGGTCGTTTGCACCCTTTGCTCCTGCTATCCAAGACCCATCTTGGGACGACCGCCCGACTGGTATAAGAGCCTCAACTACCGCAAACGGGCCGTCAACGATCCGCGAGGGATCATGCGGGAGTTCGGCATGGACGTTCCCGATAATGTCGAGGTGCGGGTCCACGACAGCACCGCGGATATCCGCTATCTGGTCTTGCCTCTTCGCCCGGCCGGCACCGAGGGGATGAGCCAGGAGGAGCTTGAAAAACTCGTCACGCGAGACAGCATGATCGGCGTCTCCGATCCGCTTGGGGCGGTTCCGAAGAGTTGAGAACAAACCAGGTCGAAGCGAGAATGTGTGACCGTGAAGTCGAAAAAGGCAGCATCTTAACGCTCGTCTCTGGCGTCCTGTCCGAGAAGTTCATGGAGCACGGTCACGTCTCCTTTTCGTCATTACCGCGAAAGCGGTAATCCAGGTTTTCTTGCCTGGAAAACTCTCCCAATTTGATGAATCCTTACTTCCTCTCCCTTGACCGGAGAGGATTAAGATGAGGGTGAAAAATAGACGTTACCTCCTCCACCTACATTAGGACTTTGAGCCATCTCCAATGCAGGCTTCCAGGCTCAAAGTTTTCGCCGGCGAAAATCCCACAGAATCGAAGAAGTGGATGAGTTTCCAATCGTTCCAATCCACGAGTGTGTGAAGGCGGCTCACTCCTGCCTTCAGGGCGTGGCTCTTGTACTCGTCAAGCAAGAGATGACCAATGCCGCTTCTCTGGAACTCCGGACGTACTCCAAGGGTGTCGACGGTGGCGGTATCCTCAGGAATCCCAAACTCCCCAAGATAAATTTCACCCATGACAAAGCCAGAACTCGCTCGGTATCCTCCCACCGGTAAACATAGGGAGGTGGCTGAATGGAATCGGAGCGCACCCAACTGGGGCGGACCGGACTCAACTCACAATAGGAACTTCCCTCGGCCCGGGTGACCGGCTGGTGCGCGTCTTTGTAAGGCTCGTGGAAATCGACCTGGAGCATTCGGACCAGCGGTGAATCCAGCACGTCCAGCTACATGAGAGTCTCGTTCGAGGTCCATATCTTTGAGGCGCTGGGCCGGATCTTCCATTCCTGTCGTCGCGCGCGGCTTTCGGCTGCGCGGAGCGCCCACGAAGCTGCAGCCCTTGCCTACAGGCTTGGGCCAGAGCCTACCTTCCATCATGATGAAATCCACTCCCCGGTTGTCTTTGACTAGCTGCGGGGCGCGCGATTTGAACGGCTTCGCAATCAGATCCGCCCACGGGATGTTCTTGTCCTGAACATGACCGTCAGCATCGATAATGCGCATGGCTGACTTCTCCTGAGTGGAAAGCTACCACTGATTCAAAAGCTGTCAACCAGCCATTTCGTTCACTACTGGGAATGGGAGTGGTCGTTAGTCGGAATCTCCGACAGGACGTCACCTGGGCGCAGCCGTGGCTGCAGTTGACGCACCTTGACGGGTAGCGGTTGCGGTTCTGTTTCGCTTTGTCCACCAAATGATGAACGGCCGGATACGGCGCGGGATGATGTAGCTTGCTATCAAATCTTCAGAAGCTTCTTGGCGTTTTCGTAGTAAACCTTGCGTTCGTCACCTGCCGATAGGCCGAGTTTCTTGATGAGTTCAACTCCCTCTTTTTTTAGCACCATCAACGGCGGAGAATCGGTCCCAAAAATGAAGTGATCCGGGCCAACGGTTTCGAACGCGCAACGCGCCGCGGGCGGGTGATAGCAAGTAGATTCCAAATACATCATTTTGAGATAATGGCTGGGCGGATGTTTGATCAGCATCGGCTCATAGGAACCCAGGAAATACGCTTCGTCCTGCAGCCTGTAGGCGTAGTCCATCCGCCCGATCATCTCACAGATGCCGCCACCGAGATGAGTGCC
>JACQUW010000020.1 GCA_016210115.1 Deltaproteobacteria bacterium | reverse complement strand
GGGCGAGCGCTCAAACGATTGCGGCGGCGGATGTGAATTTTACAGGGTCGACGCAGTTTGCGGCGCCTTCTCAGGTGAGCGTCCTGAGCCAGAACGGTTCTCCCTCCGGCAGCCTCTCGGGCGTCCGCATCAACGAGCGCGGAGTGATCTACGGCGAATTCTCCAGCGGCGCTTTATTGCCGCTCGCGCAGATCGCGCTGGCGAATTTCCCTAATGAAGAAGGACTCGAACCCTTAGGGGATAGCCTCTTCGGTCTTTCCGGAGCATCAGGCGAGGCTCAGATCGGCGCCCCGGGAGCAGGTGGGTTGGGCCGGCTCTATTCTGGCGGGCTCGAAATGTCTACCGTGGATCTCGCACGGGAGTTTGTGGGCATGATTAGTATTCAGCGGGCTTTTCAGGTCAATTCGCGCGTAGTGACAGTGGCGGATCAGATGTACGACGAGGCAGTGAATCTAAAGACGTAAACAAAAAAAGGAGGTTTCTTATGGCATTAACGAGAGCACTTTACAGTGGGGCCAGCGGTATAGACACTTATGGCAAGGCTATGAACATTATTGGCGACAACATAGCCAATGTAAACACCACGGGCTTTAAAGCCACGCGGCCGGTATTTTTCGATATGCTCAGTGCTGAGATCGGCGGAATCAAAGTGGGCACGGGCTCCCGTATGGCTGAGGCCAACCGCCTCTTTCTGCAGGGCGGCATCCAAAACACCAACAGCCCGACCGATCTGGCGATACAGGGAGACGGCTTTTTCGTGCTGAAGGACGGGCAAGGGCAAAACTTCTACAGCCGGGCTGGGGAGTTCACAGTCGACAAAAACGGGAATTTTGTAAATCCGGGAGGGCTGAAGGTCCAGGGATTTCAGCTCGACGGTAACGGCAATCCTATCAGTGGCCTGACAGATATCGTGATCAATACCCAACTAGTAATCCCTCCCGACGAAACCGCCAAGGTCAATCTTGTCACGAATTTGGATGCGACGGAGAGCGTGCTGCTGGCGACATTGCCGGCAGATGTCTTGGGAACGGAAGACACGCCAGGGAACTGGTTTGCGGGGGCGAACTTCACCACGGTAATGACCATTTACGACTCTCTGGGGCAGTCGCACGATTTGACATTCGTATTTGGAAAAGATGCGGCGGCGAATCAGTGGGAATATCGCGTGCTGGCGAACGCCGGGGAAGTTACGGGGGGGACGGCGGGTGAGTTGCGTCAGGTGAGCGCGGCGGGTGGTCTGTTGGAGTTCAACCCGGACGGGACGCTGAATACGGGAGGGGCAACCTCGATCACGCAGATTGGATCGATAGCATGGGCGAACGGGGCGAGCGCTCAAACGATTGCGGCGGCGGATGTGAATTTTACAGGGTCGACGCAGTTTGCGGCGCCTTCTCAGGTGAGCGTCCTGAGCCAGAACGGTTCTCCCTCCGGCAGCCTCTCGGGTATCGATATCGGCACCGACGGTGTAATCAGGGGGGTTTTTAGCTCGAATCGGATGCAGACGCTTTATCGGCTGGCGCTGGCCTCCTTCGCCGGCCCGGAAGAGCTCACTCATGAAGGGAATTCTCTCTTCTCAGAATCCACGAACTCCGGGCAGCCGCTGATCGGCGGTGCTCAAGACGGCGGGTTCGGCACTGTCTTATCGGGTTCCGTGGAGCTATCCAATGTCGATCTGGCGACAGAATTCGTCAAAATGGTAACGACGCAAAGAGCCTTTCAGGCCAGCGCCCGGACTATCACTGTGACAGACGGCCTTTTTGAAGAGGTAGCCAATCTGAAGAGATAGCAGATCATTTCTCTGTCTTGGAACACCGGGCAGGAGCTCTGCGGTAACGCCTGTCCGGTATTCCGTAGGCGTGCTCATTTCCACTAAATAATATGACGTCTTTGCCGATCTTCTGCATAAGCCAGATGGCATCCGCCAAGGCGCCACCCCTGAGCTAACGAAAGAAACCGCATGGGATACTCAATAAACGAGCTAATCGAAATGGCGCAAGCCTTATCGGAAGGGGATTTCGAGAGGACATTCCAGCAGCATTTTGAGGGCGAATTGGGACATCTGGCCGGGTATATGGATGCCTTGAGGCAGAACCTTAAAACCGCCTCAGCAGCAGCCGTTGATGCCTCGGGCATGATGATTCCCCAGGCCGCGCACGGTATGACGGAGATTTCGCGCCAGGCCGAAGTGGGAGTGAACTCCATATTGGAACTGGTGGAGGGACTCCTTTTGGATCAGGAGAGGATGGCCGGGATTTTAAGCGGATTGAATGGAGAAGCAGGTCCAGCCTTCGCTGAACTGCAAGAGATTTCCCAAAAGAGCCGGGCTGCTCTTATGAACCTTCTTGGCCAGCTTTCTTTCCAAGATGTGATCAGACAGCAGGTCGAAAGAGTGCAGGTGATCATTGATCTGCTGGAAAAAAAGATTTGGGAGCTCTTGGTCAAATTCAAAGTCAAGATCAATGAAAAGGCGATCAAAGAGGGCGCCGGGCGGGATTCTCTGCTTGAAGAGCTGAAGGGTCTTCCGCAGGGGATGGGGGTCGACCAGGAAATGGTCGATGAACTCCTTAAACAGCTGGAAAAGTAGACGGCCAACACTGTCTGGGAGTCGCTAGAAAAATGATCAATACGGACTTGGACGTGCTCGTTGTAGATGATGCTCTGACTATGAGGCGAATCGTGAGGGGTCTCTTGCGCGAACTGGGTTACCAGAATGTCCGTGAAGCGGACGACGGCAGCACAGCTCTGGACGAGCTGAAACGTAAGAAAGCCGATCTCGTCATCTCTGACTGGAATATGCCGAAAATGACGGGAATCGAGCTGCTGCGGGCGATCCGTGGCGATCAGGGACTCAAAGATATCCCGGTGCTCATGGTTACCGCCGAAGCGAAGAAGGAAAACATCATTCTGGCAGTCCAGGCCGGGGTCAGTAATTATATTGTCAAACCTTTCAATGCCCAGACGCTCGAAGAGAAGCTCACCAAAATCCTTAAATAGCCAAGACCGCTTTCGCTTACCTTAGCCCGGATTCTTCACGACCAAAAGTGCCTGAGAGGCAAGCCTTTGCGGTCGAACAATAGGGCCCCTGCCTTGAGGCGGACTTCAAACGCGCGATGTGCAGCAAATAACAGTGGCGCGATGAGACACATAGCCGAGCACCAAAGACGTCATCGAACCTGCACATTCCCTTCGACTCCGCTGGACAGGCCTGTGCTCTCTCTTTAAGGCTCACCCGTCAGGCTGCAGTGCGTCATACTTATACTCGGTCTATGAACGATTCGGGCTAGCTACCTTGAACTTTAACGCCGTTTGTCTGCCTGAGCCGGCGAAAACAGCTTGGCCTCGGTTTTGCTCTGATTCGCCAGAGATATTTCGGACGGGTAAAGTTTTCCCATCGTTGGACGATTGATCATAGAACGGCAGGCCGAGCACCGATGGAAGCTGGGAGTGAACGACCCATAAGCATTGTTGAAGAAGAAGGCGGGCCCATTCTCTTCCTCAGGGGTGCTATCGATATCTTTCTGGCGGATGAGCTTCGTCAAGCCGCGATAGACCTCCAGGGCCGCGAAGTAGATATCCACGTTTGCTGCCAAAAGGCAGATCACTTGGATACCTCAGCGGTGCAGGTCCTGCTCGCATTAAAGAAGGGACTTCAAGCAAAGGGAAAGGCCGTGAAAATTACGCGAATTAGCTCGCAAGTGGAAAATTTACTGAAATTGGTGGGTCTCACGGATTTACGGGCCTAGCAGGGTAGAGGCATGGGGCCTTTTCTGAATAAGGCAGTGATGATCGTCGACGATTCTTCTACTATGAGGCAGATGGTGTCCTACACTTTAAAGGGAGCCGGGTTCGCAGTGCAGACGGCAGAAAATGGTCGGGATGCATTGAAAAAGCTGGGAAGCCGGCGAGCCGATCTTATCATCACCGATGTTAATATGCCCGTCATGGACGGGCTTACCCTCGTGCGGGAGTTGCGGAAGGATTCTAAGTACAGGTTTGTCCCCATCCTGGTTCTGACTACCGAGAACACCGATGAGATGAAGCAGCGCGGGCGGAAAGCTGGCGCCACTGGCTGGATCGTTAAACCTTTCGGTCCTGAGCAACTTTGTCAGGTGTCTTGTCGGGTTCTTCGCCTCTCACCGCCCAGATCCACGGAGCGAGCCAATCATGAGCCTTGACTTGGCGCAGGCCTTTTTCGAAGAGGCAGCCGAACTGCTCGCCGACTTCGAAACCTCTCTCCTTCATTTGGAGGAGTCTCCAGGTGATCCGGAGATCCTGAACCGGATCTTTCGCTGCGCTCATACCCTCAAAGGAAACGGTGCCATGCTGGGGTTCGATGAGGTCGCTCACTTTACACATGCCCTTGAAGACTTACTCGATAGACTGCGCAAAGGGGAAATGGCAGTGACCCCGGTGGTCGTCGATACCCTTCTCGAATCGTTAGATGCGGTGAAGCAATTAATCGCAGCCGCGAAAGGAAATGACGAGCAGGACGCGGAGCAGTGCGGGAAAATTTTGCAAGTTATTCGAGCTCTGATACGCGGCGAGATGCCCGCAGATGCCGTCGCCCGCCCGTCGACAACGGCGGGCTCACCGCGGCCATCAGCAACAGTGGCGGGCCGGCAGATCCTGTATGAGATCCAGTTTACCCCACCCAGGGATGCCTTTCAGAGGGGATTAGACCCGATCCATTTGCTCCAGGACCTTTCTGGATTGGGAGAATTTGTCCAGGTGACCGCGGAGACGAGCGACATTCCCGATCTCGATTCGATGGATCCGGAGTGCTGTTATCTCGCGTGGAAGATCTGGTTGCTGAGCCGAGGCCGGGAAAATGACATCAAGGCCTGTTTCGATTTTCTCGCCGAATCGGGAGCCATATCCATTGATGCTCATGAGATGGATGAGAATGGGATGGATGAGACGGAAGGCCGGGCAAGGACAAGCCATGAACCATCGACCGTTGGGAATTCTGCATGGGGAATCGAGCGCGAACTCTCGATTGCAAACCCTGCTGAAAGCCGAACGGCAGAATCCGAAGTTCGGAGCTCAAAGCGCGAAACTTTAGAGTCCAGCAGTATCCGCGTGTCGACGGAGAAGATCGACAAGCTCGTCAACCTCGTCGGCGAGATCGTGATCGTCCAATCGATGATCAACGAGGTGGTCCGTGATTTTAGCCCCGACAAACTCGACCGGCTGCAAGAGGCGGTTACCGACATGGAGCGCAATACGCGCGAGCTTCAGGAGCGGGTGATGGCGGTGCGCATGCTGCCCATTGGGAACGTCTTCGGTCGCTTTCCCCGGCTCGTGCGAGACCTGGCGACCGCCTTTGGAAAAAAAGTAACTCTCCAGATCACTGGTGAAGAGACGGAATTGGACAAAGGAGTGATCGAACGCATCGGAGATCCCCTGACTCACCTGATCCGCAACGCCGTGGACCACGGCATCGATAGCCCCGAGGAGCGCCGCCAGGCCGGTAAGCCCGAGAGTGGAGTCATTCGTCTCCATGCTTTTCACCGTGGTGGTAACGTCATCATCGATGTCATTGACGATGGTCGAGGGCTGAACGGCGAAAAAATCGGAGAGAAAGCACTCGCTTTGGGCTTGATTAGGCCGGATGAGAATCTAACGGAAGAGCAGATCCACAGTCTCATTTTCCGTCCCGGGTTCTCCACGGCGGCCGTCGTAAGCGATGTATCAGGCCGTGGAGTCGGAATGGATGTGGTCAAGAGAAACGTCGAGGCTCTCAACGGTACGGTCGCGATATCCAGTGAGCGGGGGAAGGGGACCCGGTTTCGAATCAAGCTCCCGTTGACATTAGCCATCCTCGATGGGCTTTCCTTGCGGGTCGGGGAAGAGATTTACATTATTCCTCTCATTGCCATTGTTGAATCTATCCGGCCGCGGCCCGACAGTCTAAGAACCGTTTTCGGGCGAGGAGAGGTGATAGGGGTTCGGGGCGAATATCTCTCTCTTTTGCGTTTGCATCGGGTTTTTAATGCGGTGGGGCAAGTTTCCGGTCATGACCGTGGATTGGTTGTGATCGTAGAGAACGAGGGCGAAAAGATCGGAGTGTTAGTGGATGAGCTTTTGGGTCAGCAGCAAGTGGTGATAAAGAGCCTGGAATCGAATTTCAAGAAGATGGATGGGATCGCTGGCGCCACCGTTCTGGGTGATGGTCGGGTGGCGCTCATTCTGGACGTGCCGGGCCTTGTGGGGCTCGCCCGGCAAAATTTGGCGGCCGCATGATGGTCAAAGTTTCTCTAGGCTCCTGTCTAATAAAGAATCTCTCCCAGGTGCCGATCCCATTAACCTGAAGTGGAGTTTTTGCCGCAAGACTTACGCAGACATGAGAGATACCTTCAACAACAGTGGAGGGGTTATGTTCACTAAACTTATGAGTTTGCCGATTTGGGTTCGACTCGTTGGCTCTGTTATGGTCGTGATCGGAGCGATCGTGGTGGGGTTGACGTTTTGGAGTGTGCGCGAACAGGAGCGGATTGCTATCAGTCAAGCAAGTTCTTTCGGCGCCGGATCCGTGCAGGTCATCGCATCGGGAATAAGTGCCCTCATGATGACCGGCAATTCGGAGCAGCTAGACAGCCTACTGCACGAGACGCGAAAAAATCACGGGATTGACTCACTAAAGCTTATCCGGGGAGATCTGGTCACCAAACAGTACGGCTCCGGAGCGAAAGGTAAGCTCACTATTGACACGGCGGAACAGCGGGTTCTTTCAGAAGGTCGAGCCTATTCGGCGTTGGAAACGACTACCGGCAAATTGCTGTACCGAGCGGTGGTTCCCGTTGTGGCTGCCGGCGGAGCGCAGGGTAGAGGCTGCACGAGCTGTCATCAAGCCGAGGAGGGAAGCGTTCTTGGAGCGATCAGCATAGGCATTGGTCTTGAACACCTGAGACAATCCACCCGTGAATTTCAGCGCAACGTTTTTTTTGGCGCCGGCGCGCTGGGCCTTCTGTTGGGGTTAGGTTGCTATCTTCTCGTCAGCCGGACCATCAGCCGGCCGCTTCAGAAAATGGTGCTTCAGATGAAGGACATTTCGGAGGGGGAAGGGGATTTGACCCGAACCATCGAGGTGAAGAGCCGGGATGAAATTGGACAGCTGGCCAGTTCGTTTAATATTTTCGTTGGGAAGATTCACGATATTGTTGTTCAGGTTAAAGGCATCGCAGATCACGTAGCCGCAGGTTCATCGCAGCTTTCGGCGGCGAGCGAGCAGCTTTCCAGTGGAGCTCAGCAGCAGGCTTCATCGCTGGAGGAGACCGCAGCCTCATTAGAGGAGATTACGGGCACAGTGAAGCAGAATGCAGATAACGCGCGTCAGGCCAATCAGCTCGCTGTGGGCTCGCGCGACATGGCCGAAAAAGGCGGCGAGGTCGTCAGCGACGCGGTGGACGCGATGGGAGAGATCAACAGGTCCTCGAAAAAGATTGCGGACATTATTACCACAATCGACGAGATCGCCTTTCAGACCAATCTTTTGGCGTTGAACGCGGCGGTGGAGGCGGCGCGCGCTGGGGAGCAGGGCAGGGGCTTTGCGGTGGTTGCGGCTGAGGTAAGAAACCTCGCTCAGAGGAGTGCCACGGCCGCCAAAGAGATAAAGACTTTGATTCAGGATTCGGTGGCTAAGGTGGACGTCGGCTCGGAGCTGGTGAACAAATCCGGGCAGACACTCGCGGAGATCGTCACCTCCGTCAAACGAGTGACCGATATTGTCGGGGAGATTGCGGCAGCGAGTCAGGAGCAGTCTTCGGGAATAGACCAGATCAACACGGCGGTTACGCAAATGGATCAGGTCACGCAGTCCAATGCGGCGCAGACCGAGGAGCTCTCCTCGACGGCGCAGTCGTTGGCCAGCCAGGCGCATCAAATCCAGGCTCTAGTCGCGCGCTTCAAGCTGCGCGCCGGTGACGGTTCGGCTTTAGCAAGCTCCGTGTCGCAAGTTGTCCCAGCCGTTGTGCCAGCGCAGCATTCCGTCAATTCCAAGGTGCGGTCGAGAAAGGCGCAGCCGAATCCTCAAGCTCTCTTCAGAGGCAACGGCATGGCCTCTCTTGAGCCCGGGAATGGCTCGGCCAAGGGTTCTGACAGCGGCTTTGAGGAGTTTTGAGGATGGACTAACCCGATGGCAATTGCGTTCGCGCGCGGCGGCCAGCGGTTAGTGCGTTTTCACCGAAGAGGAGGGACGATGGAACAGCTCGATACTCTGAACAGCCAGGTAGGGTTTACTTCGGACGGCCGACAATATTTAACTTTTACGTTGGGAAAGGAGGAGTATGGAGTGGATATCCTGAAGGTTCAGGAGATCAAGGGATATACGGCCATTACTCCCATTCCAAACACGCCGCCTTATATTAAGGGCGTCATGAATCTTCGGGGGACAATTATTCCGGTCGTTGATCTGCGCTTAAAGCTGGAAATGGCTGAGGCGGAGTATAACCAGTTTACGGTAATCATCGTGGTCAAAGTCGGCACAAAAGTCGTGGGTCTGGTTGTGGATGCAGTCTCGGATGTTCTTAATATACCAAAATCGGACATTCAGGAGCCTCCTGATTTCGGGACTCAGGTGGATGTGCAGTTTATCAACGGAATGGCAAAGGCCAGCGAGAAAATGGTCGTGCTGCTTGACATCGGCAAAATCTTGGGGGAAGAAGAACAGGCTGCCCTTCGTAACTCCACTCGAATGGACTCTTGAACCTGAGAACGGAAGCTTGCCCCCGAAACCTATCAGTTCAACCTCCCCTGGCAAGAAATCAGATCACTTTCCGGTCCATTTGAACCCGGCCTGATCGCTCTGCGCGAATCATGGGATAAGAGCGTTTTTCCAACGAGCGTTACACATGCAAGGTGCAATGGGCTGCTCGTCGGCGGCACTACCGGCCGTCAGGGTGAAGCCAATAACTACCGCTTTGTTTTCTATGTATCAGTGCGGCATCAATTTTTTGCCGCATACGCCGATACTAGGATCGAAGGATTGATCTGTCGAACGATGGCGAACTCCCGCGCGGGTAATCTCAAAACCGAAAACAGTTTTCCTCAGGGCCGGTTGTTCCAAATTACGGATAGAGAGTTTTCCGCCTTCCGCGATTTGATCCTCCGCGAAGCGGGGATTTCCCTGAGCGAAGGCAAACGCCAATTGCTTTGCTCCCGCCTTGCCAAACGTTTGCGCCATTTTGGATTTCACACGTTTTCACAGTACTATGATTATCTGCTGACACAGGATCCGAAGCACGAAGAGCGGCTCCGGATGATCAATTGCATGACCACCAACAAGACGGACTTCTTCCGCGAGTCCCACCACTTTAATTTTCTCAGTCAACATATGATTCCACAAATCCGGCAGCGGGCATTTTGTGGGGGCGTTCGAAAAATTCGGGTCTGGAGCGCCGGCTGCTCTAGCGGAGAAGAGCCGTACTCGATCGCCATGACTGTGCGGGAAGCGCTTGGCTCCTTACTGGGCTGGGATGTAAAAATCCTGGCTTCCGATATTGACACGGAGATGATCCGGAATGGTTCGGATGGCATTTACGCGGCCGAGAGACTCTCAGGAGTTCCTTACGAGCTCAAGCGCAAACATTTTCTGCGGGGGAAGGGAGAATGTGAAGGTTATCTTCAGGTGCACCCGGAGCTCAGGGATCTCGTCGTTTTTCGCCGCATCAATCTCATGGATGAACCATGGCCTATTCACACTTATTTCGACGCCATCTTCTGCCGGAACGTGGTAATTTACTTTAACCGGGAAACTCAGGAAAAGTTATTCGAACGGCTGGCGACGTATCTGAGCGAGGAGGGATATCTCTTTGTGGGCCATTCAGAGAACCTGAGTTGGCTAAGTCATCTTTTTGCGCCCCTGCGCGGAACTATTTATCGCCGTCGAAAACCCGGATAACAGTGGAAGCATCGGTTGTAAAGAGGGCGACGATTCACGTCGGTGGTGTATTTGCCAGCCGAGGACCCGCGTTGGTAGGCACACTATTGGGGTCTTGCGTCTCCGCCTGTCTGTTTGACCCGGTGGCTAAAATCGGAGGCATGAATCATTTTATGCTGCCGGAAGGAATTTTCGATGAACGCTTGCCCAGCCGCTTCGGTGTCCATGCGATGGAGAAATTGATCAACGATATCATGAAGCTAGGTGGAGACCGTAGCAGGCTTGTGGCCAAAGTGTTCGGCGGTGGCCATGTCCTGCGTATTCAGCACCCCCAACTCGGCGTACCTGAGAGAAACATTCTTTTTGCCAAGAGTTATCTCGCTACGGAGCGAATTTCTATTGTCGCCCAGCGTCTCGGCGGAACCGAGCCTCTTCAGGTCCTATTTTACACGCATACTGGCAAAGCGCTGGTTAAGGCTCTGAAAATACACAGGGCCAGCGCTTTGGCAGAAGAAGAGACGCGCTATCGAGTGGAAGTTATCAAGCAGTTTCAGCAGCCGCCCGAGAGTGACATTACTCTGTTCTGAGGTGGGAAATGAGAAAAAAGTTGAAGGTATTGATTGTTGATGACTCGGCTCTTGTGCGCCAAATCCTTTGCGAAGTGTTCGCCAAAGATCCCGGACTTGAGGTCGTGGGAATGGCTGCCGATCCGTACGCAGCCTGGCAAAAAATCAAGGCCGTTCACCCGGATGTTCTGACACTGGACGTCGAGATGCCCCGCATGGACGGCGTGGCCTTTCTGGAAAAATTGATGTGTGCTCACCCGATGCCTGTGGTTATGATCTCATCGCTCACCGAAAAAGGTTGCGAGACAACGCTCCGCGCCTTGGAGTTGGGTGCCATTGACTTCGTCACCAAACCTAAAATTGATATCCGCAACGGAACTATCGAGATGGCCGATGAAATCATTGCCAAAGTGAAAGTGGCGGGTCGTGCCCTGCCGCGCCGCCGTGAGCCATTTAAGATCGAACAGCAGAAGCCTGCCAAGATATTGCGGAGCGATGCGCTCGTAAAGAGCACGCACAAAGTTATAGCCGTCGGGGCGTCGACCGGCGGTACGGAAGCGCTTCGGGAGCTGCTGACAACTCTGCCAGCAGACTGTCCCGGACTGATCGTCGTCCAGCACATGCCGGAGAAGTTCACCTGCTCGTTTGCCGAGCGTCTGGATAGTCTCTGCCAGATTCGGGTGAAAGAGGCCCGGGATGGAGACCGGATCCTCCCGGGCCATGCCTTAATTGCCCCGGGAAATTACCACATGATTGTGACCCGTAGCGGCGCCGAGTATAGCGTCCGAGTGTTCATGGCGGAACCGGTAAACCGGCACCGCCCGTCTGTTGACGTCCTCTTCGAATCCTGTGCCCGTTATCTCGGATCCAATGCTGTCGGCGTGATCCTGACCGGCATGGGAAATGATGGCGCCCGAGGATTACTGGCCATGCATCAAGCCGGGGCACGAACTATTGCTCAAGACGAGGCAAGCTGCGTTGTTTTTGGCATGCCCAAGGAGGCCATCGCTTTGGGCGGAGTTGATGAGGTGGTGGGCTTGGATCACATCGCAGCGGCGGTCACTCGCCAGCTTATTCTAAACTAACCATTCCACGCATCTGGCATTTCCCTTGCATAATTTTTGCCCCGATAGTGAACACCGTGTTTTTTGCCGTGTCCTTTGACAGTTGAAGTCAATAATTTGACGTAAATATGGCGCAGATCCTCTCTCAAGATGAAATAGATGCTCTGATGCAAGGCATCGCCACCGAGAAACTGGAGGTGACCGCGAAGCCACAGGATCAAGAGGTCGTTGGCACAATGCTCGATCCTCAAGAAGAGATCAAGCCTTACGACTTCGCTCGGGGTGAGCTCATGACTCGCGGCCGACTTCCTGGTCTCGAGATCGTATTTCGTAAGTTTGCCCGCCACCTCCGCACCACCTTTGTCTCTGAGCTTTCCAGATCGGTGGATGTCAGCTTCGACTCCTTGGAGGTCATGCATTACGAGGAACTGATCAAGCGGATTACTCTGCCGGCCAGCATTCACGTATTGCGCCTTGAGCCCTTTCCCGGCACCGGCGCTTTTGTGCTGGAAGCGCCGCTCGCCTTTACGGTCGTAGACCTCATTTTCGGCGGTTCCGGAGAGCGCATGATCAAAGTGGAGGGCCGTGATTTTACCCCTATCGAAACGAACTTCTTGGGAAAGTTTGTCAATAAAATGCTTCTTGCCCTGGAAGAAGTATGGAAGCCGATGTTGCATCTGAAGGCCCACTACGTGCGCGCGGAGATTAATCCTTATCTTTTAGGCGCTACGGCGATGTGGGAGATCATGCTTGTGGTCACATACAACGTCGGCATGGAGCATGTTTCCGGCAAGCTGCTTTTCTTTTTGCCGTATTCCGCGGTTAAGGAGATGCAGACTTGCCTTAAAGGGCCTTTCCCCGTTGCAGAGGAACTAGGCGAGGAGGGGCTGTTCGCTGGCGCCGGTTCGCCTCTCTTAGAATCCGAGGTGTCGCTTCGGGCGGTCGTAGACGTGGTCGAATTGAGATTGAGCGAAATCGTGAATTTGAGACCCGGAGATATTCTCAAACTGAACGGCCGAAGTATGGATTGGCTGGAGTTGTGGGTGGAGGGAAGACCAAAATTCTGCGGCCAGGCCGCGCAGCACAGTGGGGCGAAAGTTTTTGTCGTGTCTCAGCGTTCCGATGAATAAAGAAACTTTCCCAGTGCGGAAGAAAAGGCCCAAAGGACGAATTCGTTGAGAGGAGTTTATAATCATGGATACGGGGCAGGGACTGAAGAACAATGGCTCGGAAGAGGTGGACTTGTCCTTTCTCTTGGATGTTCCTTTGAAGGTGACGGTCGAGTTGGGTCGCTCGACGATGACGATTGACAGACTGTTGAAATTATCAAAAGGATCGGTCGTCGAACTGGACCATTTAGCGGGCGAGCCTATGGATATTTACGTTAACAACAAGCTGATGGCGAGGGGGGAGGCCGTTGTTTTGAAGGAAAAATTCGCCGTCCGAATCATTGAGGTGGTAAGCCCCCAGAAGAGGGTAGAGAATCTGGGGTAATACTCCGCCTGTTGAGTTGGTCCTGCAAGACGATAATGGTGATGCGCCGGTTGGCTGGATCGAGAGGATCTTTGGGGACCGCGAGCGATTGGTCCGCGTGGCCGGTGACTTTCTCCACTCGGGTTTGGCCCAGGCCAAATCTCTCCATAGCGCGGCGCGCGTTCAGCGCGCGTGCTGCCGACAGCTCCCAATTCGAATAAAAGGAATTGTCCTGGAAAGGGCGCGCGTCGGTATGGCCGCCGATAGAGATTCGGTGCGGTGACCCGCTTAGCTGTCGCACAATCTTTTCCAACACCTTGAGCAGCACCGGTCTCAGCTCGGCACTGCTCAGATCAAAAAAGAGAGGGTTTTCCTTATCTCTCAGCTCTATTTTCAGTCCCTCGGAAGTCATTTCGAACGAAATCTGGTCCAGCAGCGACGCCAGTTCCTCGCTGTCTTGGATCTCCCTGGTCAAGCGTCCTTGAAGCTCTTCGAGAGGATGGGTCTTACCCTTTGCGTCACCGACTCCCCCTTCCTTGTGCGGTAGAATTCCCGGGGAACCCTGAAATATTCCGGGATCGCGGAAATATTGAGCCAAGCCGGTCCGGACGCTGTTGTCACTGGCAGCAAGAACCCAGAGAATTATAAAAAGAGCCATCATGGCTGTCACGAAGTCGGCATAGGCGACCTTCCAGGCGCCCCCGCTGTGGCCGGCATGCCTCGCGTGGACCTTCTTAATAATAACTCGTGGCCGCTTCTCTTCTTGCCGCTTATTTGTGCGCATCTCACGTCACCGGAGATTGGGCTTTTAGAGCTCTGCAGGCCTCCTCCAGCTCGAGCGCCGAGGGACGCTCCCCGCTAAAGACAACCCGTCGAGCGTGCTCGACTGAAATAATGGGCGCTCCGCCATGGATGTGAGCCAGAATCCCGGTCTTGATACATTCGAGAAACTTTTTTTCCTCCCTTGCGAGGAATTCCATCTTGATGGCCAGCGGTTGGAAAATGCCGTAGCAGAGGAGCACACCCAGAAAAGTTCCCACCAAGGCTGCCGCAATTTTTTGTCCGAGCACCTGCGAGCCTTGGTCAATCGAGCCCATCGCGACAATGACGCCAAGTACGGCTGCGACAATACCCAGACCAGGCAGGGCATCGGCCACTTTCGTGAGCAGCGAGATCGGGCGCTGATCCTCCTCCTCACGGGTCGCGATATCCTCGTCCATGAGCTGAGCGAGTTCTTCGGGATTGGCTGATCCGCTGATCACAAGTCTCAGAGTATCACACAATAAGCTGCGAGCGATTTCGTTGCGCAAGAAGTGTGAGTATTTGGAAAACACCGGGCTATTTAGAGGGTCGTCCACGTCCTTCTCCAGCGCCATTTCACCCTTTCGACGCATAGTGGAGAAGACTTCAAACAGCAGGTGGAACAGTTCCATATACTGGGCCTTTGTATATCCGGTCCCGGTGAGAGCTTTGCCGACACTTCGCACGAAGGGGCTCAAAACCTTGGCCGGGGCCGAGGCAATGACTGCTCCCACGGCAGCGCCGCCGATAATCATGAACTCCGCTAGCTGGAGCAGAATCGCTACCGGCCCTCCTGCCTCGATGAAGCCGCCCAGGACAGCGCCGAAGACAACAAGGTACCCTACGATGGAAAGCACAGAGCTATTCTACCCTCCTGAAGATGGATCTCCTGAAATTCGGCTCCTCGTGATCAAGAATCGCCCTTTGGGAGCAAAACTTTACAGATTAAAGTTCTGTAGAGATAGACCGATCACAAGACTGGCAGTGCGAGGGGGAAAGCCACGGGACAGATCATTCCATTCCCACAGAGACCGGCCGGCAAGAGGAAACCACCCTCCGTATGCCAGGAACGAAGCCTTAACGTCCTGGTCGTCGAGGATCATGGGTCATTGTCTGAAATACTGTGTCTTTACCTTGGATGGTATGGATGCCATATCCGCAACGCTACTAACGGAGAAGAGGCGGTGAAAATTCTCAGCGCTGAAGAAGTTCACCTGATTCTCCTGGATCTGGTGCTTCCGCGAATGGATGGTTTTGAAGTCCTGCGTGTGCTTAAGGAAAAGATACAGAAAAGGCCCTATATCATTGTGATCTCGGCGATGGGCTCGGACGAAAGTAAAAAGAAAGCTCTCGCCTTAGGCGCCAATGAGTACCTTGTCAAGCCTTTTAACCTTTCGACGCTTTTGGAACGAATACAGGCCTTACACAGCAATATTCGTTGATCCAGTCGGCTGAGTTTCTCACACGTTCGTCGGTACGCTCGCGTTCCCTTGGGTTTGACCGGATCCAGGGCGTGGCTCCAGTCTTGCAGAAAGAGGCTGGATGTGAACCGAAACATTTCAAAAGGCCCAGCCGGTCTTCAGCTTTCGTATTCATATCCTTCTCCGGGCGCCATCTCTCGCCAAAAAACTGACATTCCTGCCCGCGTTTTTGACGGCGACATAACGAAGGCCATGCCTCGCGACGCATTTGTCCAATCAATAGTGGGTTTATTGGTGGCACGCTCATTGCTGATTTGGTCCAATGCGATGGCCAGCATACGAAAGCCTTTTCTCTTTGCCGCGATTGGTTTGACCCTGATAGTGACGGCCGGAATGGGTGTTTATTTCGCGCAGGATCTTCTTCCGGGCAACCTCCAGGCCATGCTTAACGGAACTCGGCCAAAACAACACGACAGCAAGAAAAAAGAAACCAAAAAAGAAATTGTCGCGGAGCTGGAGCCCTTTGCGGTCAACCTGGCCGGTCCTGGATTAAGCCGCTACTTGCGTCTCGTTTTACGTGTTTCTCTTCAAGAAGAAGAGGACAAACAGCGGATCAAAGAGGCGGCGACACAGATCCGGGACTCCCTGCTGATGCTGCTAACCAGCAAAAGAGCCGATGAGCTCTTGACCGTCGAAGGCAAGACTCAGCTACGCGGAGAAGTTGTTGGAGAAATCAATAAAGCGGCGGGAAAAGAATTGGTGAAAGCTGTCTATTTCAAGGACTTTCTCATTCAGTAGGAGAGGCAATGATCCCAAGCGAGTGGATTCCAGTGTCTGTGGTCACCGGGGGTTTGATCCTCTTGGGAATCGTGGCGCATCGTATGTTGCCGTTTCTCAACGAGCGCAGGCGGACAAGCCATCATCTGAAACATTTGGGCACGCTCCCGCTCACACCGCATTGCTGTGTGGCCATCGTCCAGGTAGGGCGGGAAACGCTCATTCTGGGCATAGCCGCCCAGAGCATTTCGCTGTTGTCGAAAGCCAACGAACCGCTCATACCGGAAGAACTCCAAAGCGAAAAACTTGCAACGGTAACACAAACGCAGGGTGGCCCTCGGTCAGCGGCTGGTTTGAAGCGGGCCGAGGAAGCTGTTCTGAACTACCTTGGACGCTCAGAAAGACCGGGCGGGTTCGACGGATGAACTCATCAATGCTTTCCTTGCTTGGCGGGACGATTAAAGGGACCGAGTTGGCCTCAGTGATTGAGATCCTTTTCCTTCTGACGGTTCTTTCCATCGGCCCGATCATCCTGATAACTCTCACCTCCTTTACCCGGATTGTGGTCGTTCTTTCATTCTTGCGTCAGGCTTTGGGAACGCAGCAGTCGCCGCCGAATCAGATCATTATTGCTTTATCTCTGTTCCTCTCGCTCTATGTCATGGCCCCGGTATGGCAGCGGATAGAAGCCGTGTCTGTGGCCCCGTACCTTCAGCGAACGATAGGTCCCCAGGAAGCGTTGGAGCAGGCCTGGCTCCCCCTGCGGGAATTCCTTCTCAGGCAGACCCGCAAAGCCGATCTTGGTTTGTTTCTGCGGCTCCGGGGCGAGATGCAAAAAAAGGAGACTGAAGCTCCGGCAACGGTCTTGATCCCGGCGTTTATGATTTCCGAGCTCAAGACCGCGTTTCAGATCGCTTTTCTGATTTATGTGCCCTTCCTTATTCTCGATCTCGTTGTCGCATCGATCGTGATGTCTATGGGAATGATGTTTCTTCCCCCAGTGCTTATATCGCTGCCGCTGAAGCTTGCGCTGTTTGTTTTGGTCGACGGATGGAACCTTTTGGTGGATTCCATAATTCGAGGGTTCAAATGACTCCGGAAACGGTCATTGATGTAATGCGCAGAGCTCTGGAAATGGGGATGATGACAGCGGGTCCGACTATTCTCTTTGCTTTGGTGGCGGGCGTGGCGGTCAGCATTTTCCAGGCGACGACGCAGGTGAACGACTTTAATCTGGTCTTTGTTCCAAAAATCCTTGCCGTCCTTTTGGCTCTTGTTCTTTTTGGTTCTTGGATGCTGCAGATGTACGTCGACTACACCCGTGAAATGTTTCTGAATCTGCCGACCCTGGTGGGCTAGGTTTGTGAAAAGGAAGATCCATAGGAGATCAGATGTTCGGGCTTAGCCGATTTTTAAGCTCACAATGGCCTGAGGTTATTACCTTTCTCATGGTTCTTGGCCGGACCAGCGGGCTCATGATGGCTGCCCCATTCTGGGGGGGGCGGGTCGTTCCCGGATTGATCAAGATCGTCTTGTCCACAGGGCTCAGTGTGGCGATCTACCCGTTGGTGAAGACGGCGGCCGCGCCTGCGGGGCAGGCGACGGGAGTCTCAATGGTCTTTCTTGTATTGGCGTTAGGGGGAGAGATTTTGCTCGGTTTTTCTCTGGGATGGTCAGCGCAGGTCCTTTTCTCCGGGATGAGACTGGCAGGCCATCAAATAGAGACCAGAATGGGGCTGAGCATGGCGTCCTTGATTGATCCTCACGCGGGAGGACCCACAGCTATCTTTTCGCTAATGCTGGATCTTATGGGCACTATCGCTTTCTTCGCCCTCAACGGTCACCATATCCTGGTTCACGCGCTCGCCTCGAGCTACACATTTTTCCCCTTGGCGAGCGCCAGGCTAGATCTTTTCCCTGCCCTCGTGAACTCCGCCGCCGGGATTTTCGCCATAGGGCTGCAGGTGAGCGCGCCGGTCGTCGTTGGGCTGGTTCTCTCCGATATCGTTCTCGGTGTCGTAAATCGGGTTATTCCCCAAATGAACGTTTTTCTTGTCGCCCTGCCGCTTCAATTCTTTTTTGGTATGCTCCTTCTCCTTTTTTCTTTGCCGCTTGTCGGATGGCTCTTGTCAGATCGCTTGGCCGCTATTGGCTCTGAACTCTCGGCGAGGGGTTCTGTAGCTGCAGGAGGACGCTAGAATCCCGCGGAAATACTATGGCTGACGAGAGAGAAGACTTTCAGAGAACTGAAGAACCGACCCCGAGACGGCGCGAAGAGGCACGAAAAAAAGGCGAGGTCGCGCATTCCCGTAATTTGATCCCGGCTGCGACTCTTTTCGCGGGGGTTCTGGTCTTGAACTATGTTGGGGAAACCCTAATCGAGCGAATAGGACGGATTTTCGTCGGTTTTTTTTCCCGCGCAGGCGATCTGACGGAGTTGGGATCCAAGGACATTTTTGCTCTGAGCCATGAGTCCGGACGACTTTTTCTCCCCGTTATCATCCCCTTGTTTGGGAGTGTGGTCCTGGCCGGCATGATGTCGGGACTCTGTCAGACGGGATTTCTCTTCACGACGGAAACGCTACGGCCAAACTTTGCCCGGGTTAATCCTTTGAATGGGCTGCGCCGTTTATTCGGAGCAGATGCCGCTATCGAGTTTGTGAAGGCTTTCCTGAGTCTGATTTGTTTGGGTGCCCTGGGTTTCTTTGTCCTTTATCCAAGCATCCTTAAGCTGTCTTCGCTCGTTGGCGTGCCTGCCGGCGACGTCATTACTTACGGAGGCCGGGAAGCGTTACGTTTATTGGGGGCCGGGGCGGTCATCATCGGGGTGACCGCCGGCCTCGAATACCTGGTCCAACGTTGGCGTGTCGAGGCGAGGTTACGCATGAGCCGGCAGGAACTCAAAGAAGAGCTGCGCGAGCACGAAGGCGATCCTGTGACCAAGGCTCGCTTGCGAGGCTTGATGCAGAAGCAGGCGCGGCGGCGAATGATGGCCGACGTTGCCAAAGCTGACGTGATCATCACGAATCCGCAGGAACTGGCAGTGGCGTTGCGCTATCACGCGGGCGAGATGAACGCTCCCAGAGTCGTCGCCAAAGGAGCAGGGTGGATTGCGAAGAATATCAGAGAGATTGCTCGGAAAAAGAGCATTGCGATAGTCGAGAATAAACCTCTGGCCCAATTGCTCTACCGCAGCGTTAACGTAGGCCAGGAAATTCCGGAGAACCTCTATCGCGTAGTTGCCGAAGTGCTGGCCTACGTTTATCGGCTGCGAGGGCAGACATCTCTCAACGGCTCTACCGTTTAAGTTGATTTATGGCAGCAAGTGACACAGGCATAACGCGGGACAGCTCATATGCTGAACTCGGGCTGGCTATCAGCCTTGTGGGAATCGTGATCCTGATGGTGCTTCCGATGCCAGCCCCGCTGCTGGACCTTTCGCTCGTGTTCAGCCTCGCTTTATCCCTTACCATCCTGGTGGTGGCGCTTCAGATCCGCGATCCGCTCGACTTTTCCGCTTTCCCATCCGTGCTGCTTTTCGCCACGCTTCTGCGCCTGGGGCTGAACGTTGCGTCTACGCGGTTGATTCTTCTCCGCGGCGAGGAGGGCTCTGCGGCTGCCGGCCGTCTGATCGAGGCCTTCGGACAATTCGTCGTGGGAGGAAATTACGCCATTGGTTTTATTGTTTTCCTCATCCTGACGCTGATCAATTTCCTGGTGATTACCAAGGGAGCAACCAGAATCGCCGAGGTCGCGGCGCGTTTCGCTCTCGACGGCATGCCGGGAAAGCAGATGGCCATCGACGCGGACTTGAACGCCGGTCTGATCAACGGGGCGGAGGCGCGCCACAGACGGGAATGTGTTCAAAAAGAAGCCGATTTTTACGGCGCCATGGACGGTGCGTCCAAGTTCGTTCGAGGAGATGCCATTGCCGGCCTGATTATTCTGGCCGTGAATCTTCTTGGCGGTTTCTTTACCGGCGTGGCGCAAAAGGGATTCAGCGTCGCCAAATCCGCCGAGATCTACAGCCTGCTTAGTGTAGGTGACGGGCTCGTAACACAGATTCCCGCCCTCATTGTTTCGACCGGGGCCGGTATGGTCGTCACTCGAGCCGCTTCGGGCGTTGAACTGGGGGCAGAATTGAAAAGTCAAATATTGGCGCGTCCTCAGATTCTACGCGTTGTTGCGGGAGTTCTTGCCGCTTTTGCGCTTGTCCCAGGATTTCCGGCAATTCCCTTCCTGCTTGCGGCGGCAACCGCCGGTGGAGTCTCTTACAGACGGCGCCAGCGAGACGCGGTGAGCCCTGGAAGGGCGCAAGCCGCTAAGCTGGAGACGGTTGCTGAACCCCTGCGCCCTGTGCCACTGGACTTGCTGGAACTTGAAGTCGGTTATGAGCTGATTCCGCTCGTTGACGGCGAAAAGGGGGGACTGGTGGAAAGGATTAGGGCACTACGACGCCAGTTCGTCACAGAAAAGGGATTTCTGGTTCCGCAGATTCACATTCGAGATAACTTGCGACTGGGAAGTAAAGCCTACGCCATCCTACTCAAGGGCGTGGAGGTCGGCCGCGGGGAGCTTAGACCTGGGAAGTTGCTGGCAATGAACGCGGCTCAGGGAACAGGCTCGCCAGGTGGGGAACTACTAGGAGAGGAGACACGTGAGCCGGCGTTTGGCCTGGCTGCCGTCTGGATACCTCTCGCGGATAGGGAGCGGGCGGAGATCCTGGGATACACGGTAGTAGACCCTGAAACCGTCCTCATCACCCATCTGTCGGAGTTGGTGAAGCGGCACGCGCCGGAACTCCTAACCCGTCAAGGTGTCCAGGAACTGCTCGATGGCGTTGGCCATGAACATCCCAAGATGCTTGAAGAGCTCATGCCGCAGCATTTGAGCCTCGGCGGCGTGCAAAAGGTTTTGCAGAATTTGTTGCGGGAGGAAGTGCCGATCAGAGATCTTGTCACCATTATCGAGACTCTGGCGGATCACGCTCCCCAGACGAAGGATCCGGAGGAACTGACGGAGGCGGTGCGGCAGGCTCTCAGTCGAACCATCAGTTACTCTTACCGTAATCCCGAAGGAGTGATCCCTCTGATGACCGTGGATCCCCAAATCGAGCGGGAGATCCGCGAAAAGGTCCAAGAGAGGGCAGCAATCGATCCGCAGTCGGCCCGTAGGATCATCGGAAGCGCTCAGCAGGCGATGGAGAACTTTGCGTCCCGCGGCGCTATGCCCGTCTTTCTTACTATTCCCGCGGTACGGCGGCACCTGCGGCAGCTTCTGGGCCGCTACCTGCCTCAAATTATCGTGCTCTCCCATAATGAAATCGCAGACGGTGTACGAATCCAATCTCTCGGTGTGATGAGGTGGAATGATGAAAACTAGACGGTTCTGGGGAAAAGATACCGACGAGGCGCTACGCGCAGTACGATCAGCGCTTGGAGCTGACGCTTTAATCCTGGGATCTAAGAGCGTTGAATCGCAGAGCGGTTCGGGTGTTGAAGTGACCGCTTTGGAACCTTCCGGCGATGCCGCCGGATCGCCGCTTCGAAAATCAGGCGAGGCAGAGCTTACAGAAGTCCGCCGTCAACTGGGTGAGCTAAAGTCCCTTTTGACCTGGCTTGTTCGGAGCGCCGGTCAGACCGAGGTGTTCAGGGAACTTCTCGCGCGAGGCATCTCTCCGGATATCATCGCCGTTTTGGCTCAGGAGATCGGCGATATGGAAGGAAACGTCCGTCGCGATCAGGTACGGCAGGTTGTCAGTCGACTGATTCGTGTCGGCGGGGACATCGAGTGCCAGTCCAAGAGAGGAGATCACTTGGCTTTTTTTGGCCCGACGGGTGTCGGCAAGACGACGACCGTCATCAAACTTACCGTGCGACTTCTCCATCAAGGAAGGCGTCGAATCGGATGGTTGAGTGTGGACGGTCATAGGATTGCAAGCACTGAGCCTCTGGGTGCGTATGCGGCGATCCTGGGAGTTCCATGGGAGGTGGCAGAGAATGGGCGAGATTTGTCGCCCGCACTGAAGCGGCTTTCCGGCTGTGATCTTGTCCTTGTGGATACCGCAGGAATAAGCCCTTTGGATAATGGCTCACTGGACGAATTGGCGCGAACGCTTCGGGAAATCCCAAACCTGAGGCGGTTTCTGGTCCTCAGCGCCGCGACCAACAGCGGCGATATGACTGACTGGCTGAATCTCTACGGAAGAATCGGATTTGACTCGATTATCTTTACCAAAATCGACGAGTGCCGCCATCTCGGGCACCTTATCAACGTTGCCCTCAATTGCGATCGCCCGGTTTCTTATGTGGGCACCGGTCAGAGCACAGCGGGTGATATTGAGTTAGCCAGCAATGAAAAACTGGCTGCGCTTCTTTTGCCCGACCCAATGGAATATCCCACGTCCGCCTTACAGGAGAGCAGAGATGATTCTTGAACCGCCTACGGAACTTACGCACGCTTTCGTGGAAAAGCATCCTTCGATTCTTCCCCCCGCACATGTTTTTACCGTTGCCAGCGGAAAGGGGGGGGTGGGTAAAACGAACGTTGTGGCGAACCTCGCCGCGGCCCTTACGATGATGAAGAAACGTGTCATGGTCCTGGACGGGGACTTGGGTCTTGCAAACGTTGATCTCTTTTTGGGAGTTCACCCAAAATCCACGCTGGCCGATTTTTTCGCCGGTAGGAAAGGGCTCGCGGATATTATCACCCCTAGCCACTTGGGGATCATGTTGCTGCCTGCCGGCAGCGGCATCCAGGCGCTTACAGCCCTAACGGATGAGCAGAAGATCGCCTTTCTCACTGAGCTCGACGCTTTGACTCACGAGCTCGACTTCGTTTTGGTAGACACCGGCGCCGGGATTTCCGACACGGTCACTTATTTTGCGACGGGGGCCCATGAAATAATTATTGTCGTCACTCCGGAACCTTCGTCGTTGACCGATGCCTACGCGCTCGTGAAGGTGCTCGCCTCAAGCTATGGAGAAAAACGCTTTTGGATCCTTGCCAACAATGTTGGGGGCGAGAGGGAGGGGCGCAGAGTTTACGAAACCCTGTCTCGGACGGCGCTTCATTTTCTCAACACGTCGCTGGATTTCCTGGGTTGGATTCCCAAGGATCCAGAGCTTGCGCGAGCTGTGTCCCGCTGTCAGTTGGTCGTTACGATCGCGCAAAACAGTCCGTCCGGCCAGGCCTTCGGGATTGTCGCCGAGAAGTTGCTCCAGATCGCCGGAGATCGGGCACGAGTGAAGGGCAACCTACAGTTTTTTTTGGCTCGCCTTTTGGCTGCGGTTCGAGAAGGAAAGTGAAGACACAGTCAAAGAAACCTCAGGCGCCTGTGTCGGGGGATCCCGGACCTAAGCGATCGAGGGAAGAGATCATCGAGAGCTATCTTCCCCTTGTGCGCCGGCTAGCTGAGAAGATTCACCGCCGTTTACCGCCGGGTATTGATCAGGAGTCGCTGGTTCACGCCGGGGTCGTAGGCCTTCTGGAGGCGCTCGATCGCTATGATTATCGGCGCGGAGTTCCTTTCGAAGATTACGCCCGTTATCGAATCCAAGGGGAGGTGATGCAGTGCTTGCGCTCTCTGGATTGGGTGAGCCGCTCCGTGCGCGCCTGGGGTAGACGAGTCGCGGCTGTTCTCAGCAAGCTGGCAGGCCAGTTTGGCCGTGAACCCACGTCCGAGGAAATGGCCGACGAACTCGGGATTTCCCTGGATGAATACTATCGTATGGACAGAAAGGTCAGGGAGGCGACTCTTTTGAGCCTTGACGAGCTTTCAATGGGCTCTGATGAAGTGTTCCAAAAAATACAGCAAGATTATTGGTCTAATCCGTTTCAGGATCCGGTAAAACTGGTCGAGGGAAAAGGATTGGTTGAAAAATTGGGCCGTGGCATCCAAACGCTCCCTGAGCGTGAGAGGCTCGTGATCACGCTCTATTATTATGAGGAGCTCACACTGAAGGAGATCGGGCAGATTCTGAATCTTAGTGAAGGACGTATTTGCCAGGTTCACAATAAGGCCATTTCCCAACTGCGGCAGGCGTTAGTGGGCATCGAGAGCAGAAAGTCCGCCGGTCGGGGGACGCGCGATCCGGCGCAGGAGTCTCAAAACTGGCTAGTCCGAAAGAATGGAGGCTTGAAGGAGGAACCGGCGAAAAGCCGGACAAGCCAGTCTTTGTATTGCGTCAGGAAGACCTGAGTAGCTCGGTTTATGGCGGATGCAGTCAACAAGGTCGTCACTCCTTTTATGCCGGTGGAAAGGATTGCGGAGCGGAAGGGAAGGAACAGGCACCGCCCCGACCATTCACCAATGAGCTCGGATGAAGCGGGTAAGATTGACGAGGAAAATGCCGGGGCGGCCTCTTCTGATGAAGACGGGAAAAAGGGGCGACTTATCGACATCAAAGCCTAAGAGAGGAAAGGAGCAAGGGAGCGATGACAGAGATAGTCGTCCAATTCATTCTGGCGGGAAGCGCCGGGTTGCTGATGATAGCGCTCCTGCTGGGGAGATCTGTAAAGAAGACTCGGCAGCGGGCAGGATCAGTGATCGATCTGACCGAGGCTATGCGGGGTGCTGAGAGCATCAATACCAGTTTTTTTCTATCCCTCGAGCTGGTGCAAAAAAATCTGGAATCTCTCATCACGCGAGCGAACAGGGCAGAAGCAAACTTGCGCGCGCTCCTACCGCAAGCAGAAGTAGCAAAAAGCGATCAGTATGCGAAAGCGTCGTTGTTTCTGGCGGAAGGCAAAGATGCCAAGGACGTGTCTCAGTCGCTAAAACTTCCCTTGACTCAGGTGCGATTCATCAAAGAGCTGCAAGAAAAATTGGCGCAGAAGATGCCACACGCAAGTCAGCAATCGGGTGTTCTGAACCGGGACGAAAGCCAGCAGCTGGGGACAGCGGCCGCGACTCCGTGGCACAGGCCTGACCCGGAAAAAGTTGCCGCGCAAGCTAACGGTGTCGGCCGGCAATGAAGAGCAAAAGCTCCTCTGGACCTGCAATTTGTGCTGTGCATGGCACCGGCACAAGGATTGCGTAAGGGCAAAGCAAATGAACGCAGCGGTCTATAAAGTCCTTTCGGGCGCCATCGTGCAGATGCGACGGCTCGAAGCCGCGTCACAGGATCTCGCGAACCTCAATACTTCCGGATACAAAAGGGAAGGGCTGACTTTTAACGAGATCCTCGCGGATTTCTCCGGCCGGGGCCAAAGGGCGGGAGGATTGGTTGCGGTCGGAGAGCAGCGCGCGGACCTCTCTCAAGGAGCGCTTCAGCGCACGGAGAATCCTTTTGATCTCGCAATCGAGGGTGATGGGTTTTTTGTAGTTCAAACCCCTCGCGGCCTTCGCTATACACGCCAGGGCACCTTCACCCGCTCCATCGATGGCAAGGTCGTGACGCCCTCAGGTTATCCTTTGATGGGAGACGATGGCGCCGTGCGCATTGACGGCAAGCTGATGGAGGTAACGCCTGAGGGCACAGTGCTCTCCGATGGCGTGGAGGCGGCGCGGTTTAGGCTGGTACGTCTCACTGCGTCGCAACTCCGACGAGAAGGACAGAATCTGTTTCAGATATCGGGGGAGGTCCAACCGGGCTCCGGCGTCCGAGTTATCCAAGGCGCCTTGGAACAGTCGAATGTTAATGGCGTGGAGAGAATGGTCACTTTAATTGCGATCCAGCGCCAATTTGAAGCCCTTCAGCGGGCTCTCAGGGCGATGGATGCCCTAACGGAGAGAATGATTACCGAAGGGACAAAGATCTAGCACCACAAAAAGTTTCTTATTCAGCTCGACGGAACAGGTCGGCATCTAAACGGCCCCGCTAGGAGAAACAGAGATGCGAGCATTATGGACAGCCTCAACAGGAATGCAGGCGCAGCAACTCACGCTGGACGTCATTGCAAACAACCTGGCAAACGTTCAAACCGCCGGCTTCAAAAGAAGTCGAGTGGATTTTCAAGATCTGCTCTATGAAAGTGCTCAGGTGCCGGGGACTGCGTCCGCCCAGGGCAGCGAAGTTCCGTCTGGTTTTCAGGTCGGGCATGGCTCGCGGGCGGTTTCCACACAAAGGCTATTCAGCGAGGGAGACCTGCAGCAGACTTCCAACCCGCTGGATCTCGCGATCGAGGGAGCCGGCTTTTTTAAGATCACCCAGCCGAACGGCGAAGTCGCCTATACCCGAGCCGGGAGTTTCAGAAAGAATAGTCAAGGCCGGATGGTTACGACGGATGGGTTTTCCTTGGATCCAGAAATCACTATTCCAGCGGATGCTCTTTCGATCACTGTAGGCTCCGATGGAACGGTCTCTGTCACTCAACCGGGAGTAACTAACGCACAAACGGTCGGTACTATTGAGCTCGTTCGCTTTTTGAACCCCGCAGGCCTTCAGGCTGTGGGACGCAACCTCTTTTTACCAACCCACGCGTCCGGAGATCCAACACCAGGAACAGCAGGGAGGGAGGGGTTCGGCACGCTGATTCAGGGATTTATCGAGAAGTCGAACGTGAACGTCGTGGAGGAAATGGTCAATCTCATCATCGGGCAAAGGGCGTACGAAATCAATTCAAGGGCGATCCGCACGGCGGACGAAATGCTCCAAACCGCAAACAATCTGGTCCGGTTGTAGGAATAGTAGTATGTACAGACCCATAGCCGGTTTTTTCATCGTGCTCTCTTTGCTCTGGACCATTGGATCAGGTGAAGGAGCACAGAATTTAACCAAGGAGAGGGTGCAGGCCACACTACGGCAATATGTGTTGGAGCGTGTCCCCTGGCAGCCAGAACAGGTACAGGTAAGCGTGCGCCCTTTTATGCCCCCTCAGTTGCCCGAGGGACAGTTGGCGTTGCGGGTCGTGAAGGCTAATGAGACCATCGTTCCAGGGTCGCACAACTTTCTCTTGCAGGTCAGTATTGGCCAGGAGGAGCGAGCGCGACTTTGGGTGAGAGCCGATATTGCGGTATTTGCAGATGTCGTGGTGACTTCCCGTCCTTTTGCACGGTTCGAAACAATTACTTCGGGGGACGTGCGCCTGGAGCGCCGCGAGTTGAATTCCGCTTCCATGCGGGCCTTTACACGCCTGGATGAAGTGGTTGGCAAGCAGGCGGCTCGTGCCATTGGAGTGAATGAGGTCCTGTCGTCTATCACGATTGAGGTACCCAGGGTGGTCCTTCGGGGGGGCTCAATCACGCTCGTCTATGAGAGTTCGGGCTTGAGACTCGAAACGCCGGGCCGCGCGCTGGACGACGGGCGGTTGGGTGACGTCATTAAGGTGAAAAACCACTCGTCAGGAAAGGTTCTCGATGGAAAGATTTTGGACGGGCGAACGGTCCGGGTCAATTGGTAAAAGCCCGATGAAAAAGATCCATCTGCTTTGTTGCGCCCGACCATCCCGGACGAGGGTAGCGACACAGTATCCACTGCTCCTACTGGCCCTGGTAACAAGCCTCCTGATCGCGGGTTGCACCGTGATTGTGGGCGGACGTTTTCCAAAGCCTTCCGAGGAGCAGCTTGCCAGGCAAGTAGAGCGGTTGACGCAGGTCCCGACTTCGCCGCCGGCATTCGTTCCAGTCTCTTCCGGCTCGCTTTGGCCGAGAGATGACCATGTTTTCTTTTACGGCGACAAAAAGGCCTTCAGGATGGGGGATATCCTGACCATCGAGATTGTGGAAAATGCCACCGCCAGTAATACCGCGGACACCGATCTCTCCCGCAAGTCATCCCTTACCGCGAGCCTGGAGAACTTCTTCGGAAAAAAGAAATTCCTTGGCCTATTTAAAACCGGGCAAGAGATCATAAAGTCCGAGGCGGAAAATTCTCATGTTGGGGCGGGAGCGACGTCACGGAAGGGGGAGGTTACCGCGCGCATAAGCGCCTTGGTCAAGCGGGTACTTCCGAACGGGAATCTCGTGGTTGAGGCAAGCCGTACTCTGGTCGTGAATCAGGAGGAGCAATTCATTACCCTTACCGGTATCGTGCGGCCGGAAGACATAAGCCGTGAAAATGTTGTCTTTTCCACACAGGTTGCCGACGCGACCATCACCATCACTGGCACGGGGGTGGTAGCCGATAAACAAAGGTCCGGTTGGGGAGCCTGGATATTCGACTGGGTCTGGCCGTTCTAGGGAAGTTTATGAAGATTCTTAAACGTAGGCTCGTAAGTCCGAGATCGGTTATTGCAGTCTTGTTGGCGGCGGGGTTTGTTTCTTTCATATCGGGGGCCTTTGCCGCGCGTATTAAGGATCTTACACAGGTAGAGGGGGTGCGGTCGAATCAGCTTTTTGGATATGGATTGATCGTAGGTCTCGCGGGTACGGGCGACAGACAAAACACAGAGTTTACTGTTCAAACAGTTACGAACCTGTTGAGGGAGTATCGTATCCGGGTCAATCCGCAAGATGTACGGACGAAGAATATTGCGGCGGTCATGGTCCTGGTTGAGATTCCCCCCTATGTGCAACCCGGTGCACGGTTGGATGCAGTGGTTTCGTCTCTTGGGGATGCCCAGAGTCTTTCTGGAGGAACTCTCCTCCTGACACCGCTTAAGGGACCGGACGGACGAGTTTATGCAGTGTCTCAGGGGCCAGTGACTCTGGGAGGCGGATACATCGCTTCTGGAATTGGCACCCGGCTGACGAAAAACCATCAGACCGTCGGGCGAGTGTCCGGCGGTGTACTGGTGGAACGCGACATTCCGTCAGAGCTTCTGTCTCACAAAGGTGAGATCAAACTGAACATCAAGCACCCCGATTTCACGACCGCGCGAAGAATCGCCGAAGCTATTAACGTGTCTTTGCCGCAAAGCCCGGCTCGTCCGATCTCTCCGGGTGTCGTTATGGTTTCTATCCCTCCAGAGCACAGGGCCGATCCGATCGCGTTTATTGCCACAATCGAGTCTCTGGAGGTCTCTCCTGAGAGGCCGGCGCGCGTGGTGGTTAATGAGCGGACCGGCACCGTCATTATCGGTGAAAACGTACGGATAGCGCCTGTGGCTGTGGCCCACGGAGGTCTTCACATTACAGTAAAGACTGAGCGACGCGTCTCGCAACCGCCGCCTTTTAGCGAAGGGCAAACCGTGGTGGTTCCAGATACGGCCATCATGGTTGAAGAGCCTGGGAAGCGACAGCTTGTCGAGCTTCCCGGAGGGCCGGGAGTGAAGCTCGGCGAGATCGTCCTTGGACTCAACGCTTTGGGAGTGACACCGCTGGATCTGGTCGCGGTTTTTGAAGCTCTTCGGGAAGCAGGGGCGTTGCAGGCCGAGCTTGTTATTATGTAGAGAGCGCTGGAATGACTAGCCGCATGGATGTTCTGGGTTTGCAGCCAGGGACAAATGGAAGAGTGTGGGAGGCGCTCGCCAGTGCTTCCGCCGACCAGGCAGAGGCGAGAAAGAGGGTGGCTCACGAGTTCGCCTCCCTTCTTCTTTTTGAGGTGATGAAAACCATGCGTGCAACTATTCCGGAAGGCGGCCTTTTCGGGCACGATTCTTTTTCCAACGAGATTTACACCACGCTTACCGATATGGAGCTGGCTCGAGCCATGGCCAAAAAAGAGTCTATAGGAATGGAACGGTTGATTGAAAAAGCTTTGGAATCATATGGCCAGAGGTCCAACAGCGGGGGGACGAATCATATCCGCTCCCCCGCTGGGGTAGTCAACTCTGGCTTCGGAATTCGTTCGGACCCTTTGACCGGCGAAGAGCGTTTTCATAAACGTATCGATATCGCCGCACCGGAGGGGACTCTCATAAGAGCGGCTGCCTCAGGCACAATTATCTACAGCGGTCGCGCAAACAGTTATGGCAATATGATAGTCGTTGACCATGGGAATGGCTTAGTCACCCGCTATGCTCACACAAAAATGAATCTGCTCTCCACGGGTGATCCGGTTCAGGCGGGCCAGGAAATAGCCCTGGTTGGAACTACCGGCCGGTCGACCGGTCCCCATCTTCACTTCGAGGTGTTGAGGAGGGGCAAGGCCGTTGATCCTCAGCCATTTCTCACACGGATCGCCGCTTCGGGCAAAAATGATTTTTCGCCTTTAAAAAGCAGGATTCTATAACAATTCTTATCTGGTCGGTTAAGAAACGGAAAAAATTGCCGATACAATGAAGGGGAAAAGGGATGAACATTGGCGATAAGGGACCGATCGACGGAAGGCTTCCGCAAATTGTCAGGGACGACAAGGGCGTTTACCCTGTCCGGGATGAGAAAGATAAGAATGCAGAACGCTCCACAGATGCCGCGAAAATGAGCATCTCTTCCGAGGCGCGATACTTGCAGCACGCTGCGGTTCTAGCTAAGCGCGGCGATCGGCTCCGGACGGAGAAAATCGAAGAAATTAAGTCAAGGATCTTCTCAGGTGAATACACTGTGGACGCCGAGGAGGTGGCAAAAGCGATTCTTCGAAACGAATTGGCTATGATCCTAGGTAAAAGCTGATGGAACCCGCCGAAGAACTGATTTGCACTCTGGAAAAGGAACTTGATCTCGGCGAGGAGCTCCGCACGAACCTGGCCGCCCAGGCACAGGCGTTCTTATGCTGGGACATTTGGCGTCTTGTTCAGGAGCTGGAAAATAAGGAGCTGCTTCTTTTTAAGCTCAGGCAGGTTACAGCAGAACGAGGCGGGGTCGTTGAGCGGATTTGCGGTTCCGGGAAATCCCAACACGTTTCGCTGAGCCATGTTATAGCCGGTCTTTCATCCGAACTCCGCCAGGCCAGATTAAGAAAGGTCCAAAAAAAGCTGACGGCGACTTACCGGTGTCTCCAAACCGAAGAGGCGGTCCTGTTGGGTTTAATAGGGGATCTGCTGGGACATTTTAAACAAGCGCTGCGCACCTTTGTTGAACCGGCAGTTCATCTGTACGGCAGCAAGGGAGATCTAACCGTTAGTGGGGCTGAGTTGGGTCTGATCCACGGCAAAGTGTGAACGGGGATACCGGTGTCTATTCTTTCCACACTCCTTATCGCTGCCAGTGGGATGCAGACACAACAACAGGGTCTTCAAACGACCGGCCACAATATCTCCAACGCCACGACTCCCGGATACTCGCGCCAGCGCCTGGAAACCATGGCGGCGTTTCCCTTGCAGCAGGGCAGGATTATTCTCGGACAAGGAGTGCGGGTTGAGGAGATCCGAGCGGTCGTGGACAGCCTGCTTGAGGCCCAACTCGTGAGCCTTCACGGAAGTCTTGGCTTTGCCGATGCGGAGAGCCAAGCTCTCGCAAATATTCAAGATCTCTTTCCCACGGATGGGCAGAATGGGATTGGGGCTGCTCTTAAAGCATTTTTCGGGGCGCTTTCTGATCTCTCCACCAACCCCGCCGGAAGCTCCGAGAGGATCCATGTGATCGGAATGGCTGCGGCACTGGGAAACATCCTTGGCCAGACTCGCTCCGGCCTCGTTTCCGCGCAGACGAACTTGGATAATGATCTTCACGGTAAAGTGCTGCGTCTCAACGACTTACTATCCCGAATTGCTGATCTCAACCGAGAAGTCGCCTCCAGCGAGGTCAGAGGCAACCCGGCCAATGACCTTCGTGATCAGCGCCAGATACTGCTTCAGGAAGTTTCCCGTCTGACCGGAACGACTATCTATGAATCAGACGAGGGAGAAATTTCAGTGCTGGCGGGAAACATCCTTTTGGTTCGCGGCGATCGGGCTGCTTCCGTGAACGAGAGCGATTTGGGGCCATCGGGCTTCCGTCAGATCATTTACGTGGCTCCGGATGGGATTAGCTTTGAAGCAACCTCATTATTCACGCGGGGCGCTATTGGAAGCGTTATCGCGCTGCGCGATGCCGAGTTGCCCGCGATTATCAATAGCATAGACTTATTGGCGAAAACCGTAGTGGACGGCGTCAATTCCCAGCACGTTCTGGGATTTGATCTGAATGGCCTCGCCGGCGGCGACTTTTTCGATCCGATTGGCGCTGTCTTGGGAGCGGCGGGTCACGTCAAGGTCACGAGCCCGGTTAGAGCCGATCCCGATCTTATCGCCGCAGCCCAAGAAGCCGGCGGAGTGCCCGGGGACAATCGCAATGCGCTCGCTTTGGTCGACCTGGAAAAACTGCCTTTTCCAGCTCTCGGAGACAGTAATTTCAACAGCTATTTCTTGTCGGTTGTCGGGGAAGTCGGAGGTCGCATAGAGCGCAGTGAAAACGCACGCGACTTTCAGTCCTCACTACTAACCCAGGCACAGATTCGGCGCGATGCGACGTCCGGTGTTAACATCGATGAAGAGATGACCAACCTGATTTTGTTTCAGCGGGCCTTCGAGGCCGCCTCTCTCCTTGTCAGGAAAGGGGACGAAATGTACGAAGCTCTTCTGGCGATGGTGAGGTGAAGATGCGTGTCAGCAGCGACTTGATCTTTCATCAGCTTAATGATGGGTTACAACAGGCGTTGCGTCGCCTGGCCAAGGTTCAGGAGGTGGCGAGCTCAGGCAGGCAAATCAATCGCTTATCTGACAACCCTCAAGGCGCCGCCCGAGTTCTGGATCTGTGTGGCTTTGAAGCCACCCTCGATCAGTATGGCAGAAATATCGACCAGGCTCTTCCGTCTCTGGAGCGAACGGAATCGGTTTTGGACGACGTCGGGGAACTGTTAGGACGGGCCAAAGAGCTGGCGGTCTTCATGAACAATGAGACTAAGACAGCCGTGGATCGCCAGGCGGCAGCCGTAGAAGTCAGGCAACTCTTTTACCACCTGGTCTCGCTCGCTAACTCCAAGATGGGAGACCGCTATTTGTTTGCGGGTTTCAAAAACGGCGCCGAGCCATTCGCCGAGATCCCGGGGGGAGTGACTTATAACGGCGATGCAGGGGAAATCGCCATCCAGGCAAATTCATCAGTAAACATTATCACCAATCTGGCCGGCAATGAGCTTTTTCAGGGAGTAGGGTTGGGTGGGGGAGTGGATTTGTTCGATATTTTCCTGGATTTGGAAACCGCTCTCAACACGAACAACACAATTGGTATCGACGGAATCCAAACGCAAATCGGCCGATTGGATGCGGCTCTTGATCAAACTTTGGGCTTTCGGACGGAAATCGGCGCTCGGCTTAACACTGCGAACAGCGTCAAAGAAGGTCTGGCGTCGCTGAAGGTTCAGACTGTCGCTTTGCGTTCTCGGATTGAAGATGCCGATGCGGTCCAGGTCTTTTCAGAGCTGGCGCGCCTTCAATATGCCTATGAGGCGGCGTTGCGATCGGCCGCTCGGACAAGCCAGGCAACCCTGCTCGATTTTCTCCGCTAGGGTGCCATGCTAGTGTTAACGCGTCGATCGGGCGAGAGCGTCACCCTTGGCGACGACATCGTCGTCAAGATATTGTCCGTGGGAAAGGGACAGGTACGAATCGGTATCAGCGCGCCGCCCAACGTGAGGGTCTTGCGCGAGGAGATTTACAGAGAGATGGAAGCCGAAAATCGCGCGTCTGTTCATGGCGTCAAGTACCTGGATCAGATCGGCAGGATGCTGAAGCATTGGCAAGGCGATCAAAGGGAGTCGGAGCATGAAAAGCGGACAAAAACGGAAGAATAGGGATAGACCCGGAGTTCCTGTTGCCATCACCGAAGAACAAAAGTTCTTCTTTCCAGAGGGACTGCTGGGATTTTCCGCCTGCCACGATTTTGTTGTCGGTCCCTTTCGGCCAGACGATGGTAGTTGTTCGCCGTTTCTCATCCTCCGGGAGGGTCAGGGTAGCTTTTCATTGCCCTTGATTCACCCTCAATTCGTGATGCCGGAGTATGAAATCGAGCCCTCTCCAGAAATCCTTGCTCATCTGGGGGCTCATTCAGCCGGCGATCTCGCAGTTATGGTAATCGCCACTTTGAAGGAAACACCGGAGGATATTACCGTCAATCTAGCGGGACCTTTGCTGCTGAATCCTGCTCGCTCATTGGGCGCGCAGATTGTTGTGGAGCACTATCCGGTCCGATATCCGTTGCTCAGAAAGGCCTCTCTCGCAACCTCACCGAGCTGTTAGCAGCACTTACCAACCGACTTCCTCACAGGAGATTTCAGCGGCAGCAACTTCATAGTTGTAACCGACCACCACCAACACTCCTCGATGAATCCGGCAGAGCCGTGTTCGTGGCGGAAAAATTTTCCTGCGCGCGGCTGGCATCGTGTTTGCTGTTACGATCTGAGGGGGAAACAAGAGACATGTTTGACGACCAGGTCGTGCTAGTTACCGGTGGGACCGGCTCCTTTGGGAATAAGTTTGTGGGGACTGCGCTGGAACACCTCGGGCCCAAAAAAATCATTGTCTTTAGCCGGGACGAACTCAAGCAATACGAGATGCGGCAGCGGTTTCACGAAAGCCGCTATCCGGCGATCCGGTATTTCATTGGCGATGTTCGAGATCGAGAGCGGCTGTATCGGGCCATGGACGGCGTGGATATCGTTGTTCATGCGGCCGCGCTGAAACAGGTTCCAACAGCTGAATATAACCCCCTCGAGGCCGTAAAAACCAACGTTATGGGAGCGGCTAATGTGATCGACGCCGCAATTGATCATGACGTGAAAAAAGTGATTGCTTTGAGCACGGATAAGGCGGCAAATCCGATCAACCTCTACGGAGCCACGAAACTGTGCTCCGACAAGCTTTTCGTAGCCGCCAACAGCTACTCGGGACATCACGGAACCCTCTTCAGCGTCGTCCGATATGGGAACGTAATGGGGAGCCGCGGCAGCGTGATTCCTTATTTTTTCAAGATGCGCGAGACGGGCGTCCTGCCCATTACTCACCCCAAAATGACCCGCTTCTGGATTACACTGGAGCAGGCTGTTGATTTCGTTCTTTCCTGCCTCAGTCGGATGCGTGGAGGTGAAATCTTTGTGCCTAAAATTCCAAGCATGAGTATTGTGGATCTTGCACGGGCGATTGCGCCGGAATGCCGGACCGAGATTGTAGGGATCCGGCCGGGCGAAAAGTTGCATGAAGTTATGGTGCCGGAGGACGACGCGCCGTATACGACAGAATATGACGATTGTTACGTTATCCACCCGGCATTTCACGAATGGAGGAGCGGAGGCCGGATTAGCCATAATGGCGGCCGGCCCTGTTCCGACGGGTTCAGTTATACCAGCAAGACCAACTCGCTGCGGCTTACGGTAAATGAGTTGCGGTCTTTGGCCGGACTCAGCGGTGAGTGACTTCGCCGAGTGAGACGAATGGAAACGGGTGTGATCACCGTGAAGGGGCGGCGAGTCGGGCCGGGTTTTCCCGCCTACATCGTGGCTGAGCTCTCCGCCAATCATGGGCAGAATCTTGGTCAGGCCATAGAGATCGTCAAGGCAGCCAAGACAAGCGGCGCGGACGCAATCAAGCTGCAGACTTACCGGCCGGATACGATGACGTTGGATTGCGACAATGAGTATTTTCGTATCCAAGGCACTTTGTGGAAAGGACGAACCCTTTATGACTTGTACCGGGAGGCCTACACGCCGTGGGAGTGGCACCCTGTTCTCCAACAAATTGCCGATGGGGTGGGATTAGATTTTTTCTCGACACCCTTTGATGAAAAGGCGGTGGCCTTTCTTGAGGCACTCCAGGTGCCCGTATTTAAAGTCGCATCTTTCGAAAATGGCGATCTTCCTTTGTTACGCAGAATTGCCGCAACCGGGACGCCAATGATCGTCTCGACCGGAATGGCAACGCTGGGGGAAATAGAAGAAATGGTTAGGACTATTCGTGGAGCTGGTGGAGATCAGTTGGTGCTACTTAAGTGCACCAGCGCCTACCCTGCGCCCCCGGAAGAGATGAATCTGCGCGCCATTCCTCACCTGGCCGAAAGGTTTGGTCTTCCTGTCGGAGTATCGGACCACAGTATGGGAGTCGCCGTGCCGGTAGCGGCCGTGGCTCTGGGGGCCTGCATTATCGAGAAGCACTTTACGTTATCTCGGTCCCTCCCCGGTCCTGACAGCGCATTCTCTCTGGAGCCGTATGAATTCCGGGAGATGGTCGAGGCGGTGCGGGTCGCCGAGAAGGCGCTTGGCCGGGTTCGTTACGGCAGGACTCACGGAGAGAAAGAGAATTGCCTCTTTCGTCGCTCATTATTTGTAGTGAAAAATATCAAGGCCGGAGAGACTTTCACGGCGGAAAACATTCGCTCAATTCGGCCGGGTCACGGATTGCATACCCGTTATTTGCCGGAAATTCTGGGCTGTTGCGCGAATCAGGATATCGGACGCGGAACCCCGCTTGGCTGGGAAATGGTCGGAAGGAAAGAGATGGATCGCTCCGAGTCTGCACGCCAGTCATTTGAGACCCACTTCAAGCATCGAGGCTCGAGATATGGACCAGGATAAGATTTTTATCAATTCCGAGGGCGACCGGTGGTTTGAGAGAAATAAAGAGGCGCTCAAAGACTTTAGGGCCGGAGCCGATCTCGCGCTAAGATTGGTGGACTTTTATGGACTTCGGCCGCGACAGGTAGTCGAGATAGGAGCCGCCAATGGCTACCGGTTAGCTACAATTCGGCAGCGCTATGGATCCAGGGTTGTGGCAGTGGAGCCATCTCTGCAGGCTTTACTCGATGGGACAAGGCGCTATCCGCGGGTCGAGTTTGTGCGCGGCGAGGCGGCCCACGTTCCGCTTCAAAGCTGTTTCGATCTCATCATCTTTGATTTCGTGCTCCACTGGATCGATCGGAAAAGTTTGCTGAAAGTTCTGGCTGAGGCCGATCGCCTGTTGGTCGATGGGGGCTACATGATCATAGGGGATTTCCAGCCGGTTAATTTTCTGCGCGTTCCTTACCATCACCTCGCCGACTCTCCAGTGCGCACCTTCAAGCAGAACTATGCCGATACTTTCCTGGCCTCGGGACTATACCATCCCGTGGGGCTTCTCACGGGAGATCACTCTTTGAACACGGTCACCGGATTGGCGGGCGAAAGGGAGAGGGTGGGCGCATGGCTGATTCGAAAACAGCTCTTGGACCATTATCTTCAAGTCGGATTGTGATCCTAGCCTTCGGGGTTGTGGCGGGCCTGCTTTGGAAGGCGGCAAGGGCGTCACCGCGTGCTGAAAATCGCGCTGGCGGCCAAGAACTCGCCTGAGAACCAATGGATGAAACTTCAGAGGTGGAGTTGAAGAGACCCCGTAAGATTGTGGCGATTATCCAGGCTCGCATGAGATCGAGCCGCCTTCCCGGGAAAGTGTTGGCCGACATCGTTGGGCAACCCATGCTCTGGCATGTGATCAACAGAGCAAAACGGGTCTCCAGCGTCGATCAGGTTGTGGTGGCTACAAGCGTCAGCCCGGAGGATGATGCCATCGCCAAGTTCTGCCTTCGAAAGCAGACTGAAATTTTTCGCGGCAGCGAAGATGACGTACTGGATCGCGTTTATCACGCGGCAAAAAGCAAAGCCGCCGACGTAGTTGTTCGTCTCACGGCCGATTGCCCTCTGATCGACTCTCAAGTGATCGAACGGGTGGTCAGCGCGTACCTGCACAATGGGTGCGACTACATGACCAACACTCTGCGGTACACCTTCCCGGACGGTCTCGATACCGAGGTTTTTTCCTGGCCGGCTTTGGAGTTGGCCTGGCGCGATGCGCGATCTAGCACAGACCGGGAGCATGTGACTTCCTTTTTCCGGACATCCGGCCGGTTTAAGATAGGAAACGTTGAAAATGAGGTGGATCTCTCAGCGCGCCACCTTCGCTGGACCGTCGATGAGCCTTGCGATCTTGAACTGGCCCGCGCCATCTACAGCCGGCTGGGTGGATGTGGAGCGTATTTTGGATTGCATAAAATCCTGAAGCTTCTCGATACGGAACCATCCCTGGCGCGGCTTAACCGCGGAGTCATACGGAATCATGGCTATTACACGTCGCTCGCCAGGGAAGCCCAGGTGCCCCAGCGGCGACGCGAGCTGAAGCGATCTCGTGAGCTGAGGCAAAAGGCGGAGCGACTGATACCCTCGTGCAGTCAAACTTTCAGTAAAGCTCCCGCACAGTTTGTTGACGGGGTCGCTCCGGTCTTTCTCGCGCGCGGCCAGGGAAGCCGCGTGTGGGACGTGGACGGCAATGAGTACATCGATTTTCCTATGGCCCTCGGCCCGATTATTTTAGGTCATGGTTACCCGGCTGTCACAGAGGCCGTAAAACGGCAAATGAAATATGGGACGACGTTCTCTCTTCCCCATCCGCTTGAAATCGAGGTTGCGGAGCTGTTGACGCAGTTTATCCCCTGTGCCGAGATGGTGCGCTTTGGGAAAAACGGCTCCGACGCGACTTCAGGAACGGTCAGATTAGCCCGGGCCTACACCGGCCGGGATCTCATCGCGTGTTGCGGGTACCATGGCTGGCAGGATTGGTACATCGGAACCACGACGCGAAATCGGGGAGTTCCCGAAGCGGTTCAAAGGCTCACTTGTCGGTTCGAGTACAATTCGATCTCAGGCCTGGAAAAGATCTTCGCAGAGAATCCCGGGAAGGTGGCCGCGGTGATTCTGGAGCCTGTCAGCATTGAGGAACCACGGGGCGGCTTCTTAGAGAGCGTGCGAGACCTGACTCGGCGTGAAGGAGCTTTGCTGATTTTCGACGAGGTCGTGACCGGGTTTCGAATTGCTCTCGGAGGTGCTCAGGAATATTACGGCGTCACACCGGACCTCTCGTGTCTGGGTAAAGCTATGGGCAATGGTTATCCCATATCCGCCGTTGTCGGTCCCACGGAGCTGATGGAGCTCTTCGACGAAATCTTTTTTTCCTTTACTTTTGGCGGCGAGACGCTCTCTCTGGCAGCGGCTAAAGCCACGATCGCAGAGCTGGAAGACAAGAACGTCGTGGCGCATCTCTGGGAGCAAGGGCAGCGGCTAAAAGATGGATACAATGTGCTGGCGCGTGAATATGGGATGGATCGTTCGACGGAATGTGTTGGCTTGCCGCCTCGTACGGTCATTGTCTTTCGTGACGAGACAGGCGCTGAGGCGTTAGAGATAAAGAGCCTTTTTGAACAGGAGTGTTTGCGGCGCGGAATTCTGTTCTCAGGCGGCCACAACCTTTGCTATAGCCACCGTGCGGCAGATATTGACTACACGCTGCGAGTCTACCGCACGGCCATGGAAATCGTGGCGGAAGCGGTTCGTGGCGGCCTTGTGGCCGAGAAACTCGAAGGCAAGGCAGCGCGGGCGGTATTCCGGAAGGCCTGAAGCTGAAAGGAGATCGTATGATCAGCAGGAGCAAGCCCCGAGTACTGTTTGCGGTCGGGGATGCCGAATGGAGGTACACCCGCGGTAAGTTGCGCTATTTGATTGAAACGTTTGCCGATCGAGGGCGGTTCGAGGTCGGTGTGGCAAGTCACGCACACGATATCTGCGCTGCTTTTGAGGGAGGAAAAGTGCAGATCCAGTACCTTCCCGGGCGACCGACGGCTCTCAATCCTGGCCAGACTGTCGCCATGACCGATCTCATGATCCGGTTTACGCGTGATATCATGCTTCCCGACAGCCGGCTTCCGCTTTGGAAAACCCTCGCCATGGATGATTATCTCGGCTCGCTTGACGTCGTTTCGCATCCACCGCTACAGGGTCGGCCAGACCTGTTGATCTGTCCAATCATGGGAGTAGATAACAACACAGCGGCGACCTCTCACTTCTACGGGACCATGATCCTGCATGCCGCGAAAGCCGCGATTCCGATCCTCGGCCTCGAGGTTTCTCCTTTAGGAAACAAACAGACGCTAGGGGCGTCACTGGCAGATTACTACGCAGTGAAGGGAGAGTTCTCGCATTCCTTCGCTGTCAAGGAGGGACTTGCGCCTGCAGCGAACATTTTCATTTTGCCGTCCCAAGAGGTTTATCTTCTGACCTGTCGTGAGGATACCCATTGGAACGATTATATGGCGCAGGAGAGGTTGCTGCGGGAGCGCTTGAAACTGCCGCCGGGCCGCCCCGTCATTTTTATTCCCCATAATGTCGCCTTTATTTATGAGATACGGCAGATTCTCAGGACGCTCAAAGTTCTTCCCGGCGCTTTTTCGGTTATCTTGCGTGTTGATCCAAATATAGCCCGCCAGGGGCTCAAAGAGAGGGAGATCGCTGCGAAAGCCTATCGGGACGAAATCGCCGCGCTTCCCGATCTCGTGATCGAAGAAGAGGGAGGCTGGCTTTGGAGCCTCCTCCTATCCGACGTGATTATCGCTCCGGCCAGTTCGGTGTTTACTGAATTGTCTTCCTTTTACGGTAAGCTCACAGTCATCAGCCAGAATTGGGGCGAAAGCTGTTGGGCCGGCGAAAATCTCCTTTTTGAACCTCAGCCGGAGCGCGCGATGCAACCGATTCGTGCCTGGCTGGAACGGCGTTTCCGGCTCAAAAAAGATCTCAACGAGATCGCGTCCGCCATTTTGGGCATGGATAATAAAATCGAGACGGAGGAATCCGCCCATGGAGCTTAAGGGAAAAAAAGCATTTTGCTTTCTGGCATTAAAACACCACAGCCGGTTCCTCCTTCCGATCACCCGCGCCCTCGAAGCCGAAGGGATGAAGATTACCTATCTGACTGCGCCGGCTGAAATGCCGTTCGAGCTCACCCTGAACGAAGCCGGATTACCCTATGTCCATACGCAATCTTATATGAGTCATGAATTGGCGGCTGAATTGGAGGCGTATTATAAGCAGGTCCGATCGGCCTGGAGGGAGAAAATTCTTCAAAGTTTGATTCTGCACCACTTCACCTTGCCTGTGCAAGATAAGGTTCTGCGAACGCAGGTGGAAAACTTTTACCTCTTCCGCCGTATGTTCGAGGTGGAGAAACCGGATCTTGTCCTCGCCTTGCACGAGTTGAATAGTTGGGGCAAGACGCTCGGCTATCTCTCGAACGAGTTCGGTGTCCCGTTCGTCACGCTTCAGGAGGGCCTTTACTATGCGCCGGCCGAAATTTACCGTTTCCACACGGAATATTCAACCGCTTGTTTGGTTTGGGGAGAGGCGACCCGGGAAGTGCTTATCAACTCCGGGGGTTGCGGTGACAAAATCTTCGTGGTGGGCAACACGCATCTCCATTCCGCCATCAGCGAGGCGACCGAGCCTTCAATCATGAAAAATACGAGAGAAGAGTTGCGGACCGGCATCGAAACAAAGGTGGTGACGCTGCTTATGGGCGGGCTGGGATATGATGAAAGCTTCACGTTTCCCGAAGAACTCTTGGCGTGGGTGCGAAATACGCCGGATCTCACTCTCGTGTGCAAGTGGCATCCGGTGACCCACAAGATCGTACTCGAGAAGATTTGGGAAAGAACCGAAGGTGCTTGCAACGTTCGCTTCCTGCAGCATTTCGATACGTATCGGCTGCTGGCGGTCAGCGATATCTGCGTGCTATTTGGGAACTCGACGACCGGTCTGGAATCTTTGGCTTTTGGACGGCCCCTCGTGGAAATCGTCCTTCCTGGTCAGGACTATTCTTTCGCCGCGCAGGGCGTAGCTGATGGAGTTCATGGCCTCGCCGAAGTGCCGTCCGGGGTGAGAAGGATTTGGAAGCAGGGGTTGGCCGAGGAGAGGCAGAGAAAAGTCAAAGATTACCTGCGCCGGAATCTTTACGTGATGGATGGGAGGAGCGTCGAGAGAGCGACGGATGTTATCGAAAGCGTCATCTCGGCTCGCGCGGATCGAGATCGGCTATCGCCCGTCGCTGTTTTATCTCCGGCGAAGAGGCGGGATTTTCTTTGTTCCGTCATTATCCCGTATTCATCATCCAGCGAAGTGACAGAAACACTCATCGGAGTTGCGCAGCATACGTCCGCCTATCTTCCTTATGAGTGTCTCATCAGCACCGCAAAGCCAGAGGACGTGCATGAAATCGTCGGGGCGGTTAACGGCGACATGCGGTTAGTCCTTTCGAATAGAGAAGGCGTCTCCAGCCTATGTAACCGGGCGGCTGTGCAGGCCAAAGGGCTCTATCTATGTTTTCTACGCCCAGGATTGATTCCGCAGCAGGGATGGCTTCAGGCGCTCTTGAAGGAAATAGAAACACAAAAAAAGGCGGCCGCTGTGGGCAGCAGGATTGTATTCCCTGACGGTCTGCTTGCTCACGCGGGGATCGCGTTTGACGCTAATCTCAGTGCTGCGCCGCTTTATCGCCTGCTGCCAGCAGATTTTGCTGGGGCCAATCAGAAACGACCAGTTCGCGCGGTTTCCGATTGCCTGCTGGTCCGCCGGGAAGCGTTTGAAGTATTGGGAGGTTTCGATGAAGCCTTCAGCCTCGGCTGGCATGAATTGGACTTCTGTCTTCGAGCAGGTCTGGGCGGGTGGCTTGTTGTCTATACGCCTCATAGCCTGCTTCTTAACCCTGGCGAGAAGGATACACAGCACGAGGGAGATCGGCTGCGTTTTTATGGCAAATGGGTGGGCCACCTCTGGCCGGACGAGGAGCTGTATTGGAAAAAAGATGGATTGGACCATCAAAAACTCTCCACACTTTACGGGCGCCTTGCGCCAAGTTTTTGCCCCGATCAAAACCAGTTGATGAATTAACTCCGATTGCCATAGCCAACAATTAAAGTTTTTCTCCTAGCCGTCGATAGTTTATAGCGAGACGGCAACCTTGGGAAAGGAGGTGAGATCAATTCAGTGGGTAGGCCGTTCTCCCACAGGGCAGGGACGCCCAAACAATATTCAAGGAGGAGAACACTATGGCTATTGTAGTTAACACCAATGTGGCATCTTTGAATGCCCAGAGACATCTCGCGAATACCCAAAGCGCGCTTAACAAAGCCCTTGAACGGCTCTCGTCCGGGTTTCGCATTAACCGGGCCGCGGACGACGCTGCCGGCCTGGCGATTTCCGAGAAACTGAAGTCGCAGATCCGTTCGAGCAGCCAGGCCTCGCGCAACGCCTTAGATGGCGTAAGCTTGGTTCAAGTCGCCGAGGGTGCCTATGATGAGATCAGCAATATCCTTATTCGGCTCCGTGAGCTCTCGGTCCAATCAGCAAACGGGACGTTGCAGGGGACAGACCGCGAGGCCATCGACACGGAATATGACGCTCTGACTTCTGAAATCAGCCGTATTGCCAATGTAGTCCAGTTCAACAAGGTGCAACTACTCGCCGGCAACAGCGCGAGCGCTGCGATCTCTTTCAGCTTGCAGGTCGGAATCGGGACAACGAGCAATGACACGGTTACGGTCAGCATCCAGCCGGGGAAAGCGAGCAACTTTGGCAGCGGCGCTGTAGACCTTACCGGATTGTCCCTCACCTCTGCCTCCCAAGCCACCGATGCCCTGACTACGATCGACACGGCCATTACTGCCACCAATACCGCGAGGGCGGCGTTAGGCGCTGCACAAAACCGCCTCGAGGGGACCGTGCGCAACCTGGCTGTCACGGTCGAGAACCTGACTGCCGCGAACTCCAGAATCCGTGACGTGGATGTGGCTCAGGAAACGGCTGAGCTCACCCGCAACCAAATCCTGTCGCAGGCAGGCGTTGCGGTTCTCACTCAGGCCAATCAGGCACCGTCACTGGCCCTGGCCTTGCTGAACGGATAGTTGACTAGGAATGTTCACCGAGGAGGGGCCGTTTACGGCTCCTCCTCACATTTGAAGTCTGAGGGTGGCAATGAAGATTCACCTCAGCCAAGACGCAATAAGTCATGTGAAGACGTATGCGGAAGCCGGTTGGGTACATGTGGCTGTCAAAAAAGGCAAAGACGTCCCCGCAGGTAACACTGAGTTGCCGCCAGTTCAGCCCTCACCCGAGCCCAAAAACAATCTGGCCGAGATCAACAACCTCAACGTCAAGCTTCACTTCAGCGTTGATGAAGGAACCGGAAAGGCCGTGGTCGAAATTATGGATGCTGAGACCGGACAGGTTGTCAGGCAGGTTCCACCGGAAGAGTTGTTGCGGGTGATCGAGGTTCTCCGCGATCTGAAGGGAAGCCTCATTTCAAGGAGGTTATAGCCGTGCCGATCGTCACTTTCGGAGGTCTCGCTACGGGCCTTAATACGGGAGCCCTGATCGATGAACTGGTGAAAGTCGAGCGCCAGCCCATCACCTTACTGGAAACCCAGCAGACAAAATTAGAGAAAAACCTCACGCTTTATCAGGAACTCATCAGCAAGATCGCCGCCCTTAAAACCGCGGCGACTAAGCTTTCAACGGCAGCAAGTTTTTTTGTAAAGAAAGTTTCGAGTTCGAATGAGACCGTTCTGACCGTCACGGCCAGTTCGGGAGCGGAAGTGGGCAGCCATTCGGTGACCGTCGATGGGCTGGCTCGCGCGACCATCCTGAAGTCGGCCAGCTTTAGTGACACGAATACTACGACCCTGAAGCAAGGCACGCTGACAATTACTATCGGATCCAGCTCGACGAACATCACGGTGGATTCGACCAATAATACCCTGCAGGGATTAACAGATGCGATTAACGGTTCAGGGGCCGCCGTTACGGCGTCTATTATCGCGGAGAATGCCGGCGCCACTCCCACATATCGACTGGTAGTTGCAGGAAAGAATACCGGCACCATCAATGCCGTCACCGTCAATGAGAACGGTCTTACAGGATCAGGCACAAGACCTGGACTCACCGCCAGCCAAAGCGCCGCGGATGCCTCACTTACGGTAGATAGCATCTCCATTACGCGCTCGACCAACACGATCTCGGATATCATTGCAGGCGTCACGCTCGAGCTGAAAAGCACGTCCGCATCTGAGATCCAGGTTACGGTAGCTCACGATGCGGATGCTATGAAGACCCAGATCTCGGATTACGTTAAAGCTTACAATGACGTGATGTCTTTTATCTCAACGCAGACCAAATATAATACCGATGCAAAAAAGGCTGGTCCTCTCCTGGGTGATTCGGCTTTAAGGACCCTGAAGCGGAGCCTTCAGAGCATCATTACGAGCCCGGTTTCAGGTTCCCCGTCGATTCTGAGTGAAGTTGGCATCACCACCCAAAAAGACGGGACCCTCGCGGTTAATGACGCCAAACTAAGCAATGCTTTGCAGACCAATCTGACTGGCCTCAGCAATCTGTTTCTCGCCACTATCAACGGGGTGGCGAAGGCAACAATGACATCTGCCGACAACGCGACGCGAACCGGCGATGGCGTTTTGGCTGCCCGAATTGAAGGCACTCAAGAGGTGATCGATCGACTGCAAAATCAGATCGACCGAAAAGAAGCGGCGCTTGAGCAATTGAGGGAGGATCTGACCCGACGCTTCGCGGCCCTTGAAACTCTCGTCAGCCAGCTTCAGGCACAAGGACAATATTTAACACAACAATTCTTAGCGCTCAACAACCAGAGGAGGTAGCATTTCTTATGAACGCTGCTCTCGTACAGGTCAATGCCTACCGGAAAAACCAGTTCTACACTGCGGATCGCGGGACTTTGCTTTTGATGCTCTTTAACGGGGCCATTAATTTCCTCCGCCAGGCCAAAGAGCACCTGATAAACGGCGAAATGGCCGAGAAGGGAACTTACATCGCCAAGGTTCACGCGATCATTTCGGAGTTGGTCAGCACTCTCGACTTCAACGCCGGAGAGGAAATTGCGCGCAAACTGGAGGGGCTTTATTATTTCGCGCTCGACAGACTCATGGCAGCGCATCTGGGTAATGATATCAAGCCGATGGATGAGGTCCTCTCTATATTGGAGACGCTTCGGGAAGCTTGGGAAGGAGCGGTCGCCACCGCCAGAAGGGAAGGTTTGGCATGAACGGTTTGCTCCACCAGGAGCTTACGGCTCTTCTGCAAGCAACGGAAACTCTTCTTCGGTGTTCTCATCCGGTCACGAGCGACTGGGAAGCATATAGCCGCAGGCGAGCAGAGATTTTCTCTCGGCTGCAGGTCGTGGAAGGTTTAGAACAGGAACAGAAACAACCCCCCGATGTGCAGGCGCTACTCGAGGCCGTGCTGGAAAGCGACCGGCGCCTTATTTGCCGGCTCGAAGATCAGATCAGTCGCTGCCGCGAGCAGTTTTCGGCTGTGGCCGGCGAGAGAAAGGCAATGAGAGGATACGCCTGGGCCGCACCCCACACTCGATCGATGCCTCGCTGCCGTGCTTAGAAGTCACATCAACACTCTGGACGCCTTAGCCTCGGAAAAAAATTCCCGTGGGCAAGTTCTCCCACGTAATGAGCCCCTGCCTGCCTTGTTTTGACTGCATTTTTTTTCTCCGCTCTGGCATAATTTGTGCTCCCCAGATTTCCGTGACGGATTAGAATTTGCTCGGGAGGAAGAGCGCAAGTGGTTACGGTTGTTCTCATCGCCTCTTCGTTACTATCCGGCCTGGTTTTCGGCCGGGATGCTTTGCCAGGGTTTATTGATTTTCCTTCTATCTTGATTACATTCGGTGGAACGTTTGCTGTTACCCTGGTCTCATTTTCTTGGTGCCAAATACGAGAACTCGGAATAGTCTTATTGGGTCTCTTTACTGAAGAGCGGCGGGCTTGGCGGGAAGAGATCGAAGACTTTAAGCGACTCGCGCACCTCTATTTAGTGTCGGGGCCTCGAGGACTCGAGAATCAGGAAAAAAGCATCAACGATCCATTTGTGCGCCGGGGAATTGGAATGATCGTGGATCTTCGAAGGGAAGAGGAGATCCGGGAGCAGCTCCGGCGAGAGGCTCTCCTCATCTCGAATCGTCAGGAGTCCGCCAGACAAGTTCTTTTGGCGGTGGGCAAGCTCCTTCCGGCGTTTGGATTGATCGGAACGCTTATCGGCCTCGTGGTGATTCTCCGCCAGATCCCGCACCAGGGCCCCGATGGCCTCACTTCAGCTCTTTCCGTAGCGGTTCTTACGACGCTCTATGGGGCTTTTTCTGCCAACGTGATTATTTATCCGCTAGTGTCCAAACTTCAATCCGCCAGCTCAGAGCAGGAGTTGAGAATGCGTTTGGCCATGGAAGGCGTCGCGTGTCTCGCAAGAGGAGAGGGACCGGCCACGGTTGAACAGAAGCTGTACGCGCTTCTTCCCGCGGTTCAGTTTAAACAGAGGGTCTTCGACGGCTGGTCGCGGCTGCTCCCGGCAGCCCACAAATAGTTGGCCATGCGTACCGTGGCGGAAAATCTGTCGTGGCCCGAAGGAGATTCCAACTGGCTGATCAGCTTCAGCGACCTGACGCTGCTTCTCCTCTCTTTTGTTCTGCTTTGGTATTTGTCCGATAAAGAGCGAGAGAAAAATAATCAAATCCCAGCAACGGCTGCCGCGATCCCCGCCGGATCGATTGAAAAGGATACTCGCAATGCCGTTCCCTATTCAAAAACGGTGTCATCAACAGCGGAGTGGAAAGTTCTTCAATTGGAGATGGAGCACTACGTCGATACTCTTGGTTTGCGACATGAAGTCGGAGTTGTGTCCTCTCATCATGGTCTCACGATCAGCCTGAAGGATACCTTTCCCTTTGCGTCTGGTAAAGCGGACCTCCTGCCGGATTTGTTGCCGGTGCTTAGAAAGGTCGCCGCTATTGCCGAAACACATGAGGACCTCAGTTTAGAGATTACGGGGCACACGGACGATGTTCCGATCGCAACTTCGGAGTTTCCCTCCAATTGGGAATTGTCAGCGGCTCGGGCAAGCAGGGTCGCCCGTTCTCTGGCCGAATGCGGTATTGACGCTTCTCGGCTGGTGGTTCAGGGTTACGGTTCATTTCGTCCTCTTCAGCTTAACACAAGCGAGACGAACCGGGCGGCCAACCGGCGCGTCGAGATACGACTGTTCCGTGCCATCGCTTCGAACGGGTAAGAGCAGGATTATATGATCGAAAGTTTGTCCGTTGTGGGAGTCCAAAACTCGCCGCACTCGGATTCAGTGTTTGAGCCGCCGTATCTTCATACGCCGGTAGAACCGGTGGAGAAAAATGGTCTATCAGAAACTACTTTAACAGTGGGTCTTGAGGAAGCCCCAAAGAGTTTCTTTCAGCTGTGGGAGAAGGAGGACTTTGGTTTCCGCGACTTTCTAGATATTATCAACCCGCTCCAGCATCTGCCTCTCATTTCAACGCTGTACCGGGCTTTTACGGATGACAAGATTGGCCCTGTGCCGCGAATTCTTGGCGCCGCTCTCTATGGCAGGATCAGCGGGATTCCTGGTGTGATCTCATCTGTATTCAACGCCATTGTGGGCGTTTTTACGGGACGGGATATTGGCGAGCATGCCTATGCCATGATATTTGGCGATCCCCACGCTCCGAAAAACCGTTCCCAAGTGGCCTATGGGGCTCTTCGGACAGAGCCACTAGCCGCCTATGATAACGAGAAGCTCGAAAGCCGATCTTCGGTAAACCCGTCCGTGGCCTTTGCCCTGGACAACGCTTCTCGTCTTCCCGCAAGTTTTTCCGGAAAGCACCACGGCGTCCAACTCTCCGAGGCAGGTGAGAGTTCTCGTCCGTACGAGCCCTCCACGGCTGAAAGATTAACCGCAATCGAGGCATATGAACGGATGGCGTATCCTTTGTGGAATCGACTGGCTTACGGCAGTAGAAAAACCAAAAAAACCGGCGATTTTCACACTCACGGCGACGGCCTGTAATGAGAGGCTTTTTGCTGCCCGCTCTGCATGTTTTTGAACTGTCGGATTTTCGCCCGATCAGGTCTGACCTGACTTGAATCCCAATATTTGTCATTTGCTGTGCTGGCTCTAAATCCGTGCCGTGGTTTTGCTTGCCCCAGCTGCAGTCTGGACATCAAATAAAGCTCTTAAAAATCAAATGCTTAGTATACCGGCCAGTTTGGCACTGCTGTTGCGAGCGGGAGTTGAATGATGAGAGAAGAACCCATGGCACTTCGGCTACTCACTGTTACTGATGCGGCAGCCCTTCTTCAGGTTTCCAAACGCACGATCCTTAGACTGATTCACCACAGCGAAATCCCCGCGTTTCGAGTAGGGGGCCAGTGGCGCTTGAGGGAAACTGAGTTCTTGAAGTGGATTGAGAACAGAGAGCGATCCAAGTATCAAACCCCCAAACCACGACTGACGGAGCAAAATTAACCGCTTCGGGCCAACGAGCAGGCGCCGCTTCATCGATTCGTTTGAAGTGAAATCCGCGAAAGCGCTGACGGGGATTCTTCCCCATTGTTTAATCCAGGACTGACCTCCACTTTTTCTCGATTTTTTTCCTCTGTTCAAGACTCAAGGCGCTAACCGGCGGAAATTGATCCTTCCACGCGAAAGGGCGGCAGGCATTCAGAATGGCCCGACTGTTAACAAGATCACTCGCTTCCCTTCGCTCTGGAGAGATTACCGGGTCTAAGAGGGTGCTCCAGCAGCCATCAATGACCGTGAGAGCTGATTTCGGGTCGCAGCGTGTGGAGACTGCCCAAATCACCTCACCAAGATCGGCCGGATCAATATCTTCGTCCACGACTACGATAAAACGCCCGTGGTAATTCCCGGCGCGGCAACCCAAAGCGGCGATTGCGGCCTGTTGCGCATGGCCGTGGTAGCGTTGCTTTAAGGAGACGACAATAAAAGGTGCTCCACCTCCGGGCGCCGATCCCCCCACAAAACACCAGACGCCTCGGATATCCGGTACATCCGCCTTTTCAAGATAATTCCATATCGCGGCGGCGCCTATTGGCACGCCAAAAGTGAGCACGGGCGGTTTTAACGGGGGTGCGCCCGCTAGTATCGGATCAGAGCGGTAGTAGAGAGCTTTAACACAAATTACGGGCTCAGCCTTTGCGCCGTGGGCGTAGTAACCCGGCCATTCGCCAAACGGACCTTCGACGCGGGTTTCTTGACCGGGTGGAGGAACTTCGCCTTCAATGGCGATCTCAGCCGTGGCGGGAATCGGAAGCCCAGTCAATGTTCCTCGGACAACGTCTACGGGAGTGTGGCGCAGACCTCCGGCATATTCATACTCTGAGACGCCATAGGGTACAGAAATTCCCGCCGTCAACAAAAGAACAGGTTCCTGACCGAAAGTCACAGCGACGGGGCAAGCCATTCCTCGTTCCCAATATTTTTCGCGGATGATGCGCGCATGGTGGCCCGGGGATATATGCAGGCCTAAGGTTTTCTTGTCATGGACCTGGATACGGTAGATTCCGACATTAACCCAACCGTCGTCGGGGTCTGCCGTGATCACACAGCAGGCCGTTCCAATATAGCGACCTCCATCAAGCTCGTGCCACCGCGGACTGGGAAATATCTCCATATCAAGAGAAGCTTCGTCGCGGACATTTTCGAGCACTGCGCCGTCCCGGACCATTCTCGGAGGAATCGGTGTTATCTTCCGAAGAAGCTCCTTCCATTGCCATACCATCTCCCGTTTCGAAAGGCCGGGATCCATTCCGACTGCTAAGGCAGAGCGGCGCGGATGAGTCATCAAAGTACTCGCGACGCGGTAAGAAGCCGGATAACCGGGGATCTGATCAAAGAGAAGGAGGGGGAAATTGTCCCTTAAGGCAAAAATTTCGACGAGACCTCCGATCTCCAAATCCCAGTCGGCGCCGTGAATTTCCTTCACGTCGTTTATGGCTCGCGCCGCCGCTATGAACTCGCGCAAATCCTGAAAGGCCATGCATCCTCCTGTGGTGCTTTTAACATAACCGATACCGTAACCTTAAAAAATATGCCAGCTCCCTGGCGACCGGTGTTTAAGGGCAAACCGTCTCTTGACCGGGCGTTTTCTTGCCGACCGAATTTACCTGGCAGTTTGCGAGCAGCTTGCGGCAACTGCTCAGGTTTCCCATCAAGGTCCTCCTGTTATCTGGCTTTCGCTTAATACAGCGAATTTACTATGTTAATAGCTGTTTCTCATGCTACGGATGAGAGACAATCGTATTGACAGTTTAAGGCGATCAGAGTAGCCTTGGCTCGTTGTTGCGCACGGCTAACGCGGAGTTCTCATGCCGACGAGAGTCTTCTATCGGATAATTTGCATTGCGTTTGGGTTGCTTCTCAATGGTTGGTTCATCCCCGTCCATGGACAGGAAGCTTTTTTCAAAAACAAGACGAGCCGGATCGTAGTGGCCACCACGGCGGGCGGTGGATTTGATGTATACTCCAGAACGATCGCGCGGCACATGGCTAAGTACATCCCGGGCAAGCCAACAATCATTGTCGAAAACATGCCTGGAGCTGGGATGCTCCTTGGGGCGAACTAAAATATTGATCCCGCCGAAAATGGCCTGTTCACCTTTCGACCCGCTCAGATGACGGGAAAATCACTGGCCTCGCTGAAACAACCGCCCACAAAGCCAAATTAACAAAAGGAGAATGGGATGATCAGAAGGTTCTCGTTTGCGCTCCTGGTTCTATCCGCCACGCTGCTCGTAAGCATTGGTATTGCCCCTACATTTGCCCAGGAAGACTTCTATCGCGGAAAAACTGTCCGAATCGTGGTTGGCTCGGCACCGGGTGGCGGCTTTGATACCTACGCCCGAGCTATAGCGCGACAGTTGGGGAAACATATTCCCGGCCGGCCGACTGTGATTGTTGAGAATATGACGGGAGCGGGTAGCTTGCGGTCGGCTAATTATCTTTATCGTGTCGCTAAGCCCGACGGCCTGACGATTGGTCACTTTCTCGGCGGTTTGCTTCTCGGACAGGCTCTGGGGCGTGAGGGGATAGAGTTTGACGGACGAAAGTTCGAGTATATCGGCGTTCCTGTGAGAGAGTCGAGCATCTGCGCTTTGAGCAAGAAAACCGGTCTGGGCAGTATGGAGCAATGGCTCGCTTCCAAAAACCCCGTCAAACTGGGCGGGATCGCTCCTGGAAATGCGACGGACGATGTCGCCAAGATTCTTCAAGCGGGGCTTGGCCTACCGATCCATCTTGTCTCTGGATACAAGGGTACTTCTGAGGTTAGATTGGCCGTGGAAGGCGGAGAGGTTGCCGGCGTATGCATGGGGTGGGATTCAATCAAAGCGACCTGGCGCAAGGCGCTGGAAGCGGGGGATGTCCTTATCGTCGTGCAGGCGACTCCGAAAGCGCATCCGGAGCTTTCGAAAATTCCACTGGCGGTTCAATATGCCCGAAGCGACGAAGGCCGCCGGCTGATAGAAGTCGGCATTCATGATATGAGCGCTATTTTCCGCCCGTACGTGCTTCCTCCGGGCACGGCCAAAGAACGGGTGGAGTTGCTTCGTCGGGCCTTCATGGACACGCTGAAGGATAAGGAGTTTGTCGCCGCGGCGGAAAAGTCAAGGTTGAGTATCGATCCCGTATCCGGCGAAGAAGTTAGAAAGACCGTTGCGGGGCTTTTCGATCTTTCTCCTTCCCTTGTGAGCAAGCTTCGAGATACACTCAAGTGGTGAGGAGATCTGAATATAGCGTTGTAAATCGTACCGGGAGAAAGGAAATAGCATGAGCACTGTTCGACACCTCGTGATGGCGACCGTTGTTGCGTTTTTGCTCGATGCCTCCGCGCACGCGGCGGCCCCGTTTTTTGAAGGCAAGAGTGTGCGGATTGTTGTGGGTTTTTCCGCCGGCGGCGGGTTCGATACTTATTCGCGCCTGATCGCGCGTCATCTGGGTGAGCACATTCCAGGAAAACCTACGGTTCTGGTCGAGAATATGGTTGGCGCTGCGAGTCTGATCGCGGCCAACCACCTCTATAAGGTAGCGAAGCCCGATGGTCTTACTATAGGTAACTTTCATGGAAATCAGCTTCTCAACCAGGTTCTGGGCCGGCAGGGGATAGAATTTGACGCGCGGAAATTCGAACACCTCGGTGTGCCGGTGCAAGACAGCCTCGCTTGCGCGCTATCGAAAGCGAGCGGAATCACGACCTTTGACAAGTTGCGCACGGCGAAGATAGCCGTGAAGTTCGGCGGCGTCGCTCCAGGCGACGCGACTTACAACACGGCGGCGATACTGAAAGAAGCGCTAACCCTTCCCATACAACTTGTATCCGGATACAAAGGGACGGCTGAGATCCGACTCGCCGCGGAAAGTGGAGAGGTTGCCGGCGGATGTTGGCAGTGGGAATCCATCAAATCAACTTGGCGCCGGGCGTTGGACGGGGGAGAAGTTACGGTCGTGCTGCAGGCCAATCCCAAGCCTCACCCGGAGCTTGTAAACGTGCCGAACGCAATTGACTTTGCCAAAACCGGGGAGGCGCGGCAGCTAATCAAGGGAGGCTTGCACGATCCGGCGGCGATCACCCGGATTTACGTTCTGCCTCCCGGAACTCCCAAAGAACGGGCGCAGACCCTGCGCCGAGCCTTCGCGGATACTATGAAAGATCCGGCGTTTCTCGCCGATGCCAAAAAATCTAACCTGGATATCGACCCTCTCACCGGCGAAGAACTGGAGCGGCTGGTTTCAGGGCTGTTCAAGCTCGATGCCGGCGTAGTGAAAAGACTCAGAGAAATTCTCAAATGACGCGATTTTGAGAGGTTTGGTTGTCCTTTCAGGAATCCAGTCAGTGAGTTGCGGCTCGATCTATGTCAGTCACGCGCAGGCATATTTTGATCCCGGTCGAACGGCGGGAATCCGGAACTGTTGGATTCCGAGTCGCATCAGCGTGAAGCTGACCTGCGCGGAAAAACGTAGAAGGGAGAAACCCTGCTCATGACACGAGAAGAGGTCAGTCAGGAGAACACGCCGGTTAAGGTCAAGAAGTTAGGGCACGTTGTCTTTCGCGTGAGCGATATCGAGAGGACCGCGAGATTTTGGACCGAGATTATGGGTTTTCATGTCTCGGATAGAAATGAACGAGGGATGGTTTTTCTCCGTTGCGGTTCGGATCATCATAGTATTGCGCTGGCGACCGCTAAATCGAAGAAAGACCTACCTGGAGACGAGGACGTGGCGTTCGACCATCTTGCGCTGGAAGTAGGAAGCGTCGCTGAGCTTTTCAAGATACGGGACTTTTTGCGCCAGAAAAACGTTCGGATTGTCTTCGAGGGGCGGCGAGGGCCCGGCTGCAATATCGGCATTGAGTTCCTGGACCCGGATGGGTACATGCTTGAGCTTTACGCGGGGATGGACCAAATAGGCTGGGATGAAAAAAGCAGGCCTTCCCAACAATGGCGGCGCGCCAGAACGCTCGAGGAGGCAGTGGAGAATCCGGTCCCTGGCGCCAAATACTAAAAACCTGCAGCCGTAACAGCAAGACTCAGACGCGGGAGCATCCATGATCAGACAGTTCGAGATTTGGGTTGTAATGTCTTTGGTGTTTTTGGCTGGTGCATGTGACCTTTCGACCAGACTCAGCGCCATCAAAATCAAGGATTTGCTGGAAAATCCGAGAAAGTACGAGAACAGAGAAGTCACGATTTACGGTACCGTGACCGGTGGGGCATCGCTTCTGGTCGTCAAGTATTTCGAGATCGAGGACGGCACAGGAGCCATGCGCGTGGTGACAAGCAGGGTATTGCCCGGCAAAGGGGAGAAAATCAAAGTCATCGGGACCCTGGAATCGATCGAATTCGGCACGGAACGTATGGTTGTGCTCCGCGAAAAGAGTGAAAAGGAGGGCTAGAGAAGCTAGAGGGGGCTTTTCGGTCTGACAAAATTCCTGCGCTGAAGCACGAGCAACATAAGAAGGCCCAACCGCGCTCCGGTGATTGTCTGCCCAAATAGAGTCATGGAGGCGGCGTAGGCTAAGTAGGTCCCCGGAAATTTCATGTTGTGGGCAACCTTATCGGGGCATACCCATTGATCGCAGCAACTCCTCCGCGCTTGAGGGATCGACTACACGTAGCTGCCGGTAGGCTTCCGCTGCCTTCCCGCGATTTCCCTGGAAGGCATGCACAACAACCAAGTTCGCCAGGGCGACGCGATCCTCCGGTCTTATTCGCAGAGCGGACTCGTAGCAAGCCGTGGCTTGCGAGTACTGATTAATGGCCTGGTAGGGAGACCCTGATTCACCCAACCGTCGGCATTCGTCGGATCGAGCTGAAGAGCCTTCTCATAAAACGCAATGGCTCGGAGGTAGTCTTGGACGCGGCTAAAAACGACGCCCGCGTTGTACCAGGCATCCGGATAGTCTGGCTTGATGCGCAGCGCCTCTTGAAACAAGCTCAGGGCCTGACGGACATCCCCACGAGTTAAATGGTAATTTCCCAGATTATTCCAGGCCAGCCAGTTTTTCTCTGTCACGGCGATCGCGCGGGTATAGAGAGACACGTTATCGCGCCAATATGCTGTTTGCACTCGCGTTACAACTAACAGGCTCAGGATCACTGCAGCCCAGAACGTAACCAGTAAGGGCTTACAGCGGTGCCACCAGCCCAGTAGGTCAATTCCTCCCCACGAAACGGCGATGAAGATCCCGATGAGCGGCACGTAAGTATAGCGGTCCGCCATCGCCTGCGACCCCACTTGGACGATGCCGATGACGGGTACCAGCGTGCCCAGATACCAGAGCCACCCGACTGCCAGATGCGGGCGGCGTCTGCCGTACAATAGACACAGCAGTGTGAGAAAAGTGAGGCCGACGAGGGCCGCAACTGCCTGCCATAGCGGGATTTGCTCGCCGATGCTGGATGGATGCGGATAGAAGACCGCTAGCGACCTTGGCCATACCGTGTTGAAGAGGTAGAGCGCGTATGAGAGAAGCGCGTTTGAAAGCCGTTGGTCGAGCGGAAAGTGGTCCAGCGGCGCCGTCGCTGTTTTGGACGCTTGGGCGACGTAGGTAATGATGCTGGAGGCGGTTGCCAGCACGGCAAGAGGCACTTTTTCCAGGAGAAGAGCAAAAATTTGCTCCCGCTCGGCAGGCGCAAATCCCGCACCCGATGTATCTGTCGGGTGAGGCGTCTCAGCGGCCAGTAATCGAGTAGGAGCAGCACGCATGGCAGGGTGACCAGTATGGGCTTTGAGAGCAAGCCGAATACGAAAGAAAGTGTGACGCCGAGATATCGCCACGCGTCCGGTTTCTGAACGTAACGAACGTACAAAGCCATCGTTACCAACCAGAAGAAGGTACTGAGGACGTCCTTGCGCTCGGCCAGCCATGCTACCGACTCAACGTGAAGTGGATGCACTGCGAAAAGAGCTGCGACCAAAGCGCTGGGCCATATCGTGCCTGTCATGCGCTTCAGGACTAACAAGAGGAGGACTGCATTCACCGCGTGGATTAGCACGTTCATCCAGTGGTGCCATCCGGCGTCGAGCCCGAACATCTGCACGTCAGCCATGTGCGACAGCCAGGTCAGAGGGTGCCAGTTGGCTGCATGAGTCGTTGTGAAGGCCCAACCAACGCCTCGAAAAGTCAGGCCGTCTCGCACTTGTGGATTCTCGTAGATGTATTCGCTATCGTCGAAATCGACAAAGCCGTAGCGTCCGACGCGCTCATAGCTGGCGATAACCAGAATGACCAGCCCGAGCGCAATCAGTCCTGTTTTTGGAGCGGCGGAATAGACCGAGAGGATGTCGCGGAGGGCTGGCCTCTCGACCGGCTGGCCAGTGGATCCCTGAGGGTTATTTGGTCTTTCACTCTTGATATGGGGCATCACTATTTGCTTGTACAATCTCTTACCCGAGCGGCCATATCCCGTCATCCGCTGGGAAGTCTGGGCCCTTGTGAATTGAAAATCGGGCTGCGGATCCAGCGCCACCTGTTGAGCCGAAACAATAGCGATACCTGCAGGACACCCACTCCGTATTTCACGCTGCGGCGAAAGTTAATTGAAGAGGCCTCGGAAAAGTAGTTCGCGGGGCATGAGATCTCACCGACACGAAACCCGAAATAGATCACCTGCGCGAGCATTTGGTTGTCGAAAACGAAATCGTCTGAATTTGCCATAAGCGGAAGGGCTTCAAGGACCCTGCGTGAGAATGCCCGATATCCGGTGTGATACTCCGACAGCTTCTCCCGGAGCAAAAGGTTCTGTACGAGCGTTAGGATTCGATTCGATACGTATTTGTAGACTGGCATGCCTCCTCTGAGGGCGCCGGACGAAAGGATGCGCGACCCGAGGACGACATCGTACTGCTCCAGGGCAATCAGAGACGCCATGGCAACCGTCAGCCGCGGACTGTACTGGTAATCGGGATGGAGCATAATGACGACATCGGCGCCATCCTCGAGAGCTTCCCGGTAGCAGGTCTTTTGATTTGCGCCGTAGCCCCGGTTGGTGTCGTGCCTGATCGTGCGCAATCCGAGTTTTCGTGATAACTGCGCTGTCCGATCCGAACTGCCGTCGTCCACGAGAATCAGCCGGTCGATAAATCCCGCGGGAATCTCATCAATCGTTTGTCGAAGTGTGCGCGCGGCGTTATAGGCAGGGAGCACCACAACAACCCGCTTACCGTGGATCATCAACGCCTCGAGCAGCGACCGGAAGAACGGGCTGAAAGCCAACCCGTTTTGTGGCACAGAATATCTGATAGCCAGCTTTTGTGTCAAATCTACCTCATTTTATCTGGAGGGGGTCACGCCTGAGCCGGCCGGGTTCGATTCGTTTGACAAAAGCTTTAGAAGTCGACTAGATTCTTCTTGAGAAAAGGCGGATGGGCGCTCCTTTCGGGAAGTTCATTCAATCGTTCAGCAAGATCAGAAGCGCGAGGACGAATCAAGTGCGGAAACAGCATGGTTCTTTTTTTGCCGCTTGTGTGGTGTTTCTATGTTTCGGCGCGAACGGCTCATATGGCGCCACTGCCTTCCCGCGGGTCGTCATCACGTTCGCCAGTTTCAGTGAACGGGAGACAGTTCTCTTTGTGGCTCAGGATCAGGGATTTTTCCGAAGGCAGGGTCTGGATGTTCAACTGGTATATGTCGGAAGCGGCTCGGTGGCTTTGTCGTCGCTGTCGAGGGGAGATTCCCATCTGAACACCGGATCGGCTTCAGGCGCTATTCTGGGCGCCATTGCGGGGGGAGGCGACGTTGCCTTTGTCGCGGGGCTGGTCAATAAGCTGACCGGCTTATTCGTAGCTTCCCCGCAGATCAAAAGCCCGCCAGACCTGAAAGGCAAGAAGATCGCGGTGACGAGCATAGGGGGTGGCAATTGGGTTTTTACCATGCTGGCCTTAGAGCATTGGGGTCTGGATGCGAAGCGAGACGGGATCAGTGTGAGAGCGTTGGGGAATGAATCCGTGCGCGCGCAGGCGCTCACCTCCGGAACCATCGACGCGACCCAGTTAGGTTATGCCTTCGCTTCCGCCCTAAGATCTCAAGGTTTTCGCATCCTGGCTGATCTGGCTGAATTGGGAATCCCTTATCAGGGGACAGCTCTTCTGGCCCGCCGCAGCATCATTGAGAGTTCCCCCGAGATCATTGAGCGAAGCCTCAGGGCTTTAGCCGAGGCGATCAGCTTTATCCAGGATCCAAAAAATAAGGGCGCTGTCGTGAGAAGTCTGGCCAAAGGGCTTCACCTGTCGCGACTGGAAGAAGCAGCGGATGGTTATGAGAGAGTGAAAGGCCTTTATGAAAAACGACTCAATCCGAACATTGAAGGGATTCGTAACACCATCCGGCTTTTGGGCGGTACAAACGACAAGATCGGCCGCCTTAGAGCCGAGGACGTTATTGATGACAGGATTGTGAGGAAATTGGAAAAGGAGAGGGTTCTTTAATTCGGCCAGAATCCAGAAGGAGGTGGGCTCATGGTGACTATCGTCCACATCATTAATCAGTTTTTTGCGGGACTGGGCGGCGAGGAGAAGGCGGATGTTCCTGTGGGAGTTCTCGAGGGGGTGTCTGGCGCGGCTCGGGGCCTGGAGGCCCAGCTTGGTGAAAGAGGAAAGATTGTGGCCACTGTTTACTACGGCGACAACTATTTCCATGAACACACGCAGGAAGCCGAAGCCGCAATTCTCGCGGCGGTGAGATCGCATCGTCCCGATGTGGTGGTCGCCGGCCCGGCGTTCAACTCGGGAAGGTACGGTCTTGGTTGCGTCGAGATTGGTCGTTCCATAGCCGATAAGCTGCAAATTCCCTGTGTTACCGCCATGCATACTGATAATCCGGCAGTTGCGAACTACAGAGATTACCAGAACCTCAAGCTCTTCCTGCTCCCGTCTGCGGAAACAGCCGCAGGAATGACGCAAGCTCTTGCCTCACTCGCGCGCTTCGCCTGCCGGTTGGCCAGTGGAGAAAAGATCGGCCCTGCCGCGGAAGAAGGATACATTTCGCGCGGCATCAGGCGTTTAGAAAAAACCGATCGCCCCGGAGTCGAACGTGCCATTGAGATGCTTCTTAAGAAAGTCCACAACGAGCCTTTTGTTACCGAAGTCCCCATGGAAATCTGGGATCAGGCACCGCCTGCGTCAGCTTTGAAACACCTGGTCGATAAAACTTTAGCAATCGTTACAACAAGTGGCGTTGTCCCGTGGGGCAATCCGGATGGCTTTAAAACCTACAGAAATACACATTGGAAAAAGTATAACATTGCCGAGGTTAAGTCGTTGGAACCCGGCCAATGGGAGGCGATCCACGGCGGATACAATGTCACTTACATGAACCAGAATCCACACTACGGGGTGCCGCTAGATGCCGTGCGGGCGCTCGAAGCCGAAGGGATCATTGGAAGGGGAAAACTGTATCCCGCTTACTATGTTGTGCCGGGCAATCAAGGCTCACCGTCAGTTATGAAGCGCATCGGGCAGGAGATCGCTGCAGATATGAAGGCATCGGGAATTGACGGAGTTCTCCTGGTGGCCACCTGAGGGACCTGCAGTCGCAGCGGTGCTGTGATTAGCAAGGAACTCGATAAGGCTGGTTTGCCGGTGGCGCTCATCAGCGCGATGTATCCGGTTGCGGAGCAGGTGGGCGCGAGCCGCATCGTCAAAGGCGTAAGCATCCCCCACCCGTGTGGCGATCCGAGCCTGCCGCGGGAGATCGATGCAAGGCTTCGCGTGGAAATTGTTCAAACAGCATTGAAAGCACTGCAATCGGACGTCCATGAGCCGACACTCTTTTCCCCCAACATGGCCGTTAGCGGTTGAGCGAAGACATGCGTCTTGAAATGGCCGAGTTCCCGGTCGCTCAGATCCGGCCGGGTACGAACACGCGGTATAATTCCGGAACTCTGGAGGTGAACCGCGAAGAGCTGGTTGATCTTGCTCTTCGTGATAATCGAATTCAAAGCGCAGCGATTGAAATCGTCCATCCGGGAGAAAGGGTTCGGATCACCGGCATCCGAGACGTTCTGGAGCCCAGAGTCAAAGTCTCGGGCAACGGGCAGGTTTTCCCCGGCGTCCTCGGTCCCGTCGAGCCGGTGGGAAGAGGTAGAACTCACCGGTTGTCGGGAATGGGCGTTGTTGCTGCAGCCGAATATGAAGGAACGATCAGAGCTGGCCTGGGTGTCCAGCGAAGCGCGATTCTCGACATGTGGGGCCCGGGGGCGGAGGCATCACGCTATAGCTCTCTGATCAACGTTGTAATGGTTCTTCGTCTGGCAAAAGGACTTTCCGACATCGAAGCCCATACAGCGATACAGCAGGCGCATTGCGGCGCCGCGGTGAGACTGGCAGAGGCCACGATCGGTCTCAATGCTCCTCGCGCCGTAACTTATGATCTCGATGCGACCGACTCAGGACTACCCAGAATCGTTCTTATTCAGGGCTGTCTTACCGATAGTCATCATGTTCATTCAGGAGTAAGTTACTACGGCCTTCCGATTCGAGAATCTCTGGCGACCGTGATCCATCCTAACGAGCTTCTGGACGGAGCCATTACCGTCAATACCACGCGCGGGATCGGCTATTTCCCGAATAGCTGGGACTGGCAAAACCATCCGCTGGTTCTCGGACTTTATCACGAGCATGGCAAGCGGCTGAACTTCAGCGGAATGGTCCTGCAGCGGATTCGCTATGAGACTTTTCAGGGCAAGGAGGTTATCGCCCAAAACGCCGCTCAACTCGCGACGACCTTTGCAGCGGATGCTGCGCTGGTTGCCTGGTTGGGATCGGGCAATGCGTTTGTCGATGTCATGCTAACAATTCGAGCCTGCGAACAGCGCGGGATCAAAACGGTCCTCGTTACTTATGAGTATGGCGGTAAGGATGGGATTGACTCGCCGCTCCTCTTTTATGTTCCAGAGGCTGATGCAGTCGTGGGCACCGGCACAAGAGACCGCTGGCTCGAATTACCCCCACCCGAACGAGTGGTAGGCCCTTATGACGAAATCCAAATTCTCAGCTATCCCGGAGCCCCGGTTGCACGGGCGTTGGGCCCGCTGACGCTGGACGCGCGAGATATGGTTATCGGCGGGGTAGATAATTGGGGGCGGCTCTCCTGGACGTGTAACGCTTACTAAACGATTATGAACTTGAGACCTGTCATCAAAGAGGGAGCCAGTGCCCTGATTCACACGCCCGGGCTGGTCCGTTATGGCTCGAAGCCATCGAGAGAAATCGCCGCGCGACCTTCTCGACTGGGAGAACTGGGAACTGCGCTGCGAAAATTCGAACAGGCGGAGAACTATCTTCCGAATCAAATCTTTCTCGGAAAATATCCGCCTGAGACACTCTTGCAGATTGATAAGCCGTGGTTCAATCAGCCGCCTCTTAACGGCAATGAACTACCGGTGTTTGGTGAAATTATACCCGAAGAGGCTTTTTTGGCTCTTCTCGCGCTGGCCGATGTTTTTAAGCATGTGTGTCTGCTGGACAAGTTTTGGGAATCTATTAAGACAGGGGTCGAAGCGTCTCCTTTGCTGGCGCCTCTGGTTCGCGGCGCGCCGACGTTGTGGACGGCGGGCCAGCTTCTCGCGGAGATTGAAAAGGGCAACGGACTGCCTCTTTTCGTTGGTCGAGAGCCGGTCGCTTTTATTCAACACGGCCATGCGGAGGATGAGTCCCTTACCGCGCCGATTCTGTTGGAGAATCTTTGCGCCAAGGTCTCTGCCGCCGTGGCGGTTCGCCGGCTTTTCGTCCAGAACGCCGAGCTCCAACCGGGCAGCGTCGATTTTGTGCTGAGCTGTTCCGAAGAAGCGATCGGCGATCGCTATCAACGAGGTGGCGGCAATCTGGCAAAAGTTGTTGCCGAGTTTGCGGGTTGTGATCAGGCTTCGGGCGCGGATATCAAGGATTTTTGCGCCGCCCCGATCCCGGCCATCGTTATGGCCGCCGCACTAATTCAGAGCGGTGTGTTTGAGAATGTCATCGTCGTGGGAGGGTCTTCTCTTCCGAAACTGGGAATGAAATTTCTTTACCACCTCGAAAAACGGCTTCCGGTGCTGGAAGATGTTCAGGCCGCGGTGGCTGTCTGGGTCGGGCGCGACGACGGCAGAAGCCCGGTCGTAAATTTGGCGGGAGTGGGACGACATCCGGTTCGCGCCGGGGCCGCCCTGGATCAGCAGCTGCGCGCGCTGGTCATCGAGCCGATGGAGCGGCTGCACTTAGACGTGAGTACGATAGACAAATTCGTAACGGAGCTGCACAATCCCGAGATCACGCTTCCCGCCAATGGAGGCGATATCGCAGAGCGGAACTACCGCATGCTGGCGGCGGTGCTGGCATCGTGCGGTAAAATCAGCCGGGCGGAGATCGGCGGGTTTATGAGGCAAAAGGGCGTCCCCGGATATGCTCCCACACAGGGGCACATTGCCTCGGCTTTAGCCTATGTTCCGCACGCCGTGCGTGGTCTCAAGAACGGAGAGCTCGGTCGCTGTCTTCTCTTTGCCCGCGCCAGCCTTTTCCTTGGACAAATGAGTCAGTTGAGCGATGGCATGTCGGTATTGTTGGAGCGTCATTCTTAGATAACAACTAATATGGGAGGTGTGCTTTGGGAGATCTGGCCAGTTTCGATCTGCGAGGAAAAAAGATAACGATACTCGGTGAGCGGGACGGAGTTCCGGCTCACACTATTGAGCAGGTGTTGGAGGGTCTGGGAGGGGAGGTGGTTTTCTCTTCTACCCAATGTTTTGTCTGAACGGCCGCTGGCGCTGTGGACCTTGAGGTTCAAGGTCGAATCAAAGAGCTGGCGGAGCAGTACGGCAGAGATGACGTAGTGGTCATTCTGGGAGCGCCGAATGTGGATAGCAGTCTAATCCAGTTCGAAACCGTGACGAAGGGAGATCCCACGTATGCCGGCCCTCTTGCAGGCGTGGAGCTCGGGTTGAGAACTTTTCACGTATTCGAGCCGGAGGTGAAATCTCTGATCAATCCTGAACGTTACGGTGAGCTAATTGAAACCCTGGAGCTCGGTCTTGAGGCAGACACGATTGTGGAGGCCTTAAGGAAGGCGAGGGGAGAACAATCTCAATAGACGTCAGGGAACGGTACTGAAATTTCCTAAAATCACCAGTTGAATCGAAGACTGCGAGGGGAGTCCATGCGCAGAAACGGTCGCATTGTTGCATCGGGTCTTCTTAGCTTTTGTCTCTTTTTCGCCCCACAAGAGGTGCCTTCCCAGGAGTCAATTTATAAGGGAAAGACCGTCCGGATGATTGTGGCATTTGCCGCTGGGGGCGGCTTTGACACTTACAGCCGCGCGATTGCACGATATATGGGAAGGCACATTCCAGGCAATCCGAATATTATTGTGGAAAATATGACGGGAGCCGGAGGGTTCATCCATGCCAATTACATGTACCAGCAGGCCAAGCCGGACGGCCTGACCATCGGCAACAACATCGGCGGTCTTATTCTACAACAGATCATGGGGGCCAAAGGAGCCAATTTCGACGGCCGAAAGTTCGAGTATATCGGCGCTCCGGCCATCGACAATCCTGTATGTGCTTTGACGAAGGGCAGCGGCATCACCGGTGTGGAAAAATGGTTTGCTGCTAAAGAGCCGGTCAAATTGGGCGGTGTTGGACCCGGGGGCACTGCATCGGATGTGGCCAGGACAGTGCAGGCGGCGCTTCGGCTGCCGATTAAGGTTGTTGAGCCGTACAAAGGAACGGCGGACATCAAGCTTGCAGCGGAGGGAGGTGAGCTCGCGGGAGGCTGTTGGGCCTGGGAGTCTGTAAAAACGATGTGGCGCAAGGGATTGGAGTCGGGCGACGTTTCGGTTGTCGTTCTGGTGATGCCGCGCAAGCACCCGGACCTGCCCAATGTGCCGCTGGCGATCGATTATGCCAAAACAGACGAGGCGCGGCGTCTGCTCAAATATGGAGTTCATGATACGGCGACCATTACCCGGATGTATTTTGTGCCCCCCGGCACGCCGAAAGAGCGCGTGCAGACTCTGCGCAAGGCTTTTGCGGATACGTTGAAGGATCCGGAGTTTCTTGCTGAAGCTAAGAAGGCCAGGCTCGATATCGAACCGGTGGCCGGGGAGGAAATGGAAAAGTTGGTTGCGGAGCTATTTAGAATTGACCCTGCAATGCTGGCCAGACTGAAGAGCGTTCTGGTTCCGAATTAAAACTCGCCAATCTTCTCTGCGTCTGCTAGCATGTCGAGGAGCAGAACGGTTTTCAGATCCATAGCCGGCAGCGTCTTACATCGCCTGATCGATCACGACATCGATCTTTTGTGACCCTACCTGAACGGGATTCTTCTTGTAATCTCCCAACAGGTCGCCGGGACCTTTAGTCATCGGATTGCCGTCTTTGTCGAGGCGGACTGACAAATTTACTTTTCCGGCGAACTGAGCGTTCTGCATCATCACGCTTTCCGGACCTAGCGAATAGGTCAATGGAAAAACCGGGCGATCAATTCTCTTGACCGCGAGAAGGGAACCGGTGCCCGAGTTGCCCGATCGTGCCATTATGAACAGCACCGCCTGACCATCGGTCTTGGCTTTGAGCTTCGGGTCGAGAGAAATGGTTCCCTGTATAGAACCCGTGGCAGCGGCGGTCGCACCTGTAGCGGAAACCCGCGAGCCTTCGACAGGCGCTTGAGAAGTGGACGCCGAGGCGGGAGCAGTTGCGCTCTTGCTCTTCGTGTTCGCGCTGGCTGTTTGCTTTTTTGCTTGAGCAATTTCACCGAGGGTTTTCTGAACGTTTTCTCGATCCTGTCCTGGAGGCAGGATCTTTACCAATTTTTCCAGTGCTTCGCGCGCTCCCGCCGGATTCTGCTTCTCGCGATAGAGAAGCATGCCCTTGCCCCAAAGCGCGAGACCAAAGTTAGGATCGGCTGCCAGCGCCCGATCGAAAGCCGAGAGAGCTCCGTCCGGGTGATTGGCCTGGATTAGAATCATGCCCATGTAGCTGTGCGCCTCGGGATTGTTGCCGTCTACGGCTAAGACTTTTTTAAAAGATTCGATCGCCTTTCCCCAGTCCTGCTTTTCATACGCTGCGCGTCCCTGGGCGATGAGAGAAGGGACGTCCTGAGAACCGGTGCCTGTGAGAAAACCTCCGGTGATACTGTCCTGTTCAGAAGTGCGAGGGCGCATGGATTGGGTCAAGAGAACTCCGAGCGTAACCCCAAAGACCAGGAGTACAAGCCCGCCCACTGCCAATTGCCACGCCGGCCGAGGAACCCTTTCTTCATCTTTCTTTTTTCTCGTTGTCTCTACCTGTTTAGTTTCGCTTTTGGGCTTCAAATCGGGTTTCTGCTGAACCGGAGGCCGCCTCGATTCCTGAGATTGAAGCTCCTTCAACACCAGCGCAGCCTGGGTCTCAATCTCGTGACGTAATTCCTGATAGTCGGCCTGCGAAATTTTTCCGGCCTGATAATCGAACTCTAGTTCTTTCAGATCTGTGTATAGCCTTGCACGCTCTTCCAGGAGCGACGACGGCTCACCTTCGGATCCTGCTCCCGAAATATTTGTTTCGTCGAGCGCGACCTCGCGCTGAACGCGTTCGACAAGAGCCGGATCGACGCTCTGTGTCTGAGACTTGGTTCTGCGCACCCACCGGACGACCAGAAAGGCCACAAACAATATTCCTGCGAACAGTGCCACATACGGCAGGATCCAAAGCAAACGACTGAAGCCTTTCGGTGACGGAGCGAGGAGAACCCATTCTCCGTATTTGGACACAAAATAAGCCCTGATCTCTTCGGGAGTCTTGCCTTCTTTGAGCTGCTCGAGAATAATCGCCCGCATCTGTTGCGCCAGCTCCGCGGGGGAATCGCCGGCGGAGAGGTTCTGGCAAACCGGACAGCGGAGCTCGGCGGCTATTCTACGCGCCTGCTCTTCGAGATCCGCGGGTTGGGCGGACAGAGTTTGAGGAACAATCACGAGAGCCACTAAAAAAACTAGATATCGCCACATTGTTCTTTACCGAACAGACTGGTAAGAGCCCTTTCCCTCTCTGGCGCTGACAACGCTGCGCCTGGCTTCGTCGAGTTTCGCCAAGACGAGGCCTGCTCCCAGGCTCCCGACGTGTTTATAGGTAATGCGCCCCTGAGGATCGATGAAAAAGCTTTCCGGTATTCCCCAAACCCCGTACTCAACGGCCGCCTTCCCCGCGAGATCCCGGCCATTTGGATAGCTGACATTGAACTCCTTCAGATAGGCGCGCGCGGCTTCGTCAGTATCCTGGATATCTATACCCAAAAATACGATGTCCTGCTGATCCCTCAGTTGCTGCCAAACCGCCTCAAGATCTCTCGCCTCCGCCCGGCAGGGCGGGCACCATGAGGCCCAAAAATTAACGAAGATCGCTTTTCCTCTCATGTCATTGAGACTCAGTTTCTGACCCTCAAAAAGCGTCACAGTAAACGGCGGGGCAGTGCGGCCGATCAAAGGCGAAGTGATATAGCGGGGATCGCGACTAAACCCATACGCGAGAATACCGATGAGGGGGAGAAGCACTGCCATTGTAATGAGAAGCCGACGCCAGCGCATTGCCTAACTCTCCCGCGCGGTCGCGCGTTTTTTTACCGGCCAGACACTCATGATGGTTCCTAACACAATCACCAGACCGCCGATCCACATCCAGACGAGCAAGGGACGAACAAGTACTTTGAATGTGGCCTGGTTTTGCTGCACCTCAGTGAAACCGGAAAGAATCAGGTAGAGGTCCTCTGAGATGGTGCTCCGGTGAATGGCCTTTCCCACGGGTGATTGTTGCGAGGGGAAGAACTTGAGCGCCGGAGAGAGCGTTCCCAACTCGTGGCCTTCATTGAATACCCGGAATGCCCCCTCGACGCGAAAGTGGGTGGGCTGCTGAGATCCCCGTAAGCCTTCAAACTGAACATGGTACCGGCCCACAGAGAGTGACTCTCCTATGCGGAGGGTGGCTTCTTTTTCGACGCTGTAACCCATGGAGCCGGCGATTCCCATGACGATCAAGACAACTCCAAGATGAACCACTAGACCGCCATACCGGCGCTGGTTACGGCGGACCAATGTCATTAACGCAGATGCGATCCCTTCACCGGCGATTCTTTTTCGCGCCCGCACAGCCAGCGCGGTGTCGAACAGGATCGTAAACACCACGAATGCCAGAAGAGTAAAACCGAGAAGCGGGAGCAGGTCGCGAACGCGCCAGATAAAAAGCAGCAGGCCGCAAAGGAGCGAAGCAACGGCAGGCCAGAGAAAGTTTCGTTTGATATTATCCAGGGACGCTTTGCGCCAGGCGATCATCGGACCGATTGCCATGAGAAAAACCATCAAAAGAAACAGCGGCACGGTCACAGAGTTAAAGTAAGGCGCGCCGACGCTCACCTGAACTCCGACGACGGCCTCGGAAATCAGTGGGAAAATCGTCCCGAGCAAGATCGTAAAAAGCGCCGAAACTAAAACCACATTGTTAAGAAGAAACGCCGATTCACGGCTCACGACCGAGTCCAGCTCCGGCTGCCCCTTCAGGAGATCCGCCCGATAGGCCAGAAGGCCGAAGGAGCCCACCAGAATGATTGCCAGGAAGCCGAGAAAGATGCTTCCAACCGGACCGCTGGAGAAGGCGTGTATGGAAGACAGAATCCCCGAGCGCGTAAGAAAAGTGCCGAAGATGGTCAGGCTGAACGCAACGATAATCAGCGACAGATTCCATACCTTGAGCATGCGCCTGCGCTCCTGAACCTGGACCGAATGGAGAAACGCAGTGGCCGGCAGCCAGGGCATGAAGGCTGCATTCTCAACCGGATCCCATGCCCAGTATCCGCCCCAACCGAGGACATGATAAGACCAGTAGGCGCCGACCAGGTTACCCATCGTGAGAAAGAACCAAGCGGTCAGGGTCCAGCGGCGGGTGGTTACAATCCAGCCCTCGTCGAGTTTGCCTTTTATCAGGGCGGCCATAGCGAAGGCGTAAGGAACTGTCAGGCCAACGAACCCGGTGTATAGGAGCGGCGGGTGACTCAGCATGTTGGCGTCTTCCAGCAGCGGATTGAGCCCGCGACCGTCGGCTGGAACAGGAAAAATCGTCTCAAAGGGATTAGATACAAATGCGAGCACGAAGAGGAAAAAAGCCGAGACGATCGAGAAGATCGTGAGCACCCAGGGCATGAGTTCCCGATGGCGGTCCTTGTGGATCCAGGCAACAAGCCCCGAAAATATGATAAGAATCCACTCCCACAACAGCAGCGAGCCTTCCAAAGCGCCCCAGAGGCCGGTGACCCGATAATAGATAGGAGTGGAGCGCGTGGTATTGAACGCGACGTACCTGATGGAAAAATCCGTAGTTACCAGAGCATAAATCATGGCGAAGGCCGCTAGTGTGACCAAGAAGAATTGACCCAGGATCGCAGCTCTGGCGCTGAAAAAAAGACCTTCTTTACCACTGCGGGATGCCAGAATGGGTGCAATAATTCCCCAGAGCGCCAGGAAAAGAGCGATGATGATGCTGGTTTGGCCTATGACCGCACTCATGGTCCTTTTCCGTCCTTCACGGGCACAAAGCTGTGCGGAGCTTTTGCATCCTTCGGCGGGCTATAATCTTCGGCGTGCTTTGCCATGATCGTGGAAGCTATAAAGACGCCGTCTTCTCCGAGCCGGCCTTCCACGACTGCTCCTTTACCTTCGACGAACAGGTCCGGAGGAACGCCCCGGAAGAATACGGGAATTGCCTCCGTGCCATCGGTTATCTTGAACCTGTAAGTGAGAGCCTTGAGGTCCTTTTCCATGGATCCCTGGACCACCATTCCGCCCATGCGCAAGAACTTATCTTTGGTTGGGCGCGCCTCTCCCTTCAGCTCCGAAGGGGTAACGAAATAAACAATAGCTTCCCGCATCCCCCCGTAGATGAGGTACGTCAGGGCTGCCGCTATGATAACACCGCCTATAATAAATCTTCTGGTTCGCATTTTTCTCTCCCCTAGTGTCGTGGTCTAAAGAATTTAGATATCCGTCCGCCCCTTGAACAAACCCAGCGCAGCCTCTGAGCCTGTCGAAACGTGAATCCTTTCTCCCAGATGTTGTTGGTTGGTTCGACGGCTCACCAGGAACGGGAAGTAAAGCCCTTTCTAAGACAGGACACAACGGGGGTTAAAATAACATCTCGCTACTGTCTTTTCCATATCCAGGAAGAATCCGTGATTACAGTTCCTACCTGATGTCGCTTTGTTTATGATTTCGCAAAACTCATACCAGCCGGCTGCATAGATTCTAATGCGATTTTAGACTCCATTCGATATGTTTATCAAGCTTTATTCCTAGATATTGCAAAAAGGGAGGTTGAGTTCTCAAACTTGGGAACAACTGGCCGAACACCAGCCGTCTGAGCGAAGTCGTCATCACGCCGCGCGCTGCCTTGCGGTCAATCGTACGCCGGCGCTCGCAGGCACGTGCCGCTCTATTCCGTCATAGGTGTTATCATCGCAGAAGCTGGTGCTGGACGTCTAAGAGCAGGCGTGCGGCCTCAAGGTGGCCAGGAACGACTTCGATCTGTTTTTGATACGCACGAGCGGCTTCGGTCAATTTGCCACCAGCGTAATATGCCTGCCCGAGAGAGAACCAACCTTGTGGGTAGCGAGGATTCCGGCTGAGGCATTGCCTGAGTAAAGCCACCGAAAGAAACCAGTTCCCCTTGGCGAGCTGGAACCGTCCCATGCCGCACAGCGCGGCCGGGCTGTTGGGAAACTCAGCAAGCGCATCTCCGAGGAGGCGCTCCGCCGAAGCCGCATCACCTTTTTCATAATACACCGCGGCGAGGTTCATGAATCCTTGCGCCGGGTCCGCCGGTTTGACGCGCGTCAGGCCAAGCCCGAAGAATGAGAGCGCTCCTGCGATTGCCGCAATGAGAGCGGCTGCTACGCACTTTTGTAGATCATGACTTAGGATTACCTCAATAATCCAGCGCAGGCCCAGCGCGGCGAGGACGGCTAAGGCAGGAAAAACGTAAATACGGTAACGGGAAAAGATGAAGAACGCGATAACCGTCGCCGAGTAAGTAACGATATAGCCCACTAGCAATCTGACTTCTGGACTTTTCCTGAACCCGACCGTAGCGCCGACGATAGCTAAAGGCAGCAGCCAACCCATGCCGATTGGAAAAAGCGCCAGAACGAGAGAATACCTCGCCAGCAGGTACATGTCCCAGCCATCCGGCATTTCGAAGTCGCTCCAGAAGAGCATAGCTTTGCGCGCGACAACCGTCAGGGCAAAACCGGGGTGATCGTGCAGGTGGACCCATGCCTGTCGGAACCAATAGGCCGAGACCTCGCTTGCCCGAAGACGGCGGCCGAGACGCTGCTCGGCTGCGGCGCGAAAATCCTCTTCTTCGAAAGCTGGATGGGGGCGGACAAATGGTACCGGCTCGAAGGCGCCTGAACGGTTTGTGGAATTGTTTCCCGTATAGAAGTTTGCTCCGGCGCCTGATGTAGTTATCACCCAGTCACCGGACACGTAGTAGTTTCGCCACGTGACGGGCGCGACAACGACCAGGAATCCGCCGAAGAACACGAGAGCGCTGACTGCGGGATAGGCCGTGAGCCGCGTATATGGTCTTGGGGAAGGCCCGGGTCCTGATCGAAAAAGGTAATAAGCGGTACCGAGCGGCCCGAAGATAAGGAGATTGCCGCGCACCAGAGCCGCCAGCCCCATGATCGCACCGGCAGCGAATGTCGAGCCGAGCGACTTTCGCAGCGCGAGGAAGATCGCCGCCGTAACGAGAAACATGCCGAGTGCGGTCTTCTCGATCTCGCCTTCCTGGAAGATCGCCGGCCTGCAGACGGCTAGCAGCAGCGCGGCAATATTACCAACGGTCCTGCTAGCCACGCCGCGGCCCAAAGCGGCGACGAGGGCACACGTCCCCACACCAAAAACCGCTTGTACAACCCGTACAAGGAGGAGCTCCCGTCCAAACAGCCAATAAAGGACCGCGAGAAAATAGGGATAGAGGGGGTCCATGTAGAACGCGCGCTGACCGCCCAGCCAGTCTCCAGAAGCGATCCGCTTTGCCCACTCGTCGTACATCCAAGAATCCAGAATGAGCACGTCGAAAACGGGAACCCGCATGAGCGAAAGAATGTGGGCGACTCGAAGAACTGCTGCCAGTGCCAGCGTTCCCGCAAGAAAGCTGTTCGAGGAGACGAAGCGGCGGAGGGGGTTATGCGACACTGCCGATGCTGGGCAGCTCATTTTGATTTCCTAAAGCAAGGCCGCTTCGTCGTAGCCGATTGGTCAGTAGCGCAATATCGATTAACAGGGCGGAGACTGGAAGCCACAGTATCAGCGTTCCCCAAGGACAATTCACTGCCGGATTGGTCCGGGGGATATAGGGGGAAATTTGCCGCGATCTGTAGAGCCCACAGGACGTTATAGTGCGGATTAGCTTCCGCCGGCCGTCGTTCATCATTACCTGGAGTAGTTAATGTTATAGGTTTGCGAGCTGTGACAAGTAGGGCTGCAAGTTCCGCCGGTGGAGGTTTCCGTGTAACTGTTAATGCCCGGATTTCGGCCTGTGATAATCAGGTGTGGCCTAGTTGTCGAGCCGTGGGAATCGTGACAGGCGTAGCATGGATACCGCCTGTCGCCTACGTGGAAAGCGTGTCCTTTTTCGAATGTCGGAGGATTAAATCGGCTGTAGCCTTTGATCGTGTTGCCGGCGTCTTTATTCGCGTAGGTGTCATAGCGGTGGCACTCGAAGCAAAGCTCTGTGGAGAACATTGTCCGCTGTCCGCTACTTGCCGTGAAGGCCTTTTTGAGAATGTACTGGTATTGGGAACCATGCGGGCCTCGGATATTCGAATCGTCGCTGGTGTGGCAGTCGGTGCAATACATCAGCTTGGTGCCGTCCCAGTTGTTGATGAATGCGTTCGCGTTGATGTTGATATTCCTGCCTTGTGCCTCCACCGGATGATACGAGGGGTTATTATTGTTAAACCGCACCGATAGATCCGTTTGCCCTCCGGGTTGCGTCGTCCACGCCGAATGACACTTAAAACAAACCTGGTATTCCGCAATCGGGGGCGTGGTGTCGGACGGTCCTCTGTATGTAAAGATGGGTGTTGATCCGGCTGCCCCATTCGTTACTGATACCCGACTCACGCCACGAATCCGGTCCGAAGCGTCCGGCGGGGAGGGCGGAAAAGTATTTGGTTTCGCGATATGAGCGTTGTGGCAGTCGACACACTCGGCGTGCCGATTATTCGTCGCGCTAATACCGAAGGCGCTGCTGGTTCCATTTTCAGCCACGCTGTGTTTTCCGGAAGTCGCGATCGGATGCCTGTAGGTTTTGTTGATCTCGTTTTTGATATTCTTGGTAGAAGGGGAGCCATCGTGACACACGATGCATATTTTGTCTTCCCTGGAAACTACGAGGCTGGGTATAAGTCCGCTACCGTCGCGGTTATAGCCGTGCGGATCGTGGCAGTTGACACATTTTCCCCAATCCCCACTCGGTCTCGCGCGCGGAGCAGATGCATCGACGCTCGCATCGAAACCCGGCCACATCATATTAGAGTTCGTGCCGTGAGCCGACGCATCGTAAGGCAACGGTCCCTGATAAATGTTTTGCGCTCCGGAAGTGCTATGACAGCCGGAGGTATAGCAGAGAGCATTTGTGTTTGCTGAAAACAGCGCGAAGGGTTGCGGGCTCGTTCCGGCGTGACTCACGTGACACTGGCCGCATTCTCCTCGAGGGAGATTCGGATCGCGCTGGACACCGGTCGTGGGGTCCCCATGCTTGGTGATGGAAAAGACGCCGCCTGTGCCAATGAGGAGAGCAGGGGCGGAGAGGACAAGCAGTGCCGATAATCCCATGCTCAGTCGCATAAGAATTCGTCGGCTGCCTATCTTGTGCTGTCGATGTGTCGTTGACATACTCTTTGGTAGTTCTCGCAGGCTCATTACCCCATTTGACCTTGGCCGGCAAAATCTCCCCTAACCCCTCTTTTTCAAAGAGGGGAAATGGAGATAGGGTTCTTCCGAATCGATAAATCTGCTTGTCTACCTCCTCTTCTCTGATGTCCCACTTTGTAAAAGGGGGATACAGGGGGATTTGTCTGCCGGGGAATGTCAAAATGCCGCGTGACTACGAATTCCCTCTCCATCAGAATGTTTCACCGCTCGGGACGAACGAAAGGATTGGATGCACTTGAGCAAAGCTTTTTCCTTTTCACCGGACAATCGCGATGTCATACGGGCGCTTCCCAGTAGGAATTTCTGTCCGCTTCCGGCGGGTGTCCCTTTCTACTACGGTGATGCTGTCGGAGCCTCGATCGACGACATAAACTTTCCCGCGGTCCCTGTCCAGAGCAAGGCTCGAAGGTTCTCTGCCTACCGTGACGGAGCCGATCTCTCCGTCGATGTTCAGGTCGAAATATGAAAGTCGATTTTGAGTCGGGAGGGCGATAAATACTCTGGGACTATTTCCATCGGGTACCGCCGCCGCAGCAATCCCCACGTTGACCTTTCTTTCCACTTGCAAAGAGCTTAGCGAAATCATGACGAGCCGAAGCGAACGCAAATGTGCGACCAGAGCTCGTGTTCCGGATGAATCTACGGCAACCCACACCGGCTGAAACTCGACAGGCACTGTGGTCGAAATCCGATTCCGCCGCGTGTCAATAACCGATACAGTGTTGTCTCCTGAGTTTGCCACGAGGAGCGTTGTCCCGCCGGGATCCAGGGCGAGCGATGCGGGGCGTTGGCCTACCGGGATCAAGTCGATCGTTTGAAAACTCGCTGAATCGACAACCGATACAGAGTTCAATGCAGTGTTGGCAATGTAGAGTGTACGGCCCTCCGGGTGAATCGCTACATCGGAGGGATTCGCGCCAATCTCGAGATTGGCGGTGTGCAGAATTTTTTGATCTCTGAGATCGAGAATTGTAAGGCTGTGTGATCCCGAATTGACGATAAAGGCGCGTGATGAGTCGGGCGACACCACGATGCCTTTCGGGCGGACACCTACTTCGATCACGTCGATCACTCTGTCTATGGACCGGTCAATGATGGTCACGCTGTTGGAATCTTCGTTCGTAACGTAGGCAAGCACTCCTCTCGGCTCTTTGGTCCTACCGATGAAAGCGAAGGCCGGCCGGAAAAATACCTGGCGCTCGATGGACTCTTCGACGTTCCAGCTCATGAAGAGGGGAGTGGTCTCCCCGGCGCTCATCTCTAAGTCTACGCCAAGAGAGAACCCGTCCGGGGGAACAGCCAAATCAACTGTTTCGCTCCCTCGGATAAGCCGGGCCTTTGGTATGCGAATGCGAAATTCCCGATATTTGCCTGGGGGAAGAAAAGTTTCCGCAAGGAGTATCTGCCGGTCCACGATGTTTAACGATTCAATAGATTTGAGGCGGGGGACGATAGGGTAAGATGTCCCGTCTTGCCGGATAGCTTCCATGGAGGCTAGCTCAATGGTCATGGAAAACGGAGTCTTCGCCGGTCCATTGAGGAAGAGCACTAAAGTGCCGTCGCCGGATTTTCGAAGGGCTCTGACGATGGGCTGTGGGATGCTGCAGGAGGCCAAAGCGATCAACAAAACAGCGCATGTCAAAGAGCAAATGGCGAACGGCAAATGGCGAATGGAACAAAAGTTCAACATAGAAGCTCTCGAAATTGCCGGGACCTGTGATTGCACCGCTGTTTTGTGCTTGCGCAAGGTGCTGTCGTTCCCGGTAGTGGCGCAGACAACTTTCATTCTTGTTGATCAGTTCCAGCTTGCGCAGCTCGGTTTGGTCATTTGAATCTTGTCATTCCCGCGAAGGCGGGAATCCAGTCCTTTTACAAAAGGCGCCATGCGCCTTTTGTTCTTCTTTCCCCAAGCTACGCACCAATGGAAATATGCTGCATTTTGTCCATTTGCTATTAGCCATTCGCCTCACTGATAATGGCATTGCTGGCACAATTGATTCAACGAAGTTCCGTCTTCTAGACTCGGAGTTGTTTCATCGTCGAAGATCAGTCCTTTGCGATTTTGCGAGCCGTGAGCTTTATGGCACGAGCCGCAAAAAACTTCATTATCGCTGGTAGACGCGGTGCCCGGAATCGTGTCGGTGGGAGAGACTACAGGCACTCGCGAAGGGAGAGAAGAGAACCAGTGATTTGAGTCTATGTGCCTGTTTGTTGCTCCCTCGGCCATAGTTACGTCCCGAGTCGGGTGCCTGAGCCACGGATATGAACCTGTGTCGCCGGTGGGGGAACCGCCCACGTTCGCAGTTCCTCCACCGCCGTGAAAATTACCGTGACAGCCACCGCACCATTCCGAAAGCCCGAAGTCCGTCGATCCCGCTAATGTCTGGCGATAACGAATGTTTGACGCTGAATAGTGAGTCGCCAGAGGAGTTTGGGAAAGTTGTTGAATAGAGACCGTACCGGCATAGGTCGGGCCGGTCATATAGGTAACCGTTTTTCCCGTGGACGTTCCCGGATTTGGCGTGAGGTTTCTGTAATAGGTATTGCCGTGGGTGCTATGGCAGTGCAAGCATTCGAGGCCGGGGTTCGACCATGTTCCCCCTGGGGGAACCGCATTAGAGCCTAGAGTATGGCCTGTTCCCTCGTATCCATCGCCCATGACATTGAGTTGACCCGCGGCCCGGACGTGCGTGCCTGTATTTGCGCCGCGCACGTCCGGCGCGTCCGTCTTTCCGTCGTGGCAGGCGAGACAGAGTTGGCTCGGCGCGTTCTTGAGAAGTTTAGGGAACGGCCCACCGGACCCGAGGAGGGGATCGGGTCCCGGTACCCCGGTTAAGGAATGGGCACTGCTATAGTGCATCACGTGGCAGTCTGAGCAAGCCAGAGTGCCGGCTGTGTGAAAGTCTCCAGCATAGGTGAAAAGAATGCTGCTGAAAAATATCAGGACGGCTGCGCCGAAAATAACTCCTAAGGTGAAATTTGTATCGTAACGAGAAGGAGATCTCAAACCTTTCTTTCCCGCGTTTTTCCCTTTCCTTTCCCTCGCCCCGTCGGAATATCTGCTTCGACCGAGGGGAGCAGGCTCAACCGGGGCACTTATTCCAAGGGGCGAGACCGGGAGAGGAGCAAGGTGGGGGTGCCTGATTTGAGCGGATTGTCGTGACGGTGAGCGAAGTTTCTGAAGTCTCCCCTCCTTGATCCCTTCGATAGGCTCAGGGCAGGCTCTCCCCCACAAGTGGGGAGGAAAGGGTTGTGTGAACGCCGAGGAGGGAGAAAGCTCTTTGTACGCTCGACGAAAAAATAATCGCCGGACGCAGTATTCAACACGTGGAGCGTTTTGTTGAATTAGGGTTAACGAAGACTTTACCGGTATCATCGCGCGCCGAGATTTCCTCTTAGCTGAAACGAGCGTCAACATATACGGTTGGTATAAGGGCTGCAACTTTCAGGCCAGAGAAGGAGGCGAGGCGATGGCTGTAGTAGCTGATGGCACGTGGCCTATAGCTCGTACGTGAAAACTCTCGTAAGAAAACTCGGATTTGTTACAGAAGAAGGTTGGATCATAGCGGCTTTCATGAGTCTTGCTGATTTCGGCGTGCTGAAAGCCGGATCCAGATTGACGACGAGAACTGGATTCCCGTTTCTACGGGAGTGACGAGGACGGAGCAGCGAGTTGATCATCGAATTTTTTAGATAGGAGACTGACAGATATGTAATTGAGAGGTATTCTTTCGTTGCCAGAGAAAATCGGGGGAACTTTGAGGTTCCCCCGATTGCTGGCACGCAGAGCGGCTTAACCACCCCACCCTTAACACTGCGTGGACGCTCGGTCCGTCACAGTCTCCTTCCTCCCTCACCGTTCCACGCGCAGTTCATGAATCATCTTTATTCCAGCCGGATCAGTTCCCCTGCACGTGGCATTGACCGCACAGCGCGCGCAAGCGGACGCCGAGGCTTGAGTTTGAGTTTCCCTCTGAATCTCCCTCCTCGGTGATAGGGCCAGTTCCCGCAAGATAGATGAGTCCAAAAGGATTCTGATTGCCGTGGGCCTTGTGGCAAGTAACACAAGTTGGCGTGAGGTTTGTGGGAGCTTCCGGCCAGAGCGAACCCTGGGTGCCCCAGACACCTGTGGGACTCATTACTTTGACGCGATAGACCTTGCTCTTAAATTGGTCGAGGCTTGAGTGTTCGCCGTCCGCACCGAACTGTCCGATGTTTGCATCGGCCGTGGGGTGACGCAGCCAGCCGGTTCCACCGGTACCTCCCATGTTCGAGTCGCCCCCTCTTCCATGGAACTCTGTGTGGCAACCCCTGCAGAAAGTGGCGATCGGCGACCCTCTGTTCTGCGGCGTGGCTGGTGGCTCGTTGAAGTCAATATTGTCCACGCTGTAATTCGTCGCGAGTTGGCCGAGTGTCCAGCTTCTGAGGAACACGTCCTTAGCCAAGTCGTTCGTGCCTTTGGCGTAAGTGACCGGTGTGCTGGTTCCATCCAGATTTCGATAGCTGGTGTTTCCGTGCGGGCTGTGACAGTTCACGCATTCCAGCCGTAAGTTCATGTATCCGCCAGGGGGTGTAACCAATCCATCCAGCGTGTGACCTTTCCAGTTTTCGTAGGGCGCACTTCCGGTGGTCAGGGCGCCTGCCTGGCGGACGTAGCCATTTTCGTGAGCGCCCAGCACATCCGGGGCAAACGTCTGGCCGTTGTGGCAAGCCAGACAAACACCATTGCTGCTGGCTCCTTTGAGCAGGTATGAATTCGGACCGGTAGTTCCTAGCCAGTTACCCCCCGGGGCGGGCGTATTGTCCACGGCTCCGCCGCTGAACCCGTGCTGCATGCTGAAGTGCATCGTGTGGCAGTCATAACAGAGCAGAGTCTGACCGTAGTGGTACTCGCCGGCAAATGAAGCTTGGACGTGAAGAATCGACAGGAGGAAGAGACATGCCAGTATCGCAATCAGTATCCTCATACGTCCGTTCGTGGTGGGGCGCGCGCCGGGAAGCTGGTGACTGAAGGGGCCACTTAAGTTTGTTCTCTGTAATGTGACAGCTCTTACAGTTCCCACGGTTTCCTCCTGCTGTCGAGTCTGGTGGGACAAAGTAACGGAGCGGGCTAAGATACCTCGATCTCATTATGATGGCCGAGCACTACGGGCAGACAATAAAGTTTTGAATCCCGCCTTTACGTGAATGACGTGGAGAACTTGCCTGCAACAGACAAACGGGAGAACATTTGAGTTCCCCCGTCCGTTGCCACGCGGAGCGGCCCAACCACCTTGCGCGCGATATTATTACACGCCTTTTCCGTCAGATTCCCCACCCTCGCTCACTCCCGGTGCCTTTCACATGAACGGGAGAGGCGCGGCGCGATTCCGCTGCGCCTCTCGCATCCGGTCAGATCAGTTGCCTTGGCCGTGGCACTGGCCGCAGAGGTTCCGGAAACCCGTCTGGGTACTGGCGGTCTGGCCAGTTCCCAATCCTCCCTGTTCATCAACGCTGGTGGCGGTGCGGTTCAGAAATACAAGTCCAAAGGGGTTCTGGTTGCCGTGCGCCTTATGACAGCTGAGGCAGATCGGGCTCGAATTGGTGTAAGCACTGTAGTCTGCCGTCGCCACTTTCACCTTGGTGGTGTTCGCAGCGAATCGGGTGAGACTAGAATGGCCGCCGGTGAGGGCGCCGATGGCCACCCCCGCAGTCGGGTGCCGCTTAAACGCCTCCGGTGGGGTGCCTTCACCGCCGATCTCGGCGTCAGCGGGACCACCGTGGAATTGCCCATGGCAAGTCCCACAAACCCTTTGAACGCCATTGGCATACTGCGTTGCGGGCGTGCCGCTTGTACCGTCGATTCGGTTGTAGGAGATGTTGGCGGTCTCGTAGTACGGGTTCCAGTCGGCGGCGGTACGCGAACCAGGGGTCCCGGTCAAGCTCGCGATATTGATCCATACATGCTTAGTGAGGTCATTCGTAGAACCTATCACGTAGCTGAGGCTGGAATCGGGAATAGACCTAGGACCGAGATTCCGGTAAGCGGCCGCCCGGCCATGCTGGGTATGGCACTGAGTGCATTCAAGGCCGTGATCCGGCGGTGTGTACGAGCCCACGTATCCCGGAGGCGTGGCCGTTGACCCGAGAGTGTGGCCCTTCCAGGTCTCGTATGGACCCGCGCCCGTCTCATTTAGGGCTCCAGCACTGCGTCCGGAGGCAGGCGATGCATTCGCATTCGCTTCGAGGACGTCGGGCGCCACCGACGAGCCGTTATGGCAAGACAGACAGAGCTCGTTGGCGGGTGCTTTGAGGAGAAATGTATTGGGGCCGGTGGTGCTGAGCCAGTTGCCCCCTTGCTCTGGCGTAGTACCCACGGCACCGCCGCCCCAGCCGTGCTGCATGCTAAAGTGCATTGTGTGGCAGTCGTAGCACAGCAGGGTTCCGCCCGCATGGTACTCGCCTGCCGTGCCGGCCGTAGCTGTGGCTATCACCATGACAGCCGTCAAAAGCGCTAGAGTAAAAAATTTCATTCTTACACCTCCCTATTCTTTATTTTTCTTCGTTTCTTAGGAGCTGATCCTGATCGCAAGCCGCCGAATCAACCTGGTGAAATCATCTTATATCCCTCATGACGTCCCCGAGATGCCGCCGGATCTCTTCCCGTAGAGGGCTAGAAGCCGATGGGGCGCTACGGGTCCGACCGGCAATCACGATCTTTTCTTCCAACACCTGCAGACGACTCCCCAGGCGCTCGACGACATAGATCTTTTCCTTGCCGTTGGTGGCAATGTCAGTCGGATAGCTTACCGCCCCGGGTTGGCGTCCCATGCCGCCATGCCGGCTGAGGTAGGTACCCTCTTTGGTGAAAACCGTTATCGTGTGGCGCATGGTGTCCACCACGATCACGCGCCCTTCTCCATCTATGGCTAGACCTGCTGGCAATGAAAAATTATGAGGGCCGGCGTCGTGCGCTCCCCAGCCGCGAAGAAACTTGCCGGCAGGGCTGAAGACCTGAATACAAGGGGTGGTGGTGGCGTCGGCGACATAAACCAGTCTATCGGCGTCGACGGTAATGGCCTGGACAGTATTGAAGTAACTTACGCCGTCGGTTTTCCTGCCGAACTCGCGGATCAGCCGGTGCGTGGAATCATAGACCTGAATCATCCTACTGGTTTGATCAGCGATATAGATGTTACCTTCGTGGTCTAGCGCGAGAGCCGTTGGATTAGCTTTTTGCGCCGCGCTGCTTAAGGGAAAATCTCTGACGTATTCTCCTCGATAGCTGAAAATCTTGACTGCTCTGGGAATGCCATTCAGGACATAGATGCGACCGGTCTGGTCGGCGACCGCTTTGATTGGCTCTTTTAGTTCTTTGTTGTAGCCGAACGCAAAAAGAGGCAGGCCGTCCTTGTTGTAGACGGCGATCAAATCGTTCAACGTGTCCGCGACGTAGATCTCACCGGTCTTTTTTTCGACGAAAACGCCCCGAGGACTCTTGAGGTAAAGCCCTTCGAGTTGCCGGTAGATAACTCGTTTTGGTTCCAACGCAAAGTCGTGAGGGATTTTTGGGGGTTGCGTGCCCGGATCGTTCGCTCTAGCGAACGACTGCGGCAGTAGCGCAGTAAGGATCAGCATTAGAAAAGCGATGGAGATATTCAAGTTGGGGCAGTCTTCCTTAACTGTGTTACTGTCAAACTCTTGGCAATTATTATGCCAGTGGCTAAGCGATAAGCAGTTCTAATGAGAAGATAAGGTTGGGGCGGGGAGCAATCTTAACTCATGAAATTTTCGCGTGAAAATTGGAGGGGTTTGAAGAGTAGTTCCCTTGGGAATTGCGCGAGTGCGAGCGGAGAGGCTAAATGTCGTGTCAGTATTATGACATTGTTCATTCTCAGAGTCAGTAATAAGGCGCCTCGGACTGCGTGAAATCACGCAGTGGCAAAAGCGTAACAGCTAATATGCCTGGTGCGCTGTCGTTCCACATCGGAGATGATTCCGGCCCGGCGGGGCCGGGTGCACGCGAGCGCTGAGGGCTGGCAGCTGGATTCCCGCTTCCACGCGAATGACGAAGGAGAAAAAACGGTGGACAGGATCTCAAGCTTGGGGCAATCCCTGTCTAGCTGAGCCCGTCAGCGGGGAGTCGTTCTCAGGTCATCGGTCAGATCCGGCGTTCCTTGTCCAAGCCTGCGAACCCCCCGGATTCCTATCTCAACTGCTTGTGGCATTGAATACACAGTTCCCTCTTTTGGGATGCCAGGAGAAACTTCGGATGGGCCGTGCCATGGGGTCCGTGGCAGGATAGACACGTGACCGGCTGCTTATTTCTTGGATCAATAATGCCAGCACCCATCGGATGTGAAAGCGTGGCGTGAGACTTATGGCAGTCGCCGCACAGCTTTAATGGTTCGCCGGCTAACAGGACCGCGCGTTCGGAGCCATGAGGTTTGTGGCAGGCGGTGCACTTCCCGTCTGCTGCCTTTTCAGGGTGAAAAGAGAGCGATGTCTTGAAGCGCTCCTCTATAGGCTTGTGACAGTTTAAGCAAACGTCTCTCTCTTTTTCGGCCAGGAGCCCCTTCATTTCGGAAGCATGGGGGTTGTGGCAGGCGGTGCATTGGCCTTCAGATACAGGCCAGTGAACCTTTTTCTGCTTCAGTTCCTGGGTGATCTTTGCGTGGCAGGTCAGGCAAAGATCCTTGCCTCCGAGAATCGTCTTTTTCGGATCGCTTCCTCCGACCTGGTGACAACTGCCGCAGCGGCCCTGAGCGAACGGCGGATGGGCAACTGCCTTAACGAGAGACTTATTTTGTGAACCGTGCGGGTTATGGCACTTTTCGCAAGCAGCATTCTCCATCGAGAAAGGTGAATGGGCCCTCTTGATCTTTGCATCCTCTAGATTGTGGCAAGAGCGGCAGAGCTGACCGGAAGGACCAGTCAAGAGCGCCTGTTGGCTCGAAGCATGAGGATTGTGGCAAAGGAGGCACATTCCTGACTCGAAAGGGACATGAGCAAACTTCTTGGGTTTTTCTTTGAGGGCAGCATGACACGTGAGGCAAAGCTCGCTGCCGGCCTTCACGAGCTGGAATTTTTCCGGGCCGGCATGCGGATCATGACAAGCCGTGCAGTTCCCATCTTTGACCGGGCGGTGAACGTCTGCTTTGGCAAATTCACTCTTTTGTTTTGAGTGGCAGCTAAAACAAAGATCCGAGCCTTTTAATTTGAGAAGCTTAGGAAATTTTGCCGTATGCGGGTTATGGCAGCTCTCGCACATGCCCATTTTTACGGGCGTGTGGACGTTGCCTTTAGAAAACTTTTCTTTCAGCTCCTGATGACACTGGAAGCACAGCTCAGCTCCGCCGGGAGCCGAAGCCGGGGCGGCGTGGGTTGAGGCGGGAGCTAGAAATAAGGCTAGACCGAGAATCAGCGCGGCGAACGCGATATGAAACCGCTTAAGCTTGAGGGGAGAGGAATGAGGTGAGGGTGAATGGGGTTGGGAGAGCCCCCTTACTTTAGCACTGAAGGTGTGAAAAAATTCAAATCCCCCTCTTTCCCCCTTTTTCAAAGGGGGATGATTCCAGCAAGCAAGGTGGGATGTTGCTCTGGAAGTCCTTGCAAATTCCTCTCTTTGGACTACGGGTCCCCCTCTTTGAAAAAGCATGCCCTGAGCGTAGACGAAGGAAGGGGTTAGCGGAGATTTACCGCATTGCGCTCTTGTTCTCATAATTTTTTCACAGCTTCCCTTTTCAAACGGGTATTTCACGACAGTGCGATTAAGAGCCGAGTCAGCCACCTTTTGCTTCCATACTCGGCCTTAGCCTCACTTTTTATGGCACGCCGTGCAGACCATGCCGGCAAAGGGTTTATGCATTACCGGATGGAAGAGGCCTTTGGCTTCAGAGGCGTGGGGGTCGTGACAACCCGCGCAGTTCGCGTTCTTTATCTGTATTCCGCCGTGCGCCTTTACAAGCTTTTCATCTCCGGCATTGTGGCACATCACGCAGAGTTCCTGCGCTGGGCCTTTGAGGAGCTTTGTATTTTCCGATTCGTGCGGCTTATGACAGAGAGCGCACTGTCCTTCCGCCGCGGGAGGATGGCGGCGAGCGGTGACCTTCTTCATCAGATCCCCAAGCTTCGTGTGGCAGGTGAGACATAGCTCCTTTGTCTCTTTCTTCAACTGAGCCTTGACTAAGCTTCCATGCGGATCATGACAGGAGGCGCAATCCTGCTTTGCGGGCGCATGAGTGCTCTGGATTCCCTTAGCCTCTGTTAAAATAGTTCCGTGGCACGTCGTGCACAGAGCGGGGCCTTTGGCCGTGAGGAGCTTTGGGGTCTCGCTCGCATGAGAAACGTGGCAGAGGGCGCATTGGCCGCCCTGGAAAGGCAGGTGAACCGTTCCGCCTTTCAGACGAGCCAACATCGGCGCATGGCAATTAAAACAGAGCTCGCTCTGGGTTTTGACCAGAATCGGTTTCGTGTCGCTCGCGTGCGCGTTGTGACAGGCGGTGCAGTCGCCCCCGGCCACGGGCCTATGCTGAGTTAGTTTGTCGAATTCTTTTTCTTTGTTCGCATGGCAGGAATAACAGAGCGACTGTACAGGCTTCGTGAGAAGCCTGGCTTCTTTAGAACCGTGCGGGTTGTGGCATGAGGCGCACTGTTGTCCGGCAAAGGGAGCGTGGAGCGATTTCTTCTGCAGGTCCGCTGTCTTGGCTGCATGGCAGGTGAGGCAAAGCTCGCCGCTCGCGGCTACACCGAGAAGCCGGCTATTAGGAGAGGCATGCGGGTTATGGCATGAGGTGCAGCTCTCTTTCGCGGGCGGATGGATCGATTTTGCTTTGATTGCTTCTCCGATATTTCCATGGCAGGTGGTGCAAAGCTCGCTTTGGGCGGAGACCAACACCGGCTTGGTATCTGTTGCGTGAGGATTGTGGCAGAAAGTGCACTGGCCTCCCTTAAACGGTGAGTGAGTTACCTTTTCGCCAAGCGACTTGCTTTGGTTGGCGTGACACATGAGACAGAGATCCGGCACCTTTGTTGACACCTCGAAAGGAGCCTTCGATTTGGGATCTCCGTGGCATGTGCTGCAGCCCATCTGTGTCATCGGCGGGTGGACGGAATCACGAATGAGCTTCGCCTGTGTGGACGTATGAGGCGTGTGGCAGCTAGTGCAGGCGGTCTTGTCCATCGGATAACCGCCGTGGGCCTTCATGAGATTCGGAGCGGTCAAGTTATGGCATTGCTGGCAGAGAGCCGCTGCCGGCTTCACCAATCCATTTGGCTCACTTGACGCATGCGGCTCATGGCAGGTCCTGCAGCTCTGCGCGGCAGGCGCGTGAGTAACCTTCTTGGCGAAACCCTCCTTTTTATGGCAGGAAAAGCAGAGATCATTGCCAGTTTTCTTCAGCAATCCTTTTTCGGACGATGCGTGAGGATTGTGGCAGTTGGTGCAGCCCAGCTTCTGTTTTGGAGTGTCTTTCAGCGCGGTGTGGGCTTTTGCTTGAGAGAACTTCTGCTTCTCAGCGGCATGGCAGGTGTAGCAAAGCTCCGCGCTATCTTTTTGCAGAATTACGGCGCCGACAACACCGTGACGTTGATGGCACGTCTCGCATTGGCCATTTCGAACGGGAGCATGAACCACTTTTTGAGAGGTGAAAGCGGCGTTTTGTTTTTCATGGCAGGCAACGCAGGATTTTGGGGCGAATCGAGTTGAAGCCTTTGACGGTAGTTGAGGGGTAGCGCAGGAGGCCAGAAGGGTGGCGAGGACGATGAACGCAAGCGCGGCCAATAATATTTGAGATTTTCGACTTACGACCGTTTTGATGGAATGAACTTGCGTTCCGTCATTCCCGCGAAAGCGGGAATCCAGTCCTTTCTCGTCGCTTAAGTGATCCCTTCCCACAAATTCCTCCAGCTTAGATTTTGGCTCTCACTCCATTAAATGTTCGTCATTCCTTGAAAGCATGTCCTGAGCTTGGTCGAAGGATGGTTTCCTCAGTATCATCGACGTATGGCGAAGAACCTGGATTCCCGCTTTCGCGGGAATGACGTTGGGTAGACAATCTATACTCAAATACATTAGGAGCCATGTGCTCCATCCTCCCCTTTGCCTTGACCCGCTTTCTTACGGAATTTCTCCTGGTAAGCGGTTGCCGCCTGGTTGATTGCCTCGTCGCTGATTTCAATCACTGAGGCCTCGCGCAATTTTGTTCTCCAGATTTTCAGTGTCCCCTGCGCTTTCTCTCGAAGAGCGAGTTCCCTGGCCTGCTCCTTCACCTCACTAAATGCTTTAAGGCGTGCCGGTTTTTTAGCCTCAACCCAGATCACCATGTGGCTGGTCTGGACCTGAGCCAAACCGAATTCCCCCTCTTTCAGTGAAAACGCCACTGTTTCGATTTCAGGTTGCAGTCGTCCTTTCGCGACCCAGCCGAGATCTCCGCCGAGAGCGGCGCTGGCTGAATGCGTGGACATCTTCCTGGCATATGAGGCGAAATCCTGACCTCCTTCGAGCTGCGTCAAAATCTGTCTGGCCTCGTCTTCGGTTTCCGCCACGATCAGGCTCAATTTTACGGCCGGCGGGTCGGTGAACCTGGTCTCGTGAGTTTGCCAATAGGCTTGCGCTTCGTCATCGCTGACATCGAGCTTCGCAAACGTCACCCGGTCGAGAAGCAGGTCTACCGCCAACTTGTTTCTGAGCGTCTCCACCTCTTTCTTGATCTCAGGCTTTTTTCCGTAGCCCTGCGCGAGCGCTTCCTTCCTGATGAGAATCTTAAAGATGTCCGCATCTAGAAGATTTTCTATCGCTCGCAGGGCTACCGCGTCCGCGATCTTGTGGATTTTGTCCAGACTGATACGAGGAAGAATCTGGCCAACAGTGATTTTGTCGTCTCCGAGATTCACAAGCAGCGCGTCAGGGGCAAGCTGCTGCTTGTCCGGAGGCTTGAGCAGCGCGCTCAGGTTCGTTTCATCGAATTGCGGCTTCCATCGGGCTTTCAGGTCGCGCAGGAGAATATCCGAAAGGCGCTTTGTTTCCCGCTTTGTAAGAATCGCGCGGATCTGGTTCGTAACCTTCTCCAGGGGAGGAGGGTTGCCGCTTTTCTTTTCCGTGACATAGAGTAGATTCCAGCCGTCCGGAGTCTCAAACGGATTGCTGACCTTGCCTACCTCAAGCGGCCAGAGTTGTTCCTCGAGGTCGAGTTCGAGCTGGCCCCAGCGGATAATTCCCATGTAGCCGCCTTTGCCAGCCGTGTCTGCTTGGGAAACTTCTGTGGCAATCTCGCCGAATTCCGCTCCTCCCTTGATCCGGTCGAGGACCTTTTCCGCTTCTTCCCGGCTTCCAACGAGTATATGCCTGGTTTGAAGCCGATCGCTCATCCGCTTATGACTTTCGGCAATCGCATTATCAGAGATCGCCACCTTGCTTGTGATCTTGTCCCGGTAAAACTGTTCGGATGCGCGATTCGCTCGCACTCTTTCAAGAGCGTGGTTGATATCCGGAGCTTGTTCCAAACCGATACGCTTCGCTTCCTGGAGCAGCAATTGCCTGTCTATCGTTTTTTCAAGCACTTCGCGGATCACGCCCTGCCCGGCAAGAAAAGCCGAATGACCTTGATGGCTCGCCTTAAAATCGTCTTCCATGTCTTGTGCAGTGATGGGCTCTCCATTGACGCGAGCCATGATAATCTCGGAGGGATTGAACTGGACGGAGCAGCCGGCGACGAAAAAGAAAAGCAGCGCGTAGCACGTTGCTCGTAGCCTAAATAGAAGCACGTGGCACGTGGCACGTGGCTCGTGGCGAAGGAAAAAGCGCGCGGCGCGGTCGATGTAGGCATGTGGCTTTTGGCTGATGGCTCGCGGCAAAGTAGAAAGCGCCCGTGGCGCGTGGCTCGTGGCGCGTAGCGCCGGAAATGGATCGTCGCACGAAGCGCTTAGCGACTGACGCCACAAACGGTGTGTGATCGGTTTACTCTTCAACTTGCGTCTTCTCCTTTTCTCCAGCTCTTGCTACGAGCTACGTGCCATAAGCTATAAGCCTCATTGCTCACAGCGTCTCCAGCATTCCTTGAAGAACTCTTCGTAGCAATGAGACCATGGAGCGGACAACACCGAAGTCGAGAACAATCTGGTAGTCGTCGCCGGTGCCTTCACCGGAGGCAACCCAGACGATTTTTCCGCTCTCCGCATGTATCATGCGGATATCGAGCGCCACCTCGGGTGACGTCGTTGCTTCTCTCTTTAGTCCTTCGTTGTAGCGGTAAACCGTGCCCAGAACCAAAGCATCGATGCCTGCTCGTTTTTTGAGCTCAGTGAGAGTCGCGAGGTCGAAGCTTTCGTGGGGGGCGACACCAAGCGCGGCAAGGGCGTCGTTGGGTTCGCCCGGATCCACAACCGCGAAGCGGCCGCGCTGAAAAAGGGTCGTAGTGAGCACGTCCGTCAGGATGCGGCCGGCTCCTGGTCGCTCTGAGGCGTTCTCGATAAGAAGTACGGCGACGCGCCATGAGCCAGCGCTGTCGAGGAGCGCGTTACGGTAACCATATCGAGAGCGCATAGTCCGCCACCCAGGCGAGGTAGGGGATGGTTGCGCCGGGGGAGTGCCGGATGCCGGTAAACTCCTGAAGAGCGCTTTGACGACCTCTTCCGCAAGTCTAGTTGGGGATCTAATTGTTCCCAGGCCAAGGACTCTGGTGAAATCTCCGCCCGTCAGTCCCGCGCTTTCCGCCCAGAGTATAGTTCCGTCGACCGTAGATGCGATTCGGGAGGACAGACCCCACTGCGGATTTTGCTCTGATTCATGGAAGAGATCTACGGAGCCTACTAAGGCCACGTCCGTGCCAAATTCCTGCCTCAGGTTGTTAAGCTGCGCGCGGCTGAGCATGCCGGTATTCCTGATCCGATGCCTTAGGAGAAAGGGTTCGAGCTTTTCGGGAGCTACGATCTCATAGCCTTTTGATCTGAGGGTTTGCTGGACAAGGGGCATAATGATTGGGAGGCTACTGACGCTGCCGCTTACGTTCTCGAACGGTAAAAGCGCGAGGAGCTTGCGATCCTGGGCGTAGGCCTGCAGCATGGAGCATGGAGCAAGGAGAGTCACAAGCGCCAAGCTCGCGATGCTAGTAATTGGCAGTCCGCGTGTCCATAAATGGCGATTCTTTTGGTATTGCTGGGTCCCTGGATTCCCGCCCCTCGATGGTGCTCGGGACATGCTTTCGCGGGAATGACGACTTAAGGGCTGGCGATGTCTCGGTGAAATTCTTATACAGAACACTAGCGCATCTCCACCTTATCGGAACAGCGTGGACACGGATGCTCGAACGACTTTTTGTGTTGCCTCGTACATCGTGTCGCCACCGAACCCAAAAAGGCGACCTACAATACTTACGCCGCCCGCAGTGTTACTGGTGGACCAGATGACAGTGCCGCTCGCGGCGTCGAGGGCCCGCAAGGTGATGCTTACTTCGGCGAATGAGCCGCCAGCGACGTTGACGCGCTCATACGTATCTACCGAACCAACGACGAAAGCCTGGACGCCGAGAGTTTTCCCAAGCTCCTGGATTTGGGCGGCCGATAAACTCGAAATAGATTGCACCTGCTGCTGGGCGAGGGCGCGATTGACCTGCATGGGTTCGAGAACATCCAATATCCCGGCAGCTAGAAGTTCCGATACCACGATTTTTCTTACCCTCTCACCCGCCTGTTGATCCTGCGAGAGGTTTTCCAGCGGAAGAACGCCGATTTTCTTGATCAGGCTGAAGTCGTATTTGGGTTGGACGAAGACCGGAACGTTGTTGGCGCGGTTGGCGCAAGCGGAAACTAACGAAAGTAGGAGCACAAAGATTGCGATGACTGTGTATTTGTGTCTGATGAACCTGTCGGATAAGTTGGGCGTCATTCCCGCCGACTGGGCCGGAGCAGGTGAGGTTCCCAATGGAGGAAAACCTGGATTCCCGCCTTCGCGGGAATGACGAAAAGCAGTTGCTGATTTTATTGACAAGCCTTGGAACAAGACACTAGCATTCATACATCACAGCTTTCTAGAAGCGCAATTGGGCTGATCCCACGATGGAATAGGTCAAATCTCCGCTAAATGTCCGAAAAAGGAGAAAATTCGCGTTCAGGTTTATATAGCGGCTCATATTCCAGCGCCCGTTGACGTTGATTGAGTCGGACCCGCTTGATACGCCGGCCGCATCCGATTGCGTTCGCCTGTAGCCGAAGAACGACGATAGCTTAGGTGTAGGCACCCAGTCCAGTCTGTACTCCTGGGAAAAAGCGGTTGCGTCGACGCTGCTCAGAAAATCATAGCGGGCGTTCATATTGAGTAAGCGGGATACGGTGTAGGTGAGGGATCCTGTTGCGGTATGGGTCAGTATGTCGGTTTGTAAATCAGGCTGTTCCGTTTCTCCCCACTCGATTCCATATCCTAAGATCGCGCTCAATCTTGGTGTCAGCGTTGCGGTTGCGTTGAGTCTCGCCGCGTGCCGGAGAGACTTCTGGTCGATCAGAAAATCCTGACTGCGAGAGAGGGAATAACTCGAGTCCAAATTCAGGTTACGGTAGAGCTGTGCGGAAAAGTTCAGGCTGCCTGTATCCGCCCGGCGCTCCAAGTTACCCTCGGACCGGTTATCATTGTGCACGAGACTCAACGAGCCGGTCAGCGTCGGCAGCGGGGTAGAGCGAAAAACCAGTCCATACAGATCGGATGTAGTGTTTTGGGCTCCCTCCTGGTTGGAATCAGCGAAATTGTGCTGGTAAGTCAAAGTGGAACCCAGGAGCCGATGGGGATCCCATGTTATTTGCGCTGTATGGGTGCCGTTCGTGCTTTTCAGAGAATCAGGTTCCGTCGAAAGTTTCTGCGTAAGATCGCTCATGGAAAAAGTATAGGACATGCTGGCAACGCTCCATGGTCTCCAGGTAACGCTGGTATTCATATTGTGCAGGAACGTGGTCGTATCGCGCTTCTCGCCCGCGGTGACCGGCTCTAAATTGAGGGCTTCGATCTTTGTCGCTCGAATCAACGCGCCGAAATCATTCCGGCTCACGTAAACCTTAAAGAAACGGGCGGTGGTGGGCGCAAAAGTCAGTATAAAGCGGCTCTCAAGAGGCTCAAAGCGGTGAGTGATCCCGCCTAATTCGGTCCAGGTCGTGAGGGCGATGTCGTTGGTGAAAAAAACGCGAAAGTTGAGAAATAATTCAAGGTTATCCGGGATGATGAACGGCGCTTGAGGCGTGAGATTGAGTCGTATCTGAGACACCGGTTGGACAATAAGTTGCTCAAAACCAACCGAGGTGTTCAACTCCAAGGGCAAAAGGGATGTCCCGGCGATTATGCCAGGCTCCTCTGTGAGCGGGACATCCGATGAGTTGGCGGGGGTCAGATCCGCCGCAGCCTTGAACCCGCGGCTGAGACGCCGCTCCACTTCTGCAGTGCCGGATGCAGAAAACTTGTCAGAGCTTGGCGCGTAGCTGATGCTGTGACCGCCAACGAGGTCGAGCCACCCACCCCACAAACTCTGCGTATATCCCAAAGTTCCGAGGTGGTTCATCCGGTCGCGCGTTTGACCGGTTACCCGGTCTTCATCCACACTGTCGGAGAAAAGATAGGAGAGATTCCAGCCTTCGACAATGGTGTAATCGGACAAAAATTGATAGCGGGTATTTGTTTTGTCTTCGGTCTTGAGATTGTTCGTGGAGTTGACCTGGTCCACCTGGAACGAAAGAGTGGGCAGCCTCTCGGGGGTGAAAAAGAACCGGCCGAACCAACGATTCTCGCTCAGCCTGGCACTTTCAGTTTCGCTGCCGCTCGTAAACACCTCGCGAAGCCTCAACCCCGCGTTGAGAGAAAAAGGCCCAGAGGCCAGCGTCGCGTCAAGTATCGGTTCAATCTGAGTGGATGAGCTTCGAGTCAAATCTGACGCCACCTTAATTTGACTCCTGCTGTCTTGGGTGCGGAGACTAATCCTGTAGCGGAGAGAAGGGGTAACGTTGCGATTCCAATTGAGATCCAGCGCCTGATTGAAGTTTTGGAGATCGGTCGTCGTATCCTCCACTTTGCTGGTTGTAAAATTTGCAGAAGACGTAAATAAGCCATTGAGATCCTGGGCGTCTGCGGAGACCGGTAATCCAAACATAGAAAGGAAAACAAGTAGTTCCCATAAGCGATGGCACGGCCGGATATCCTCTTTCAGTGTCCACTTCTCCGTTCCACGAGCCTTTCCATTTTTCACGGTAACAAATTGCAGGCTACTTATGCTCGTGGTGGAGACCGGATCTACTCTTTTCCTTCCGGAACAAAAAAGCTTCTATTGCGGTCCAGCAGGCAGCAATAAAAATGCCAGCACAGACGTTCAAGTTCTGCCAGCGTCCGAAGAAGAAAAACTAATTCCGTTGTCCAGATTATAAGAATTGAGCGGAATTATTTTCTCACAGGTGAGAATCGGTAGGAGACGGTTTGAAGGGCAGGCACACAGGCGTGCCCTTACATCAGACCATACTTTTTCAGTCTGTTTCTCAGCGCGTCGCGGCTAATGCCGAGAAGACCGGCGGCGCGGACCTGATTTCCGGAAGCGATCTCCAGCGCCTGTTTTACCAGTTGTTTTTCAAGTTTGTTTAAGCTCAGGCCGTTTTCCGGTAGGCGGAGAGAGAGAGATTCCTCTTGATTTTCCCTTAGGCTGCTGCTCATCTCCTTGGGGAATTCCTCGGCGGTAACAGTATCACCGGTCCCCAGAAGCACTGCCCTCTCGATTACATTACGGAGCTCCCTCACATTCCCCGGCCATCTATAGCTTCTCAGCAAGAGTTCAGCATCCGGGGAAAAACTTCTCACTTCTCTCCCGAATTGGCTGCTGTATTTCTGTAGGAAGTGGTTGGCTAGAAGCGGGATGTCTTCCACTCGTTCTCTAAGCGGCGGCACCTGAACCTGAACCACGCTCAACCTGTAAAAAAGATCCTGGCGGAGACGACCATCGGCAACTGCTTGAGTGAGATCGCGGTTGCTTGAACAAATGAGACGCACGTCGGTGGATATCGACCGGGTTCCGCCGACGCGGAGAAACTCACCTAGCTCTACAACCCGCAAAAGCTTGGCTTGAAAAGAAAGGCTGGTTTCGGTCACTTCGTCCAGAAAAAGTGTTCCTCCATCCACAACCTCAAAGATGCCCTTTCGGGTTGTAATCGCTCCGGTAAAAGCCCCCCGCTCATAACCGAACAGCTCCGATTCGAGCAGGGTTTCAGTGAGGGCCCCGCAGTTGATGACGAAGAACCGCCTGTCCCGTCGAAGGCTTCGCCTGTAAATCGCCCGAGCAACCAGCTCCTTGCCGGTTCCGCTTTCGCCCGTGATCAAGACACGGGCATCGGTAAGAGCGATTTTATCCACCCTCAGGAGAAGATCAGTAAATGCCCGGCTTTTCCCCACGAGTTCTCCGTATTGCGCCTTCCCATTGACCTGTTGTCTCAGCAAACGGTTTTCTTCTGTCATCCGATTCCAGGCGAGAGCCTTATCGATCTTGACGAGAAGCTCGGTGGGAGAAAACGGCTTGGACAGATAGTCGCTGGCGCCTTTTTTCATGGCTTCAACCGCCGAATCCACTGTAGCGAAGCCGGTAAGCAAGATAACAGCAATCTCTGGGTGGCTGTCCTTCACGCGCTCCAGAAGTGCCAGTCCATCCATCTCAGGCATCCTGAGGTCAACTATGGCAAGGTCGGGTCGCTCACCCTCCAGAACGTCAATTGCCTTGAGACTCTTGGTTTCAACAACGGTGTCGTATCCTTCTGCCCGCAAGATAAGACTCAGGTTCTCAGCCATGTCGGGCTCATCGTCCACGATAAGGATTTTGGTGTTTCTGCGGCTCATACGTGTTTATCCGCGATTGGCAAAATGACACGAAAAAGAGCCCCTTGTCCAGGGGAACTCTCTACCTCAATATCGCCGCCGTGAGCTCTAATAATTCCGTAGCTTACCGATAGCCCTAAACCGGTACCTTTTCCAATGCTCTTGGTGGTAAAAAAGGGCTCGAATATTCGTCCTTTTAAATCCTCCGGAATTCCAGCACCCGAATCCTCAACCTCAGCGACAACCAGAACGCTATTCCGATACGTTTGGAGCTTTATCAAGCCTCCTTTTGCCATGGCATCGCGAGCATTGTTCAAAAGATTCACAAAAACCTGCTGCAAGTGGTCCGGACTTCCCAGAATCTTTGGCAGGTCGGGCGCAAGATGGCATTGGATTTGGATGTGATCCCTGGCAAATGATTTTTCTACTAGTGTGACTGTTTCGTTGATCACCTGATTCAAATCCGTACCTGAAAGATCAAACGAGCTCCTTCGGGCAAACTGCAGAAGCCCCCGAATGGTCTCGGCGATGCGGTTCCCGTGCCGATCGATCATCTCGAGGTCGGGTAATAAATCGGCCGGAAGACGGCTCTCTTTAACTGCTCGCACCAGCAGGCTAACTCTTGAGAGGATAATGGCAAGGGGATTGTTGATCTCGTGCGTTAGGCCGGCATAAATTTCCCCGATCGTGGCGAGCTTCTCTGAATGAATGAGCTGGGCCTGCATCGTCTCGAGCTCTTCGATCGCGCGGTGGAGTGGCCGAATCCCCATCCAGTGGATGGCCAGGCCGACCAAGATCGCGATGAGTAGGTGAATGCCAAAGACGCGAGCCGTCTGGTAGAGAAGGGGCCGGTCATCGATCGAGAGCCGAAGCTCTTTCAAAGGCGCGGTTGAGGGGGTGAACGACGCGCCAACCTCGATCTCAAACCAGGAGCCGCCGGGATCTCGCACTCGCATGATCTCAGTATTTGCCGCTCCGATCAATTGGATAGAAACAATGCTGTTGGACTGCATCTCCTTCTCAAGCAAGGGAGAGATGGCTTGGACGTTAAAGCCCGATTTCTCCACATGCATCGTGATCGCACGGGCGAAGTGGCTGGCCAATCGTTGAGCATTAGAGCGAAGATGGCTTATTTCGATTCCAAAAAAAATCGATGGTGGCAGGCACAGGATAACTCCAATAAAGATAACTGAGAATGCCTCAAGTCTTGTGACTTGGGCCTGCAGGAATCCAAATGGAACATGCCGGGAAGATTCCCGAACGGCGTGGGCTGATCTGGCATCGTTCCGTGCTGTCATGCCATCATCCACTTACAGCAGCGGACGTCATTAAGCAAATGCGGGGAGGACGGGCATGCACATGAGTCGATCCTGCGTCACGCAGTTATCTCCAAGTTTCGGCGGCGATGGAATTGTGTGGGCCTGTGGTAAAAAAGACTAACTGCCGCGATATGGAATCAAGCGCATGCGTGATGGGATACTCTTTTGTTTGATGGGCTTCCCTCTCAATCCTCGATCCGAGTTACTGTGCCGAGCCGGGAAGCTCCGAATCGGCTCAAGGCTTGTGCGCCGAGCTGTGCAGGGAGAACTCTCTCTCGGCGTTGCGAATTCGCCGTTTCAGCGTCACCAGATAAAGTAGAAGCGCGGACCAGACAATCCCATAGGCCAGGAAAACGAATCCCCAGGCTCCCATTAGGCCCCTCCGTAAAGTCTTGCTCTCTTGGCTCTTTCCCTGGTTTCTCCAAGGCGGAAGCGCAACGATAGAAGGTAAAAATAGAGCAGGACAAAAGCGATAAAGTTGATGGTTAGAGCAATTAGCATCGACGGATGAACGTTTTCCCAGGGTACTTTGTCGGGCCGGAGGATGGAAGGCGGCTGGTGAAGCGTGCGCCACCAGTAGACCGACAGATGAATAAGAGGAATGTCCAGGAACCCGATAACGCCCAGCACGGCGCCCGAAACGGCGCTTCGGTGTTCGTCTTCGATGAGCGAACGCAGCATCAAATACGCGACGAAGATCAAGAGAAGAATCGCCGTTAGGGTCAGGCGGGCGTCCCAGGTCCACCAGACCCCCCAGGTGGGCTTTCCCCAGATTGAGCCTTCAACTATGGTAAGACCGGTAAAAAGAACGCCGATCTCCGCCGCCGAGTACGCCAGAATGTCGTCCCGCTTCTCTCTCTTCCACAAGTAAAGACAGCTTGCCACAAACACGATGAAAAAGGAGAGGTAGGCGGTAAGAATGGTAGGAATGTGCAGGTACATGATCCGTTGGAGATTGCCCTGATAGGCATCCGGAGGAGCCTGGATCAGTCCGAAATACAGGCCGACAAGGACGGAGATGAGAGTTAAGGCTCCAAGGACTTTTGTCCCTTTCCCTGATTTTCTCGGTAGCTCTGCCATATCGAATCAGACTTCAGGCAGGATCTTCGCCGGCTGTGGCCACAGGTATATCATGGAGAGTGACGGTAAAGGTCGATCCCTGTCCATACATGCTCGCCACATCGATTTGGCCCCCTACCAGCTCCAGGGATTTTTTCACAATAGCCAGCCCAAGTCCAACGCCGCTCTTGAAGCGAGCGTCGGGATGGATTCCCCGGTAAAACTCATTAAAAATCAGAGGCAGCTCTTCCGGCTTAATTCCGAGCCCTGTATCTTCCACAACGATTTTGACGGCGCCGGGTGCTTCCGGCTCCAATCGGATGACGATTTGTCCCCTGGGCGTAAACTTAATAGCGTTTGTCACCAAATTGAGAATGACCTGTTGAATCAGCTTCCGGTTGGTGTTGACGATGACTTCACCCGGAGGAATATCGACCCGGAATGCCACGGCACCGTTGCCGCAAAGAAATTGAAGATCGCCGGTAATGCTGCGGATGAGCTTGCCTAACTCCACCGGCTCCGCTTGAGTTTGGATATCTCCGGATTTTAAACGCATCAGGTCGAGGGTTCGATTAAAATGAGAAAGAAGTTCCGCAGCCGTGTTGCGCATATTTTCTACGGAAGCGCTGGCTTTATGGGGCGAATCCCCGAAACCGCCGTCCAAAAGAAGGTCCGCGTAACTGCGAATGGCATCGGGATTCCGGAACTCGTGAGCGAGATTGGTCACAAGATCGTCTTTTATGCGATTAGCTCGAAAAATCTCCTTTAGAGCAGCTCGAAGCTCCACATTTTGCTTATGGATCATCGTAACCGCGCGGCCCAGGCTGATGAAGCTTATGGCCAGAAGGAGGCCCAGTCCGCCAAATACGGTGATTCCAATAAGCCAACTGGTTTGGCGAAGCGTCGCATAGAGAGGATCAATATTAATGTAGACTTCGGCCACTCCGCCGGGAGTCTTGCTTTCGTCGAAATAGATCGGCACGTAGAGCTCTAAAAGGGTGCGGAAGTTTCCGCGCTCAAAGCGGTGTTCTTCTTTTTCGAGGCGGGAGATCTCCGCTTCGACATGACCCTGAATAGCCTTGACGAGATCCGGGTTTTTATTTGCCGCCGGAGCAATGTCTAAAAGCTCCTGCACATCAGACCAGATCAGGTCGCCGTGTTTATTGTAAAGCTTTACCCGTATGATTTCAGGAACGGAAAACAGATCGGGTATTTTGTTGCGGAAGGCCTGCCACTGCGCGCCCCTTTTGACGCCTTGAAAATCTTTCTCCGTGAGCGCGTGGCCGACCATGGCGTTGATGTACTTTGCGCGGGAGTGCTTGGTTTCCTCGACCAGATATCGTTCGAATCTTTCTTTCCAGAGCTGAAATAATATTGCTGATATGACGATGAATCCGACAAGACCGGCAATCGCGAAGCGAATAAAAAGACGAAAGGCGGAAGGAAAATTCGTCGACGCCGGATATCTCTGATCTTCAGTTATTTTGCCGGCCGTGAACTGCATGTCGATACGCTCTCCGGTTGAATGCGCCCGCGAGATCTTGACTGGTTGCGTGTTCTATCCTTTATATGGATCGAAATGTTGCTGCAATAGGTGTGCAGCAAGAAACATACCACGACTTCTTCTTGAAGCAATCAGCGGATGTAAAACCTTTTAGCTGTCTCTCTCCGGCGAGAACCTCACCAGTTGGCGGGCTCACCACCAACGGGAGCCGACGTAAGGAAATACTCACTGCAGGGCAGGCTCCCAGCAAATGTTAATAGGAAATCAGATCGCTCCGGCCTATGAGGGGACGCCGAACGCCCCGTTCGAAAAGCGTTTATCTCCGAGAGATCCGTAGAGAGATTATAAACGGAAATCGCAGTGGCGAGGTGCGGACGAGTATTTTTCAGCGGACTATGGTTTTCTCTCCATGAGAACTTATGTTGGCAGCGAGACAATAAATTTAGATCCTCTGGTATAGATACTGTGGGTCTGCAAATCGCCGCCGAGAAGGCGCAGGGATCGGGATACGATCGCCAGGCCTAGGCCGAGCCCATCCCGGGCCTGGACCATTTCATCGCTACCCCGATAAAACTCGTTGCAGATCAATGCGAGTTCGCTTGGTTTAATCCCGATACCGGAATCCTCTACCACGATTTTCACCTGCCCGGCTTGTGTGTCCTCCAACGAGATACGCACAAACCCTTCCTTGGTGTATTTTAGGGCGTTTGACACAAGGTTTGAAATGACTTGACGAAGCAAGGTCCGATCCGATCGGAGGATGACTGGATGCGGGGGCGTAATAACACTGAACTCGAGGTGCCCATTATTCATGGCCTGGCTGTAAGAAAAAGCCAGACAATCCCCTAGGCTCTCATGGAGGAACCTGCTCAGATCAATTTCCTCCATTCTAGGCCGGATATGGCCTGCCTTGTGGCGTGAAAATTCCACCAGACGCTCAAAAATCCCGAGTAGCTGTTTGCTGGCGTTAATCACCTTATGCAACGGCGTTTGCTGGAGTGCAGCCAGTTTCCCATAAGTCCCCATGGCCAAGAGCTCTGCGTAACCCATGATATGGGTCAAAGGCGTGCGCACCTCGTGCGATAAACTTGCCAGGAATTCATCTTTTACTCGAATTGATTGGGAAGCATCATTGTAAGCCTCGGCCAGCAGCTTTTTCTCTCGCTTTGATTTTTCCGATAGGAAACCAAGCGAAATGGCGCTCAGGAGCAAAAAACCGATACGAAGGAGAAAATCCGCCCACGGAATAAGAGAGCCGCCATCAAGGAGAATGAAGGTGTAGGTGTAGAGAGAGGAGGCTACCAGGGCGGCGATGCAACCTATTCGTAGACCGAAATAATAGGCGTGAATCGCGGTCAGGAGATAGAATGCAAGAAAGAAGCTCCCTACGAATAACCCGACGAACAATATCAAGGCAAATACAAAGCACATGTCGCACACCAGCGCTGCGAGATAGAATTTGCTGATGGCTTTAGGCCATAGAAAAATACAGGTGTATAGAACAGCGCTGTAGATTATGTAAACGGGGAAAAAGACAACAAAGAGCTGGTGAGCGGAGTAATCATTGCCGGTGAAAAAATAAAAGATCAAAGCCCCTGCAATCGTCAGCAGTCTCAGGAGGAAGAAAAACAGGTGCACGCTATCGAAAGCCGAAAATGCTTTCTTGAGAGTTGCCGAAATCGAACCCGATAACGTCGGCAGAGGAATTTCGATAAACCACAACTCCTTCAGAAATTGTTTGAGGGGAATGGCTTCGAGGGTTTTAACCTGAGGCGGCAACATGTTTGCGCTGGATCCTGGCGTCCCCACGGGGATTCGAACCCCGGTCTCCGTTGTGAGTCTCCCTCGTAAGTGAAACCGGTAAGGAAGGAGTCGGCGTCCTGGGCCGCTAGACGATAGGGACGTTTGACACGGAACGCAAATTCCATACCTGTTCCGCTAAAAAGTTTTTGTGTGTATGAGCACAAATTCTTCCTATTCCTAGGAAACCGCTATGTAGCGTTTCCAATTTTATGGAAATGCGGCGGTCCTCTTTTGGTTCGTTTGGAATCAGATTCGGGCTTCACTCCCCACCGCGGTGGTCCGGAAGTTGCTCTACGCAGGAACTCAAAATTTCTCTAGAAGGAGGGTGCTTCATGCGCCGAATGTCGATAGTTGTTAGTGCGGGAGTTTTTGTCTTGGCCAGCGGTCTCTGGTTCAGGTCGGATGTCTTTCGGCCTTTTTTGGCCGCTTCGGGGGGTACGGTATCCGGAAAAGTCGTTCTGCTAGGAGATGCGCCGCAGCCTAAAAAGTTGGAGATCTCAAAAGATAAGGAGAAATGCGGCAGCGACAAAACAGCGGAAGATCTCGTTGTTTCCTCTGACAAAGGAATCAAAAACGCAGTGGTGAGTGTTGCCGGTGTTAAAGGCAAGGTGGATAAGGCTCCGGTCTTGGATCAAAAAGGATGCGTCTTTACTCCTCATGTGGTCCTTGTTTCGCCCGGCACCCCTTTAGATGTTCTTAATAATGACGGGATCCTGCACAATTTCCACACGTATAGCAGTAAGAACCCGGCCGTGAATAAGGCCCAGCCGGGCTTCAAGAAGAAGATGACAGAAAGCTTTGCACAGCCTGAAATCATAAAGGTTAATTGCGACGCGCATGCATGGATGACAGGGTGGATCGTGGTCACTGATAATCTCTCGACGGTTACGATCGATGGTGGATCGTTCAAACTGTCGGATGTTCCCGCGGGCACTCATAAACTTGAAATCTGGCATGAAACATTGGGAAAGGTTACAAAAGATATCACGGTAAAGGCCGGGGAAGAGACTAAACTTACGATCGAGCTTGCAAAGAAATAGCTTACATCTGCCATTCAAAGGGCCTGGGGCTCTTGTGCTTCCCCATGCTAAAGGTAAGCATTGGGAAAAGACAATGAGCCCCGGGCTCAGTGCAAACTCTCTTTCTATACCGGACGTTCGCCGCCGGTTTGTTGTGTTCCATTCACAAAGTGACTTCCTCTTGGGATTCCCTGAAGCTGTGATCCATCTGCGTCATTCCGTTCGTGGTGAGCCTCGAACGAGGAAAAGATTTTTCACAGTTTCCCTCCTGCCTGCGGAAGGAGGGGCGAGGGTGAGGGAGAAGGGGTTGTCTTGATTTCGCACATGCGAGCAGAAATGGCACATCAATTGCACCGCCTTTAGCGCATGGCGAATTCCGCACAGTCGATTAACCCCGAAGCCAACACCGCTCGCCGGCTCGAAAGCTTCATCAGGCAACTTCTGCCTTTGCCAGGAATAGAGGATTACTACTTTCTGCTGCTTCGCTTGGCTACCATTGTCGGAGGAACAATCTGGTACGTTTTCGTTCCTTTCGACGCAGGTGAAGCCCGAATACTTTGGTGGCTCCTGGTTCTTTTCGCGATCTATAGTTTTGTCCTGTATGCGGGCATATTGCGTTGGCCGGCGGAGATCCGCTCATTCTATCTAACCACCCTTGGAATAGATTTTTTGTTTCTTTTTATTTTGGTCCGATATGTCGGGGAGCTAAAAGGCAGCTTTTTTATCGCTTTCTATGTGCTGGTTGCCATCCATTCCTACTATTTTGGCCTGCGGGTGGCTTTGGCCACTGCAGTTTTCGCGTCGCTCATATATACGGGGATTTTTGTAGCGCTCGCCGGCTTTGCAGTCGTCCCGTGGCATGATTATCTGCTGCGGATTAGCTTTCTTTTCCTTCTCTCGTTCTCTCTTGGCCTTTTGGCGGAGCGGCAGAAGCAGACGAGACAGAGAATGGAGGAGCTGAACCGGGAACTGTCTCGCAAAAATTCCATTCTCGAGCAGACCTATCGCCATCTCTCGATCGGTAAGCTGATAGGGGAGATCGCAGAAGGGATCAATAATCCCTGCGGGATTATGGCCGCCCGTTCGGAGCTCTTGATTGAAGAAGCCAAAGAAAGAGGACTTCCGACCGAGTTCATCAGGGGCCTGGAAGTGATCAACAAAGCCAGTTATCAGGTCGCGCAGGTGATTCGAAGCCTGCTAAACTTCTCCAAGCAGAATGCTTTTCAGATGAAAGCTTTGGATTTTAACCAACTGGTTGAGGAGACTCTGCTTCTCACGGAGCCTCAACTCAGAGAAAAAGGCTTGGAAATGAAAAAGGAGCTCACGCCCGGCCTTCCCCTGATTCTGGGAGACGCTTACGAGCTCAAAGGAGTGGTCATTAACCTTCTAACCAACGCTATGGACGCGCTTCCAGGACAGGGAGGCGTTATTGGCATAATAACGCAGCCCGGTGCCAGGGACGGAGCGGAGGTCGTCTGCACTATAACTGATAATGGAATAGGAATCCCCGAAGAGGATCAGGAAAAGATCTTTAACCCCTTCTACACGACGAAAGGCAATACCTGGGGAATCGGGCTGGGCCTCTCTATGAGCCTCAGCGTAATGAAAAAACACAATGGGATGATCACGGTCAGAAGCAAACCTGGAGCAGGATCGGCTTTTTCGCTTTCTTTACCGTCTCTTCGACCCTAAAATTCAACCGCGATGGAAGAAAAAAGCCGCGTCCTTATTCTGGATGATAATCAAGACATGGCGGAATCTATCGCCTTGTTGCTTGCCCGGGCCGGCTTTAAATGTACTGCCAGTTGTGAGCCAGTAAGAACGCTCGATTTGATCTCCGAGAGCCGTCCAGACCTCGTTGTCTCCGGCCTTAGAATGCCGGTTATGAACGGCATGGAAGTTTTGGATCTGATCAAAAAGGAGCATGCCACACTTCCCGTGATCATCGTTACCGGGTATGCCACTGTCGATGCCGCCGTTGAGGCGATGAAAAAAGGGGCTGCAGATTTCGTCTCGAAGCCGTTTCATTCGGACGAGCTGATTATAAAAATCAGGAAGGCTCTGAACCATGTCAGGGTTTTGGATGAAAACCGCTATCTCCGGCAAGAGCTGCAAGTATCCTCGTCCTTTCCCAATATGATCGGCAATAGTCTATCGATGAGGAAGATCTTTGATACTCTCGAGAGGCTGAAAGAAAGCGAATGTCGAGTGCTCGTAACAGGGGAAAGCGGCACCGGCAAGGAAGTTGTGTCGCGGGCAATCCACAGATTGAGCCCACGAAGAGATGAAAAATTTTTTGCGATCAACTGCGCGGCTTTAACCGAGACTCTGCTGGAGAGCGAGCTGTTTGGTCATGAAAGAGGAGCGTTCACCGGGGCGATCGCGAGCAAGATGGGACTGTTTGAGCTGGCGAACCGGGGGACACTGTATCTGGATGAAATTGCGGAGACCAGCCAGGCCTTTCAGGCCAAGCTGCTTCGGGCCGTCGAACATAACGAGTTCCAACGAGTTGGGGGCACAAAAACTCTCAAGACCGACGTGAGAATCATTGCGTGCACCAACCGGAATCTGGAAAAGGAGATCGCCAAAGGTTCGTTCCGGCAGGACCTTTTCTATCGACTCTGCGTTGTGCACATCCACATCCCGCCTTTGAGGGACAGAAAAGATGATATCCCTCTGCTCGTGGAATATTTCGTAAAAAGACTCTCACTCAAAATGGGTAAGAAGATCGAGGGCGTCAGTCGGCACGCGATGGATGCCATGACGGCATATCCCTGGCCGGGAAATATACGAGAACTGGAAAACGCGCTGGAAAGAGGAATGATCATGGCATCAGGGCCAGTGATCCGACCCGAGGATCTTCCGCTCGCAGCGGCTGCGGGGGCGGAAAATGATGGTCTGACCACTTTAGAGGAGTTGGAGAAAAAACTGATCGAAAGAACCCTCGCGGAATGCAACTGGAATAAGAGCCTGGCGGCAAAAAAAATCGGCATCGGGCGAAGGACTTTGTATGACAAGGCGGTGCGACTCGGGATTCCGCTGAAGCCCAACGGTGACTGAGACAGCCCCACGGACATCGGGCAAGCCTTTGCGGCCTTCAAATTGCAGTATTCCTGCCTTTTAGGTCTCGACGCAACGGACTGGGACAAAAGCCTGGTCCAAAAGGAGAAATGGTATGAGTCGTTTCCGGAACAGAGTGTTTGTCGGTTTCTGCCTTCTCCTGCTCGGGAGCTGCGCGCCCAACGTGACAGAAAAACCGGCCGATCTCGTCTGGCCGGTTCCTCCTGAACAGCCCAGGATCAGATTCGTGCGCAGCCTTTGCTGCCTTGATGATTTTGGAAAGAGCGGCAGGGACGCATGGCTCGAATCGCTGTTCGGTTCCAGTGGAACGTTGAGGATGTCGAAGCCTTACGGAATTACAACCGATAAGGACGGCAAAGTCTATGTGACGGACACGGGATTTCGAACGGTCTGGATATTCGACGAGAAGGCGAAGAAGATTACGACGCTCGGCGGGGGCGCGCTGGGCACGCCCATCGGCGTGGCGGTGGACGCTAAAGGAAAGGCCTTTGTCTCGGATGCGCGCGGCCAGCGAGTCCACGTCTTTGACGCAACCGGCAAACAAGTCATGGTCTTGGGACAGAAAGACGAGTTCGGAAATCCGGCCGGTCTTGCCATCGACCGCTCTACGAACCGTCTCTACGTCGCCAATTCCAAGCTCCACAAAATAAGAGTTTATGATACCGAAAGCGGCAAGTTCCTGTTCGACATAGGAGGTCGAGGCTCGGACAACGGCAAGTTGAACTTTCCCACTAACATATTTGTTCGAAACGGCAGGCTCTACGTCACCGATACGGGGAATTTTCGCGTCCAGCTTTTCGATCTCGACGGCAGCTTTCTTAAGACCTTCGGCAAAGTGGGAGATACCTTCGGACAGTTTGCCCGCCCCCGAGGAATAGGGGTGGATAGTGAAGGCCATATCTATGTCGCCGACTCTGCGTTCGACAATTTTCAGATTTTTAATGAAGAGGGCAAAATTCTGCTCTTCGTAGGCTCACGCGGGTCCGATCCCGGTTTTTTCTCAATTCCCTCTGGTCTTCACATCGATGATCAGGATCGGATCTACGTTGCCGACCAATACAATAACCGCGTACAGGTCTTTCAATACCTCAGCGAAAAAAGAAGAAACCCGCAGGCCAAAGTCAATTAAGTTCCAGATGGCCACACCCGGGCTATGCTACCCCTCGAACTGCACTGTTGCTATGCCGGTATATCGGTACCCTTTCTTGACCTCCAAGTCTCAGTCAAAGCGCGTCCCTTAATTAACCTACGCTGGTGTTAGCGGTTTCACCGTCTATTAAAGGCTAGGCTAAAGCCGCACAGTGTGCGGAAAGCACACGTCGCAGTGGCATTCCTTTCGTTCAGAACGGCAAGCTATTTCGCTTTTTCTTCATAAAATATCGGTAATTTAGTTCCATTTCTTGCAGTCGGGTCAGCAGACTTCTGATGGCAAGGCAATTGCGTTTATACGGCGGACAAGGGTCCGAAAGAAAAATTTTCCAGGATGAAAGGGGGAAAAAGTATGAGGAAACTAAAAATAGCGGCTGCGGTGCTGGGGTTACTGGGCCTCGTGGCCATGGCTCCGCGAGCGCAGGCGGCCGGGATCGCGGACACAAAGCACAATCTCTCCACGACCGGGACGGGTACTATCCACGTCAGCGGGGGCACAAACCCAACGACTGAGATTTGTGTCTTCTGCCACACCCCGCACGGCGCCGATACAGCGGTTGAAGCGCCATTATGGAACCGCGCGGTTACGACGACCGGATACACTCCATATTCGAGTCCGAGCCTTGATTCGATTCCGGGACAGCCTACGGGAGCTTCGATTGCCTGCTTGAGCTGCCATGCGGGAGACATCGCTTTCGATGCGCTGAGAAATCTTCCCGGTTCGGGCGGATTCAGCGATAGCCCCAGTAAAGATGGGACGTCAGCCTGGACATTCGTCGGAACATCGGACAAGAAGATGCCCGATGGGATCACCAAGCTCGGTATGGATCTGTCAAATGATCATCCGATTTCGATGCTCTATGCCGCGGCGAAGAGCCCGAGCTCGACCAGTGGCGTGAATGATCATGATACCGGGTTCAAAGCCCCGTCCGAAGCTATTAGCTCCACAGGCGACACTTACTTCGCCAATGGGTTGAAGCTCTCAAAGGGCTATGTCCAGTGCACGTCCTGCCACGATCCGCACCGGTCTGCGCCGCTGTTCCTGCGGCACAGTGACAACAACGGCAACGTCGGTAGCCAAATCTGCCTTACCTGCCATAAGAAAGACGCCTAGGTCGATCGATGAAATGGGGAGGAGATTTCCTCCCCATTTTTTTGTCTTAAGTGAAATTAGGTCATTTGACACTAAATCGAAATGGAGGGGCAAAAGACCGAGGGGCAGATCGTCTTCTCGGCTCATCGGCTAAACGCGGGAGGGCGCGTCTCTCGATTGCAGAAAAAGGAGATCCGGCTCGAGTTGATCGCCTCGGAGGACGAGACGATCCTGGCGCAAGAGGGCTTGAACGCGCTGCGCCAAAGACGAATTTTGCGGCTCTCCACTGGCGCGGCGCAGCAGGGAGCAGTTCTCACTTACGATGATCTGGTCCATCTCTTATCGACAAGCTTAAGCACGGTCAGGCGCGACGTGCGAGCGCTGCAGCAGGCAGGCTTCTTGGTGCCTGTGCACCGTCGCAGGGGAAGAAAGGCCGGCGTTGTCGTTATCGCCATTATGCTCATGATGTTTTTGAAAACCACCGCGCGGGCGCAGCTGTCGTCGCTTTTCGGTAACGTTGCGTTCGAATACGAGTATGACTCGCAAAAGTCGGAGGCGACCAGCACAAGCAGCCAGCTTCTTCGCCAGCAATATAACCTGGGGCTGGATGGCCGAATTCTCGATCCTCGTCTGGCAACGTTCTCAGTCTCGAGCAGCTTTAGCTCCAGCTTTCTCGCGGACGAAAACGCTAGAGGCACGGCTTTCGGCGGGACGCTTTCCCTGCTTCAAGGCAAACCCTATGGATTGGTTTTGCGCAGCTCCAAGTCATTTTCCAGCAACGGTTCCGATACGGACGCCACGTCCCTTGGGGCGCTCCTTAGACTCACTTTCCCGCAGTGGCCGCAACTCTTCCTGGATTTCGACCGGGTAAGCATCGAGAGTCGCGGCGACAGCCGCAGCGATAATGCGATCACGACGGGACGGGCGCGCTTTTCACATCGTTTCCGGAGCACGATGCTCGACGGTGAAATCGGTGTGCAGAATTTCGGGGATGAACTCAAAAACAGCTCTCAAGATCGATATTTTGCGCGCTTGAACAACACCGTGGAATGGAGCCCGACAACAACTCTCCGATCCGTGAACGACGCCTTTTTGGAAGGTAACCAACTCGTCATGGGCTCATCGTACGCGATCGAGAACCGGCCGGACCCTACGCTGCGGCGGACCGCAAGCATCGCCTATAGGTCCAATAAATCGGGCGATGAACAAGATTCCTCTCTCAGCCTGAGCGGCGCGCTGTCAAAAAGTTTTTTTCCTCAGCCCTGGCTCCAGGCCAACACTTTTACTTCCGCAATTGCGCAGAAGGGTTTCGGCTCCGATGACGGGACCGGTTTTGCGTGGAGCGGAGGAGGCAGCACGGCGATCTCGTATTTTCGGCCGGTCGCTATTGCTTCCGACTATGCCCTCGCGCTCTCTTACCAGACTGAGGTCGGCCGGCCGGCAACCACTCAGCAATTCCACCTCGGCGCGGTCAGCCGGTCGCTTGAACCGCTGCGTCTCTCGGGCGATTATTTCCTGGGCTTGCAAACAGGAATTAGCCGCAGCACCCGCCAGTTTATCGCCGGCAAAGCCGACATGGCGGTGACGCCCCAGTTTTTTATTCGTTCCTTCGCGGATTTCTTAACCGAAAAGCTTCGCTCATCCGACTCGGAAAACCTCTCGTCCGCCGATCGTCTGACCACGAACGTAGGCGCGGGCGTTTCCTACCGGCCGCTTTTTAATCTCACGATCGATCTCATCGGCGCCGTTCAGTGGAACAACGAGCGAGACACTTCCGGAACCACCATGCGTGGAAATCTGCATCTCGGTTACATTATCCCGAGGCCGGGGACGCCGACACTCGATTTCGACGGCACATGGGAAAATTCTACGGCCGCCGACCAGAACCGGCTTCAGCTCCGAAGCCAGTTCAGCTACCGCGTGGGCGCGGCGATCGTGGGCATCGAGCACCGCTTCGAACGAAATTCCATATTCGGCTCGCCTACTTTGAATAATTCGATTCGGCTGAGCGTCTCCAGGGCGTTCAGGTTGGGTTTTTAGCCTTGCTATGAAAAACGGCGTGAAGAGCAGTTCCTGCAAATACCAAGTTCACCTCGACGCGATGCGGCTGATTTGTTTGTCTTTGCTGCTTACATCGGCGTGTGCCAGCTCACAGGGGGTCCCAAAGGAGTTGCGTGGCGTGGAGCCGGTGCTGGTTTGGCCGCTCCCTCCGGAAGACCCGAAAATCCAGTACTCGAGAAGCATCGCCACGCCCGAAGATCTCGGGATCACCAAATCATTTTTTGGCAAAATCGTCGAGTTTGTTTTCGGCAAGAGCGAAGAACGAATACGGCAGCCGTACGGGGTGAGCGCGGATGGCGAGGGGAGACTCTATATAGCGGATTCCGCGCTCCGGATCATTCATGTTTTCGACCTGCGGGGACAGAAGTACTCATCGATTCGCGGCGCCGGGCGGCGCGAATTTCAATTTCCCCTGGGAGTGGCCGTCGATCGGGAGGGAAAACTCTACGTCTCGGATGCCGAAGCGCAAAGCATTATCGCGTTCGATCGCGCCGGCAAGGTCATTTGGGCCATCACCGAAGGTCTTAAGCGGCCCGCAGGGCTGGCGTTCAACCCGAAAAATAATCTCCTCTATGTCGTCGACGTGGTCAGGCATGAGGTCCTGGTCTATGACACCCAAGGGAAGCTGAGCTTTTCATTTGGAGGGCGCGGCGCGGAAAACGGGCGCTTGAACTTTCCTACCAACGTCGCAATCGACCGAGAAGGAACAGTGTACGTGACTGACGCGCTGAACTTCAGGGTTCAGATCTTTGAGCCGGATGGCGCATTCCGCAAGAGTTTTGGCCGATTGGGAGATGCGGTCGGTGATCTCCCCCGCCCGAAAGGAATCGGCGTGGATTCCGAAGGACACATCTATCTTGTGGAAGGACTTTACGACGTGGTGAACGTTTTTGATCGGGAAGGCCGGCTGCTCCTGACTTTTGGAAGCGCCGGCGAGGGCCGCGGCGAGTTCTGGCTTGCTACGGGGCTGTTTGTTGATTCCAAAGACCAAATTTACGTGGCGGATTCTTACAATAGCCGCGTACAGGTGTTTCAGTTTCTCCGGGACGCGAGGTAATCCAGTGTCTCGGAGCCGGACCCAAATTTGGATCTTTCTCTCTTTCGTGCTCCTCGTTTCCGGACGGGCTCTCGCGCAGGTGGGCGGCGGCATATTGGGTACCAAACACAACCTTTCGGTAAGCGGGCCCGGGCCGGTCAAAGCGGGATCCGAAACCGAGGTCTGCGTTTTCTGTCATACGCCTCACAATGCCAACCCGGTTTCGCCGCCGCTTTGGAACCGCGAGTTTTCCTCGGCAAACTACGTGCCGTATGACAGCCCTTCCCTGCAGGCGGCGGTTGGCCAGCCGAACGGCTACTCCAAGCTTTGCCTTTCCTGTCATGACGGAACCATCGCCATTGGAGCGGTTAGGAATATCAGAGGCCAATCGGCTACCGTTCAGATGAGTGGAACGGGGCCGGGAGGAGTAATGCCGAGCGGCACGACGCTTCTCGGAACCAATCTCTTGAACGATCATCCCGTGTCGATGATTTTCGATCAGACCGTGAAGGCAGCCGACGGCGAACTGGCCGATCCGACCACCCTCAACGGCAGGATCAGACTCTACCCGGGAACAAATCCGAGCGTTCATGATTCGGTCCAATGCACCACCTGTCACGATCCCCACTCCATAGAGTTTGCGAAATTTCTTCGCAAAAACCCCAAAGGGCAAGCGGATAATCTTTGCCTCACGTGTCATCAGAAGCCGGGATGGTTGGGGAGCACACATGAATCGGACACATTTTTCTGGCCGAAAAATCAGACGACTGAACAGGTTCGCGATCACTCCTGCTTCGCTTGCCATACCCCGCACACGACGCAGGGCGCAGAGCGGCTCCTTCGGAATGCCGCCATCAGTGGGCAATCGGCGATCGAAGAGACCTGCTATCTCTGCCATAAGGCGTCGACAGCCGGAGGAATTGCCCCAAATATTGAAAACGAGTTTAAAAATAAAACCTGGAAACACCCCGTCGCAACCTATGCAGGCCATAAGCCCATGTTTATTACGACTCCGCCTGCGGGCCTCCCGGAAAGGGTGCTGCTTAGCCCGGGCGTGGCCGCTCCCGATCCCCGCTTCACCGATACCAAGCATGTGGAATGCCCGGACTGCCACAATCCCCATCGGGTGAAGAAGACGAATCGGACGGAGGGAATGCGCGGCATCGACCTTAGCGGAAATATCGTCGAAAACGTCATCAATGATCCAGCGCCAGCCGATGGGGTCGCCAGTACAAGACAGTATCCGATCTGCCTCCGCTGTCACGGGGACACCTATTCGACTGTGATTGGCACAGCAACGTTGCCGAGCGGCGCCGCGCCGAGCAACAAGAGAACTGAATTTCAGACCAGCAACAGCGCTTTTCATCCGGTGGGCGGTCCCGGGCGCAACACCTCCGCTAACCTGAATGCCCAGCTCAGCGCTGGTACAATCGGCCTGAGCACCAATGCGGTCATCAAATGCACAGACTGCCACAACAGCAACGCCTATGAGAATACTTTGGGCCGTGTCCCGAGCTACGGTACGGGACCGGATTCGCCAGTGGGCCCTCACGGCTCGACGTACGGGAGCATTCGCCGGGCCAACTATTCAAATGCGCTTCCGGGGCCTTCAGTGTGGAGCTCTTCTAATTTCAACCTTTGCTTCCGCTGTCACGACGCGGGCAAGCTGGTTACGTCGAGCAGCTTTGGCGGAGGGGCCCAGACAAACTTCGACGATGAAAGAAGAGATTCCAGCTGTGATGGCCAGAGGAAGGGAAATCTTCACTACATCCATCTGATTGACCGAATTGATAAGGCGCGCGCGATTTGCAAAAGCTGTCATTACAATGTCCACAGCAATCAAGAGCAGACGAATACGCAGTACCGCATCAACGGTGTCTTGAGCTGTAACGTTTCGTCCGGTGTCCCGTGCGCGCCACCCTCGGGCACTCCGACCAGATTAGTTAATTTCCACCCGAACATCCGCCCCATCGGCGGCCGTTCTCGGCCGGAGTGGTGGTTCGATACCACAACAAAGAAGCGCCAATGTTTTCTCGAGTGCCATAGCTCGAGCGGAGGAGTAGGGGGAGGCGCTATTATGGCCGGAGAATCGGGGTCAGGCGGAAAAAAAGCGTTTTACTGCCCGCCATCGGGCGACTTACCCTAGCAGGAGAAGGAGATCATGACCCACTATTGGAGCCGGATGTATTGTTTCATGGCGCTCGGCGTTTTCCTTGTAGCTTTTGGTGTAAGCGAAACCCCCGCGGGAGAGCCGGAGGGGTCGATCAGCGGGCTACTGTACGTCAGCTACCCTGGAGACCTCTCCTTCGACGTCATGGTAGCAAACGGCGTGGAGGTCTCGTTGCTCAAAAGTCACGGTGCCCTGGAGAAGGGGGTTGCGGATCTAAAGGAGGACCGGGTCGCCAAGATACAAGCGCGGGAGGCCGCCGCTGTGAAGGCTCACGCTGAAGCCCGAAGGGCCGTCGGGAAGGAGAAGGTGAAGGAGAAGCGTGATCTGCTCAAGCGCGAGTCGGATGCATTCGAGAGGCTTCGGTCTGAGTACGAGAAGGATGTGAATGTCCTGGTGGCGAAAAGCACTCTCAAGAAGACTAAAACTGATAGCGAAGGAAAGTTCCGGTTTGAGGGGCTCGCGCCGGGGCGTTATCTTCTGTCTGCCCGCTTCGAGATCCGCGGCACGGACAGCAATTACTTCTGGCTCTATCCGGTGGAGGTCAAGCCAGGGGCAGAAACCGAAGCTCAGCTGAGTAAAAATACCGCAACGCCCCTTTACTAATCTGCGAAATGGAGGCCTTAACAATGAAAGTTTTGCAGTCGCTGCTAATCATCTTATTGATCACCGGCGCACTCAGCGCTTGGGGCGCCGAGCGCAAGAAATCGCCTACACCCCTGGTGCCGCCCGAATTCCCGCAGTCGCCGTTCGGTTTTACGAAAGGCGATCAGAGGCGCGGTGAGATGGTTTACCAACAAAACGGTTGCGGCTCCTGTCATATGATCGAAGGCAAAGGAGGCAAAATTGGACCGGATCTCTCGCGAATAGGTGAGACTAGGAGGCTCCCGGAGGCTTATCGGCAGCATCTGATGAGCGATCATAGACCGCCCGTCACCCTTTTTGACCGTGACATGGAGGATCTGGTCGCTTATCTGCAGAGTCTCAAATTGCTCCGCTAGAGTGCTGGCAGCCGCTGGTCAAGGTCTCTAATGTCCACGCCACTTCGATCACTGACAGCTGCTCTGCTTCTGCTTTGGCCGCTGTGGTGTCTGGCTTTCGATCCAGTCGCGAGCACCGAACTTGTTCTAAACCAAACATCCATCTACTGTCTCGATTGCCACGACGGCATCTTAGCGACACAAATTCACCAGGGTCATACCGTCGGCAGCAGCTATATAACCGCCCAGATGCAAAGCCCAACCAAACTCAAGCCGCTCGGAGCTTTAGACCCGACTGTACATCTCAAGGATGGGCAGATCGTCTGCCTCACTTGCCATTATCCCGATTCAGAGCACGATTCGAAGCTCGTTATGAGCAATGCCGGATCGCGGCTCTGCTCCGCCTGCCATAATCTTTAAGGCATCGCACTTACCGAAAGAGGACTCTAAATTCCAACTCGAGGTCTAGTGTGGGTAGTCCTGATCCAACCCAGTGGCGTCTGTACTCATCGGTCCGAACAAGAAATAGAGCGAAGGGGGAGTCCGCAGGACCTGGGCAATTCCATTCTGATACTGCAACGGCAGAGTTCGTACGAATCCGAGCGCGTCAGTCAGCGCTTGCGCCGTGAGCTTGTCTTTCCATGCCGGCATGACTCCATGGCCCTCCGTAATTGTTCGTAGGAGCTGCGCGTCAGTTTTTTCCAGTCGCTCAGCCAGAGCAAACGACGGTGATCCTTCATAAGCGGCAATGCCGTTCAGCCCGTGGCAACCGGCACAGAACGTCGCGTACGTCGATTCCCCGGGAACGTCGAAATTCGATGGTCGCATAGCGGCGCGCTCCGCCAGCTCGGCAAGTGTGTCGGTCGCGTCACGACTTACGGGCACACCCACAAGCGGTAAGCCGTCTTTTTTGGCCAAACGAAAGTATCTCTCCGCCTGCGTAAGATCCTTCGGAACACCCTCTCCGAGATAATGCATGATCGCGAGATTAACCTGGGCAGTCTTGTTCCCGTGTTCCGCCGCCAGGTGAAACCATCGATGGGCCGCGCGCCGATCGTGTGGGGCGCCTTCACCGAAGTAGAACATGAACCCGATTAGATTCTGACTGTTCGCATCGCCGGCCTCTGCCAACTTTCTGAATTTCGCAAATGTTGATCCGGCATTCGGTTCGCGCCGGATTTCATCCCAGCCCTGCGTCGGCCCACAGCCGGCCAAGAGGACGATTAGAAGCGACGCAACAGAGTAAAAGCATCTGAACATCCACTGGCACGACCGCGTTCGCCACGGGGACTCTGGAATCGGCTTACTTGTTATGGCAGGTCTGGCAGAGTTGCATGTACGTGGTGGCATTGAAATTCCATAGTTTTGGAGCCTTGGAGGCGTGGGGATTGTGGCAGCTCCGGCAACTGAACTCCCTTTCGGGTTTCATCGGATCCGGCCGACCTCGGGTTGGATGGGTGTCGCCGGAAGGCCCCCAGGCAATCACATGACGACCGGAGGCCTTTTCGGTGTGGCAGGTTGTGCAGAGATCCCACGGCGGTTTTTTCAACCAGAATTCATTATCGCTGGCGTGCGGGTTATGACAGATCGTGCACATCCCGGTCGCTGTTGGCCCGTGCTGATAAGGGCTGGAGAAAAAATAATCCTTCTGATCCGTGTGACAGCGATAGCATAGGTCACGGACCGGGACGGGCGTGGCATATCTGGCCGGAGATGTCTCGGGATTATGACATGCGAGACAGTTCCACAGCGCCGCCGGCCCGTGCACCTGTCTGAACTGAAGCAAACCTTTGTGGCAGACGTGGCACGACGATTCGCTGGGCGAGGCGGGCGCCCGGTCTGTTTTTTGCGGCTCCAGTATGTGGCAGGCGACGCATTTCTTCGGAGCCTTTTTCGTTTCGTGAAAAGGAATCTGGACAAATCCCGGGGGGATTTCTTTTTCTTTGGCGATGACGGAAAAAAAGAAGAGCTCGCGGGTTTCTTTTGCCAGTATTTTTTTCTCCTCCACGGCTTCCACCTCGACCTTGTTAGAACCGAAATCCAGGCGAAGCGTGTAGTGGTAAGTTCTTTCCGTGACTCTGGGCTTCCCCTGAACTTTGCCGTTCAAGCGGACGGAGAGATGCGCGGCTTTGCTCACTTCCACAACCAGGTGGACCAGACCCGTCCCAGTAAAGGTGGATCGCTGCGGAGGATGGAGAAGCGTGAATGCCGGATCATCGGAAGCCTTACCATGGCCATGAAACAGGAGGAGAAAGAAAAGAATTAGCCGTACAATTTTACGGCCTCCCCCCTCCTTAAGCATTCCCCTGCCCGATGCGATTCGGGTGATATGGACGGCTGGCGTAGCGGATCCTTTCGAATCAATCGATTTGCTTGAGCGCGGGGAAGACGACGATTTTCATGATTCGGTCCAGGGTTAGGGCATCAATTTGCCCGCCGAGATCCGAGGGCCGCAGGATCTCGTAATCTTTCCCGAGACGGGCCGTATCCGTAGAACCGTCCCCCTTCTCGATTGTGAACTCGATTTCTGCCCCCAGCCGCGAAGATTTGAGCTTCTTGCCGCGAAATTTAATCTCCAGAAGCGTCAGAGGGTAAAAGGTCTTGCTCACCTGGCTAAATCCCGGATGGTATTCCGCGACAATTTCCTCGATTTGCCAGACCGGGATTTCTTCCTTGCCTTCCAGTCCGAGAAGGTCGGCGCGGAGATTAGCCTTAAGCCTTCCCTTAAGAGTCTTGTTGTTCCTGAGCAGGACGAAGCTTCCGAATTCAATGGGAGCTATTCTTTTACGTTCCGCCCTGGCGCGCGACGCCGGAGCGCCTTTCGCCTTTTCCGCGAGGAGCTGCCAATATTCACCGGCATAATCGAGCCTCCCTTTCTTGAGCCATTCCGATGCTTCGCGGAGCACCTCCTCAGCGATTTTGTTGGGTACGGCGCCGTCGATGATCTCGACCTGTTTGCCTGATCGCAGGACCACTGTCTCGGCCATTAGATGGGGGACGTGCCATAGAATAAGAATGGCGGAGAGGAGCCCGGTTTGCCAGGACTTGACGCGCCGGGTGTTATCGCCTGCCCTGCAGAAGCTTTCTGACGGCCCATTTGTAGGCATGCATCGCCTCTTTGAGATTACCTTTCTTTTCGTAAGCCTTCCCGAGCTCATAGTAACCCTGGACTGGGTCGGGGTTGATCTGCACCGCGGCTTGCAGGATCTCGATTCCCTTATCCAGGTCGCCAAGACGGGCTGCTGAGATGCCCAGGCCCAATTTCGCTCCCGGCGAGGCGGTATGGCGCTTCAGAACCAGCTCGAACTCCCTCTGCGCATTATGCGGGTCCTCCAGATCCAGATACGCGTAACCCAGGGTCAAATGGGCATCAATCAATTGGGGATCGAGGGATAAGGCCTGGTTTAACTCCGCCAGCGCGTCCTTTGCTTTTCCCTGTCTGGAGAGGCGGACACCCGTTTTGAAATGGTCTTGGGCCCTGGTTTGTTCACCTCCCAGCTCTTCGCCGATCTGTTTCATCTGTTGCTCGAAATCCTTCTCGCTCAAGAGGTCGAGATCCACCCTCAGGCGCGCCTGAATAATCTGCCGGTAGTTGCTGTTTCGGCTCGGCAAATAAAATCTGAGCTGGCCGCCTCGGACGATCCCGGTGCTTGGAAAGACGATGATACCAATCTTTTCCTCAATCTTGCGCTCGGCATCCAGATAGACCGGATACGAAAGCCGGAGTTTTTTGATTGACGCTTGCGCGTCAGATGCGGTGGTGCCTCCTTCCGCCACCGCAAGGATCTCCACCCCGTTTTTAGAAAAGTCGTTCTTGATTTGTTCGAGGTCTTTGAGCCCATCTAGGCTAAACTCCTGATTGGGACGCCAGAAATAGAGCACCACCGGACGCGGCCCGAAAGCAAGGTTGACCTCGCGACCGTTCAGATCTTTCACGGTCGTAGCAGGAAGGGGACTTCCGACCGGGACAGAGCGAAAGGCATGCGAAATTTCATAGGAGAACAGGAGGAGGATAAACAGGAAGACAGAAGCGCCAAGCCGAGCCATACAGACTCCTTAATAGAAGAGGATGAACTGCAATAAGTAATTTCCCGAGACCACATCCTGCCGGTGGTAAAGCATAAGGACTCGCGACTGCGGAAAAACCTCGCAGGGAGAATCAAGATCTACGTAGTGAAGTTTTTCGTTAGGTCTGGTCCCCGCGCCGACTTTGATCTCGCCCATCGTTGAGAGAAACCTCTTGTAGGTTGTCTTTTTGCCCTTGCCGAAGAAAGCCCGAACGTCTTGATCAGTGGTTCCCCACTCGGGTGAGATAAAGATCGACTCAATAACTCCCTTTACCCCGATGTTGAGCACTACCGTATTGAGCCTGATATGCTGACCGTTGGCATCGGCCGGGTCGAACACCTGATTTTCATAAAGGAGCTGCTCTCGATATTCCTGTGTGGGCGTTCCAAGAGCTTTTTTTGCGTCCTCCGGTGTGGAGTTGTGGACCTCAATTCCACGCCAGCGATACGATCCTGGCGCCGCGTCCGCGCCAGCCAAAATCATAAAACCAATCATCAGCAGTAAAGCAGTTCTCGCTGGTATCATTTCGCGCCGTCGATTTTCAGACGATGGGAGTTGGCCTTATACCACATGGCCCATTCGTCATATCCCATGGGAGTCTCGCCGTTCACTTTATCTTTTGTCATTTCGACCAGGAAATTCTGCGCGATACGCTGAATAAATCCTTGCTCGTCTTTCAGAAGCCCGATGAGCGCCGGGATTGCTCTATCGTCTCCTATGGTAAAGAGCGCCACCGCCGCTGAACGGCGCAAGAAAGGGTTCGGACTTTCCAGTACCCGAGTGAGGGGACCAATCGCCTGAGGATCTTTAAACGAGGCGAGGGTGTTCATGGTGACTACTTTGCCCCACTCGTAGGCTTCTCCCTTCTCGAGATATTTGATCAGGGCGGGGACAGCCCTCTTGTCCCCGAGTTCCCATAAGGCTTCGGCCGCGGTCCAGCGGATCGCCTTGTTGCTGTCGTTCAGCGCTTCGGTCAGAACCTCGAGGTATTTTGAATTCTTCGCTTCGCCGAGCTTTCTCGCTGCCTCTACGCGAGGCTCGGAGCGGAGCTTCCCATCAGCCAAGATTTTTGCCCAATCGTCCAGACCGGGCTGCTCTGCGCCGAAAGAGCCGGACACGCCGGCCGCAATCGCCAGCATGACGATCGCAATCAGAACTGCGCGCAGGTCTATTCTGTTGTTAACGCCCATAAGACAAGGGGAAAAGCTCTCTTTCTTTATAGAGCATCTCGTGAACCTTCTTGTAGAACTCGACCGCATTCTTCTCCATGCCTTTTTCTTCATAGGCGGCCGCCATTGCAAGGTACGCTTGATGATCCAATGGATTCAGCTGGAGCGCCTTTTGAAATTCCGTTTCGCCTTCTTTAAGCCTTCCCTCGCGCACCCGAAGCGACGCCAAAAGGAAATGCGCCGGGGTATAGGAGGTTTCTGTCTTGATCGCCTCCAGGAGCTTTTGCCTGGCCACGTCTCTTTTTCCGACGGCAATAAGGACCAGAGCGTCTTCCATCAGCACGGAGGCGCTTTGAGGCGCCAGCACAAGCGCCTTTCCCACAAGTTCGGCAGCTTGTTTCAAATATTTTTCTTTTTCCGCCTTGAAAGTTGCGGTCACCACGGCTGTTCCTCGAAACTCGATGCTCTCTTCCGTTTCAGCCCTTTCCCGATACAATTTGGCAAGGAGAAGCAGCGGGAGAACGAAATTAGGGTCGGCCGATATCGACTTTTTGAGATTCTCATCCACGGCGTCCGACATTCCCCGGCTGACCATCGCGCGCGCCAGATTATAATAGCGCACAGCCCGCGGGACGGGCTGATAGCCTTTCTTCTCTTCTTTCCTTGCTATCTCGCGTTTTTCGGCCAATGCCTCGATCAGATCAAACAACTCCTCCCTTTGTGCCAGGGGAAAAGAGGCCATCTCGCCGCGAATGACTCCTTCTCGATCGAGCACCGCGGTTGAGGGGACGGCCACCACGCCGTACTCGCGGAAGGTTTTGAGTCCTTCATCCATAAGCACCGAAAAGCTAAGGCCCAACCGCGAAACGATTTTCTTGATCTGGGCGAGATCCTCGGCGTCGGGCTGCTGCTTTTCCACGTTGACCGCCAGTATTCTCAGCTTTTCCCTTTTATGCTTTCGATAAAGTCGCTCCAGTCTCTCGAGCATTGGAGCGGAGTTGTCGCTCCAGGTTGCCCAAAAAACCACGACTACCGCGTTCGCATCCCGCTGATCGGCCAGCGCCACCTCTTTACCCTGGAGATCCTTGAGCTTGACCAACGGCGCGGTCATGCCGATCTGCAGCCCCTCAAGAGCGAAGGCGGGCGAAGCAAGGCATGAAATGCCCAGCCAAAGGGCAAAAGCTCGCGTGATCTTACGACTGATCGGGATTAAATTTTTCATACTCGATTGGGTTTTGAACCTTTTTCGCCCGGCTGTAGCCTCGCGGCACATGACAGCCAGGGGAACATTTCCCTCCGTTCCTGTATTTCACATAATTAGTGGGAAGACTCCATGCGCCGTATGGAACGGAATCGCGAATATGCTTCGGGTTGTTACTCGCATGCACCTCGTGGCAGGCCCGGCAGGTTCTCCCTTTGGCTGTTTGGTTGACATGACGAAAGTGGAGGTTCTCGTCTCCGTTGCGGAAATTGGTGAGCGTCGTAGTGAAGCGGTCGAGGACGAGAGTCCGCTCATGGCACCCGAAGCAAAGACCGTATTTCTCTTGAGCAAACGGCGTGTAGAATTCTCTGGGATAAGGCCGCTTTAAAATGCGCATATTGTCGGTGCCATGGGGATTGTGACAGCCCGGGCAATCCTTCTGGCGGATCGGCCCGTGCCAATCCCGGTTCCCGTCCAGCCACTTCTTCATGTTCATGATTTTTCCTGTCGGTGTTTCCAGCTCTTTATTATGGCAGGAGAGGCAAAGATCGGCGGGAGCCGCCTTAAGTTGCTTGGGAAAATTCGTGTAATGGGGGTCGTGACAGTTCAGACATTTTTTTTCGATTTTGTAGGCATCGTGCTCGGTTTTCACGCTGCGAATGTGGTCTCTTTTCTCCGGATGGCAACCGAAGCAGAGGTGCGGCACTGAGTTGTTCAGGCGCAATGGGTTGGGAGAGGTGTGGGGATCGTGGCAGTTCGAACAGTTAAGGGCCGCGGGCGGATGCCCGAATCTTTTCGACAGAAACTCTTCTTTCTTTTCCGTGTGGCACGTGAAGCATAGATTCTGGCCTTGGGCGATCAAGCGGTACTGATAAGGCGAGCTGTGGGGATCATGGCAGGCGACGCAATCTCCGACAGCAACCGGGCCGTGAACCTCCTTATCGATCGCTTTATCGTTAATATGGCACTGGAAGCAGAGCTTGCTCGGAGGGCTGGCTTTCAGCCGGTACCGGTAGGGCGATTGATGGGGATCGTGGCAGGCGGTGCACAGCCCGAATCGAACCGGGCCGTGGACGACCTTCTGCGCGTCCAGTCGTCTCTCGTGGCAGAGATAGCAGAGTTCTCTTTCCTCTCGCGCGAGTTTGAAGCGATGCTTTCGGGCGTCGTACATCGTTTCCTTGTCTACAGGCTCATGGCAGCGCACGCACTCGCCGGCGGCAACGGGACCGTGGACATAGCGTTGCTGTGCGAGATTCCCATGGCAGCCAAGGCAGGACTTTTCCTGCGCAACGGCGGCCTCAAACGTTCCGGTGAGCACAAGCCAAAGAGTGAGGGCGGAAACCGCCAGAAGCCAAGTTTTTTGCCGAATTCGCATATCTAATTCTTCGGGCCCAAAACATAGGCCGCCAATGCCCTGGCCTCCTCGGGAGATATCTTCAGATTTGGCATCCGCGTATTGAGGTAGTGCTCGGGTCTTTGAATGAAGTTGATGGTCCATCCCGGACGCAATCTTTTCCCGGCGTCGGTCAGATCGGGTCCAATACCTCCCGCCTTGGAGCCGATCCGATGGCAGTTATCGCAGGTCTTTTCGCGAAATAGCTTCTGTCCCTTCTTTGCCAGCGCGAAATCGATCGGGCCTTCCTGGTCTGCCTGCCTGTCCACCAGGATTTGCGTTATGTATTCGACCACGGCGTTCAGTTCTTCTTCGCTGAATTGAAAAGTCGGCATTCGGGTGGGATTTCCCAGCAGCCCGTACTCAGGCTTGATCGTGAAAGGAGCGCGCAGGAAATTAGCAAGCCACTCTTTTTGCACGCGGCTCCCCTCGAAACTTAAATTGGGCCCCACAAGTCTTCCTTCAGGAAGGACCGCCATTTCATGGCAACCTGTGCAGTTCAGGCTTTTCACCAACGCCCTCCCTTCTGCTGGCGTGACCTCCTTATAGCCGGCCGCGGCATCAGCGTAGGCGGAGAGTTTTTCAGGTTTTCCCAGGCTCACCACATAATCCCTCACGACAGCCGATTGTTTTAGCTCGTCTCCGCCGAGGATGTCGTCCGGACCGGAGTCCTTATCCGGAAAAATCGCCGGCATCTTGGTTCCGGGACGATATTTGGGGGGATTTTGCAGCCATTTGAAAAGAAAATCCGGCTTGATTCTTGATCTTACCTTTGCCAGATCGGGGGCCCATTCCTCCGGTTTTCCCGCCGGCTTGGTATCTCCCAAAACGTGGCAATTGAAGCAGTTGAAGTAGTCCTTCGAGATGAGCTTTTTGGCTGCTTCTGTTTCGCCGGGGAGAATCTTTCTCGGATAACGGTATTCCTGCGCTACGGGAGGTTGACCATCCAATAAAGTGCCAAGGTATTGGGTAATCGCGAAGACCTCTCTGTCGCTGAGTCTAAAGTCCGGCATGCGTGCTTTGATCGCAGGCCTGATGGAGTGAGGTCTTTTGAGGAAATCAAACAACCAGCCTGGCTGCACGATCTCGCCTTGAAAAGTAAGGTGGGGAGCTTCTTCCCTTACAGTAGTCTCGTGTCCTCTTATCTCGTGGCAAGCGACACACCCCAGTTCACGGATGAGCGTCTTGCCTTTTTCTATCTGAGTATCTCCATTTTGAGCTTCGCTAGACTGAGTGGTCACAGATAAAGTAATGAATAGAACTGAAATTAGACCGATCACTTTCGAGTCGGAGTAAAGTAATAATCTTTTGAGAAGCGCGTGGAATCTCAAATGCATTTTGAGACTTTCAGTCCGACCACAGGCGCTCGACACACGAACGACGGATCAACATCCTAAAGTTGCTGGAACCGCAGAATGCCGAAGGCGCTGAGCTAAATGGTTCGTACGGGTTTTTTACGTGGCCAATTTTCAGTAGGGCGAATTGAGCAAGCCTTATGCCAAAACTGATCAGTCTAGCATCGATGCAGGCGAGGAATTTCAGCGACTTACGAAGATGAAGGGAGCGATCGGCGGGAACTTGTGTGCATTAAAATCAACCGTTGTGCGAAACTCGCACACACTGCGCGGGCTCGCTACGGGACGGTTCGATAAGCCCAATGGATGAAGGATGAGCCGTGACTTATGAGAGTGGAGTCTCGCCTAGATTCCCGCGTACCACTCGTATCCCTGATCTTCCCAGTAGCCGCCTCTGCCCTTAGCGATGGTCTGATAGCTGGAAACGAACTCGACTCTGTGGATGTATTTTGCCATCTTGTAGCCTAACTGGGTCTCTACGCGCAGGCGCAGCGGGGCGCCGTGCTCGATGGGCAAGGGGCGGTCGTTCATCTCGTAGGCCAGGATCGTCTGCGGGTGAAGGACGTCGTGGAAATCAATGCTTTCGTAGAAATAGTCGCCCGAGGAATCGGTGTCCATACAGTAAAAGACGACGTATCGCGCCTCCGGAAGGGGCTGCACCCGTTCGAGGATTTGCTTCAGGGGCACGCCCTTCCATTTCGCTATCGCGCTCCACCCTTCCACACAGTCATGGCGCGTGATCTGCGTTCTGGCGGGAAGCGCTTTAAGTTCTTCCAGTGATAACGCCGCAGGCTGGTTTACCAAACCGCCGATCTGTAACTTCCAGAACGGCCACCCGGCGGCGGCGTCGATCAGGTACTCCATCGTGACGGGAGGGGGATTCCCGTTCGCTTTGAAGTATCGGGAAATATCCTGTTCACCGAATTCTTGGGCCAGCTTGTTTCTCCCTGTAAGAAAACGCAGCAACCGCCGGTTCCCGCCTTCAACCGACTCCAAAAGTGAAAGGACCTTTTGATTCTGGTGGAGCTTGTTGAAAACGTTTTCACAGCCGGACAGGAAGAAAAGCCCTGTCCCCTGCAGCGCGCCCAAAAGAATCTTCCGCCGTGAAATCACAGAGCTATTTTTCTCCATCTTTGCCGCTCTCCTCTGCCGTTTCCGCCCGGGACGTTTGCACCGGCGCATCGTTCGGGGGAGTCATCGGCTCTAAAGATTCTCGCCTGGGAGTTTCAGCCTGTGCCGTTTCCGTACCGGCATTCTCGGAGGTCGCTTCCGCCTGAACCGAAGATGGATTTGTCGCCTCTTCAGGAGCGGCCTTTGGAATTTCCGGTGGCACGGCCGTCTTTTCTCTGTACCATCCCGTTATGATCGAGCGCATGTTATTGACTGCGCCGGTCGTTATCACCATGAAAATATGGCCGAAGGTAAAAAGCGCGAAAAGAAACGTGAGGACAAAATGGATGCTCCTGGCCGATTGCCTCCCGCCGAAAGCCGCCGGCAGCGAGTTGAAGGCAACATCCAACTGCGGGGACATAGCCATCCCGGAAAAAATAATGAGGGGAGTAAGGAGCAAAAAAATTCCCGTATAGGCCGCCTTTTGGAGTGGGTTGTATTCTCCTAGTTGGGGGGACTCCCTGCGTAGCCGGAGATAGTAGAGGATCATCGGAAAAAGCTCGCGCGCATCCCGGGGAGTCAGAAGAAATTTCCGCAAATGACCGTTGGCGAGGTTGAAGAAGAAATACAAGACTCCATTGGCGACGAACACCCAGGCAAAAAAGAAATGCCACCTTCGTCCGCCGGCAAGCCAGAAAAATCCGGGGATGGTGAGCCAGCTCGGAAAAGCCCTGGGGAAAGGGCCCATTTCGGTTTGCTGGACGCCCAAAAATCCGGTGGTCTCAGCCCGAAGCCCAAAGATTTGAGTATAACCGCGAATAGCGCCCTCGTCGTTTGCGGCGTAAATAGAAAAGAACGCCTCATCCGGCTCAGCCTTGCTTCCCCAGTGAAGATTCGGATAAGCATTGAAAATTTGCAGCCCGCTCATGAAAAGAATTACTAGGGATAGAGCATTTACCCAATGAGTGAGGCGGGTGATCCGGTTGTGACGGTAAACAAGAGAGATCATTTTATTTCGTTGCCCGATTTGTTGGCGACAATGAACCGCGTGAGCAAGTGAGAGCCGGTAAGAGCGTCCGGGCTAGAACCGTATCGTTTGCCATCCTAACCAATAAACGAGAAAGGGCCTTTCGAAGTTCCCTGCTCGCCATGGGCGGTTCAAACCGCCTTGTTGCCATGACGTCGAAAGTTCGCGCCTCCCAGCGTAGCAAACACGTAGAGGTCTGAGCCAATCTATGACACCTCGATCATTCCCCGTATTGCTGGATCAGCTTCGCTACCAGGGCCGTCCAGCCGGTTTGGTGACTGGCGCCGATTCCGGCTCCATTATCGCCGTGAAAATACTCATGAAACGGGATCAGGTCACGCCAGTGCGGATCCCACTGGAACTTTTCCGTTCCGCCGAAGACCGGCCGGCGGCCGTCAGGTTGGCGCGTGAAAATCGCCATCAGACGCCGGGAGATCTCTCCGGCGACGTCCCAGAGGCTCATTTGAGTACCTGAGCCGGTGGGACATTCGACTGTATAGCTGTCGCCTAGATAAAAGTGAAACTTCTGCAGGGACTCTATCAGGAGGAAGTTGACGGGGAACCATACGGGACCGCGCCAGTTGGAGTTGCCGCCAAACAGGCCCGTGCTGGACTCCGCGGGTTCATAGCTCACCCGGTGCTCCGTTCCATTGAGCGGCAGGATGTAGGGCCGACTCTCGTGTATGCGCGAGAGCGCGCGGATCCCGTAGGGAGAAAGAAATTCTCTCTCATCGAGCATGTAGCGCAGCACTTTTTTGAGCCGGTGACGGTTGACCAGCGATAGAAATCGCCGCACTCGCAAATCGTCCGTAGTCTCGGTCTCGATGTGCTCGCTTAGTTCGGGGCGGTTTTCGATAAACCATTGCATGCGGCGCTTGAATCCGGGAAGCCTGTCCACGATGTCTGAGTCGAGGGTTTCAACCGCAAACAACGGGATCAGCCCGACCATGGAGCGCACCTTGAGTGGAAAATGCCGCCCGTCCGGGAGATGCAGCACGTCGTAATAGAATCCGTCGTGAGGATTCCACAACTCGATTCCCTCACCCCCGATATCGTTCATGGCGCGGCAGATGTAGACAAAGTGCTCAAAAAACTTGCTCGCGACATCCTCATAAGCTGAGTTCTCGGCCGCGAGCTCAAGCGCGATTGCCAGCATGTTCAGGCAGTACATTCCCATCCAGCTGGTGGCGTCCGACTGCTCGATATGTCCACCCGTCGGAAGAGGAGCGCTTCGATCGAAGACACCGATATTGTCAAGGCCGAGGAATCCGCCCTGGAAGATGTTTCTTCCTTCGGCATCCTTGCGGTTGACCCACCAGGTGAAGTTCAGCAAGAGCTTGTGAAAAACTCGCTCCAAAAACTTTCGGTCGGCGATGCCGCGGCGCTTCTTCTCGAGTTTGTAGACCCTCCAGGCCGCCCAGGCGTGAACGGGCGGATTCACGTCGCCAAAAGCCCATTCGTAGGCCGGCAGCTGTCCGTTTGGATGCATGTACCATTCGCGCAGGAGAAGCGTAAGCTGCTCTTTGGCAAATTCGGAATCGACAAGTGCCAGCGGGATGCAATGAAACGCCAGGTCCCAGGCCGCAAACCACGGATACTCCCATTTATCCGGCATCGAAACGATGTCAGCATTGTATAGGTGAGTCCATTCTTTGTTCCGGCCATAAGTTCTCTGTGCCGGCGGTTCGGAGCCGCCCGCATCTCCTCGCAGCCAACGGCCGACATCATAATGATAAAACTGCTTGCTCCAGAGGAGGCCAGCCAGCGCCTGGCGCATGATGTTCCGGTGATCCGGAGAGCAGCCTTGAGAAATGACCGAGTCGTAGAACTCGTCCGCTTCTTTGCGGCGGTCGGACAAAATTCGGTCAAAGTCGCTGGAGAGGGGATCCCGTGTTACGGAGACGGGCTGAGCTTCGGTCAGACGCAGCCTCAAAGTAGTTGTCTCTCCCGAGTCCAGCATCAGACGATAGTGAGCTGCTGCCTTCGTGCCGGTTCCCGCGGGATTCACAGCCTCCTTGACGCCGCTTACCAGGTAATCGTTGATCCCGTCCTTGACGTAGCGAGAGATATTATCCAGGCCGAAAAGACGCCGGTTGTTGCTTTCGTTTTCCGTGAAAAGAAGCTCCGGCTGGCCCTCGCAATAAAGCCAGCGGTGACCATAGTAGTGGTGCTGGATTTCGATGGTGGCCATCTGTTCCATGGCATCTGAGCGCCGCAGCCGGGGCCGCCGCTCGTCGAGACCCCAGGACCAGGTATTGCGAAACCACAGGGTCGGTAAGAGGTGCAGGACCGCTGTTTCCGGGCCGCGGTTGGTTGCGTGGAGTAAGATCAAGATGTCGTCCGGAGCCGCCTTCGCGTATTCCACGAAAACATCGAAGTAACGGTCCTCATTAAAGACGCCTGTGTCGATAAGCTCGAATTCCAGGGCGCTTCGCCCGCGCCGCCGGTTTTCCTCTGCCAATTGAGAGTAAGGGTAGGCCTGTTGGGGATACTTGTAGAGGTATTTCATATACGAATGCGTCGGCGTTGAATCGAGATAGAAGTAATATTCTTTTACGTCTTCGCCATGGTTTCCTTCGTTGCCCGTGAGACCGAAGAGCCGCTCTTTAAGGATGGGATCGCGGCGATTCCACAAAGCGAGGGCGAAGCAGATAAACTGATGACGGTCGGAGATTCCCGCGATCCCGTCTTCTCCCCAACGATAAGCGCGGCTGCGCGCGTGGTCATGGGGGAAGTAATCCCAGCTTGTCCCGTAGGGCGAATAGTCCTCGCGCACAGTTCCCCACTGCCGCTCCGACAGATAAGGGCCCCAACGCTTCCAATTTTTCAAACGTTCTCTGTCTTCTTCAAGTCTTTTTGCTTCAGCGCTCGCCCGCTTTTGGTTCATAGCTATTGGTCCCACAAATTGTTTTCCCGTTAACGGTCTTACCAAAGAGTTAAAAGATACACGGTTCTCCACGCAAGGTTTAGATCCCATTATCTTTATTCGGCCATCTAAGGCCGCCCTCAAAACTTAGATGTTGCTCAGCGAACATAGGATGCATAAAATCTCATCCGTAGCCTGTTGGCTCTATAAAACTGAGGTTTGCTCCTTGGTACGCAGTATGCTAACAACAAAAAATCTGCGCAGTATTATCCTTGTTGATTCAATGCGTTTGCCAATATTTTTAGCTAATTATGAGCTGTTGGAAGGGCGGCAACAAAGGCTCGGAGCGAACGAGACGCGGACCTGTGGCGGCGGAGTTATCTCGGGGAATATTCATCGTCCGCCGGGATGCCCTTGACGATGAAAGCCACATCATGGAAAGAACAATATGGCGGAAGGGAACCTCATCGGCGGCTTTATAGGTGGCGGGCTGATCGGCTTTGCCAGTTTAATTTTGCTTGCTCTTAATGGTCGCATCGCGGGCGTATCCGGAATCCTCGCTGGCCTGGTGAGCGGCAGCAGGCCGGGGAAGCGCTGGTGGCGCGTGGCATTCGTGCTAGGTCTTATCGCGGGGGCTGAGGTGTATGCGTTGGCGCGGGGTGGGTTACCGGTGCACTTGCAGGCTGAAGGTCAATGGCTGATCATTGCCGGATTGCTGGTTGGATTCGGTAGCCGCATTGGCTCCGGGTGCACGTCCGGACATGGAGTTTGCGGTTTGGCGCGAAGGTCGCCCCGTTCGCTATCGGCTACGCTTACATTCATCGTCATTGCTGTAATCACGGTGTTCTTTTCGCGGCATCTGCTCTCATGAAAGCCGTTATTAGCGCATTTGTGAGCGGGTCTATTTTCGGCCTCGGACTTGCTGTTTCGGAGATGATCGATCCGGCGCGAGTCATTGGATTTTTGGACATAGCCGGTGACTGGGATGCGACACTGCTGTTTGTCATGGCAGGGGCGCTCTCCGTGACTTTGCCCGGATTTACGCTGATCTTGCGCCGGTCGCGTCCATTGTTTGGCGGCACATTCGGCATCCCGACCAAAACGAAGATCGATGTGCCTTTAATCAGCGGCGCGGCAATTTTCGGCCTTGGTTGGGGCCTCGCCGGATTCTGTCCCGGTCCCGCTCTGGCCGCTCTTGCCACGCTTTCGCCCTCGGTAATTTTGTTTGTGGCGGCGATGATT